>NZ_JTHF01000146.1 GCF_001043895.1 Methylobacterium indicum
CGCGAGCGGCTGCCGGAGGCGACCGAGAACCTCGCGGCGGTGGGCCGCCTGACCGAGCGCATCGCGGTCCTGACCCGCCAGCTCAAGGGCTTTGCCCGCAAGGCCTCGGGCCGGCGCGATCCGGTGGCGCTCGCCGGCGTGGTGCGCACGAGCCTCGAAGTGGTGGAGGGGCGCCTCGGCGGGATCGACCTCGCCCTCGCGCTGCCCGAGCCCTCGCCCTATGTCCTCGGGGAAGGACCGCGGCTGGAGCAGGTCGTGGTCAACCTGGTGCAGAACGCCCTCGACGCGGTCGCGGGCGTCGACGCGCCGCGCATCGCCGTGACGGTGCGGGTCGCGGGGGAGCGCGCGGTGCTGGAGGTGGGCGACAACGGCGGCGGGCTGCCCGAGGGGGGCGCCCAGGTGTTCGACGCCTTCTTCACCACCAAGACCGGCGGCCTCGGCCTCGGCCTCGCGATCTCGCGCGGCATCGTCGAGGAATGCGGCGGCACCCTCTCGGCCGGCGCCTCGCCGGAGGGCGGCGCGTCGTTCCGGGTCGAATTGCCGCTCGCCCCCGCCGCGGCCGTGCCCGGCCACCACCAGAAACCCGGAACCGAGGGAGCCGCCGCATGAGCGCACCGTCCGACCGCGTGGTCTTCGTCGACGACGAGGAGGAGGTGCGCCGGGCCAACGGCCAGAGCCTCGACCTCGCGGGCTTCTCCGTCGAGACCCATGCCGACGCCGAATCGGCCCTGCGGGCGGTCCTCGCCGATCCGCCGGGCGTCGTCGTCACCGACGTGCGCCTGCCGGGGCTCGACGGGCTCGGGCTCTTCTCCGCCCTGCAGGAGGCCGATCCCGAGCTGCCGGTGATCCTGATCACCGGCCACGGCGACATCACCATGGCGGTCCGGGCGATGCGGGCCGGCGCCTACGACTTCCTGGCCAAGCCCTACCCGGCCGAGACGCTGGTCGCCTCGGTGCGCCGCGCCCTCGAGCGCCGCAAGCTGGTGATCGAGAACCGCTCCCTGCGCTCCCGCCTCGACGCCGCGGTGGCGGAGGACCCGGCCTTCCTCGGCGTCTCGCCGGCGATCACCCGCCTGCGCCAGTTCGTGCGCGAGGTGGCCGAGGCCGATGTCGACGTGATGGTGCTGGGCGAGACCGGCTCGGGCAAGGAGGTGGTGGCGAGCGCGCTCCACCGCTGGAGCCGGCGCGCCAAGGGCAACTTCGTCGCCATGAATTGCGGCGCGCTCCCCGACACCGTGGTCGAGAGCGAATTGTTCGGCCACGAGGCCGGCGCCTTCACGGGGGCGCTCAAGAAGCGGGTCGGGCGCATCGCGCATGCCGACGGCGGCACGCTGTTCCTCGACGAGATCGAGAGCATGGCGCTCACCATCCAGGTCAAGCTCCTGCGGGTGCTGCAGGAGCGGGTGGTGGAGCCCCTCGGCACCAACGCGGTCCAGCCCGTCGACATGCGGGTGGTGGCCGCCACCAAGATCGACCTCGGCCAGGCGGTCGCGCAAGGGACGTTCCGGGACGACCTCTACTACCGCCTGAACGTCGTCTCGGTGGCGATCCCGCCCTTGCGCGAGCGGCGCGAGGACGTGGCGCTCCTGTTCGAGCACTTCCTGCGCAAGGCCGCCGCCCGCTTCAACCGCGAGCCGCCGCCGGTCACCCCGTCGATCCGCGAGCACCTGAGCCGGCACGACTGGCCCGGCAACGTGCGCGAGCTCGGCCATTTCGCCGAGCGCTGCGCGCTGGGCCTCAACCCGACCGGCCCGGCCGTGCCTGAGCCGGCGAAGCCCGCGACGCTGGCCGAGCAGATGGACCGCCACGAGCGCGGCCTGATCCGCGATGAGCTGATCATGGCCGGCGGCGACGTGCGGGTGGCGGCGGAAGCGCTCGGCACCCCGCGAAAGACCCTCTACGACAAGATCGCCCGCCACGGCCTCGACCCGAACGACTACCGCTGAGGCAAGCTCGTCAGGCCGGCGGCACGAAAGCCGTGACCTCGAAGAAGGTATAGGCGAAGCTGCCCTCCGGCCCCGCCGCGCGGTCGAGCGCGGCGAGGCCCGCATCGAAGGCCGGCCCGTCGGTGAGCCCGGCCCGGATCGCCTCGTCGCGGATGCCCGCCACCATCGCCGCGAAGGTGCGACGCACGAAGCCCTCGGCAAGGTCCGGCCGGGTGCCATCGGCGTAGACGAGGTGCGGCAGAACACGAATATCGGCGAAGCCGGCCTGCCGCAGGAGCGGCGAGAGCCGCCGCCCGATCTCCGGATCGCCGCCCGCCCTGCGCTGCAGCGCCGCCTGGCAGGCGATGGCGGCCCGCGCCGCCGCGTCCTCCGGGTGCAGCAGGATCGATCCGTGATCGCCCTCGATCACCGTCAGGCTCCCGCCCGGCCGCACCACGCGGCGCAACTCGGCCAGGACCGCCGGGGGATCGGGAAGGTGCTCCAGCACGAAGCAGACGAAGGCATGATCGAAGCTCGCCCGCGGGAAGGGCAGGGCCTTGAGATCGGCCTGCCGCAGCGCCGGCACGGGCAGGCCGGCGGCCCGGATACGCGTCTGCGCCTCCGCGAGAGAGGCCGCCGCGATGTCGACGCAGGTGAGAACCGCGTCGGGATTCTGCCGCAGGAGCGGGATCGTCTGGGCGCCGACGCCGCTGCCCGCCTCCAGCACCGTGCCGCCGGCGGGATAGCGGGCGCCGCGATGCAGCCGCGACTCCAGCGTCGCTGCCTGGTCCCACAGGCGCGCCTGTTCCGCCGCCGCGTAGCCGTGAACGTAGTCGTGGTCCCGTCCCATCCGCATCCTCCCGGTCGGGGACGATCCTCGCCCGGAGCGGCGACGGGGGTCTTGAACGCGATTGCGGCTTCAGGCGAGGGCGGCGCGGTAGCGGGCCGGCGTGACCCCATACTGGCGGACGAAGGCGCGGGTCATGTGGCTCTGGTCGGCAAAGCCCGCCTCCGCCGCGGCCGCCGCGGGCCCGGATCCCGCCGCGAGGAGGCGGCGCGCCAGGCGGACGCGCTGCTGGATCAGGTAGGCGTGCGGCGTCGTCCCCACCGACCGGGCAAAGCCGCGGAGCAGCTGGAAGCGGCTGACCCCCGACAGCCCGGCGAGTTCGGCGAGGGTCACGGCCTCTGCGGGCGCCTCCTCCAGCCGCCGCAACGCCCGGGCGACGAGCGGCGGCGGACCGCGGCGCGGAGCCGGGCGGCTGCCGTAGCGGGCAAACAGCGGCACGAGGACCCGGACGAGGTCCTGCTCGACCGCGAGGGGATCGGGCCGGTCCATCGCGAACAGTCCGAAGAGCCCGATGACGCCCGTGGCGAGGGCCGGATCGCGAAGCGCCGGACGGGCGAGTTCGACACCCTTGCGTCGCTCCTCCGGGAGAAGGTCGGCGAGGCGGGACGGGTCGAGATAGACCATCCGCCAGGTTCGGACGGCCGAGCGGACCGGCACGCCGTCGTGGATCTCGCCCGGATTGACGGTGATGAGGTCGCCGGCCGCCGCCTCGACGGCGCCGAGGCCGCTCCAGGAGCGGTGAGCGCCGGCCACCACGACGCCGAAGCCGAGCTGGTCGTGAGCGTGGCGCGGAAAGGCGCGGTCGGACGAGACAGAGACCGCCTCGAGGCCGGGCAGGCCGCTGCGGTGCTGCCGCGCCCTGTGCCGCTCGTCCCGCATGCGTGCCGGCTTCCCCACCCGCGATCCGCCGGCAGGATCCACTGCCAGGATCCACTGCCAAGGGCGTCGAAAACGCGAAGAGCCCGGCCGTGAGGCCGGGCTCCGCTCCGTCGCGAGGACGGAAAGTCGGGTCTTAGTACGAGCCGAACTTGTAGTTCAGGCCGGCGCGGACGACCGCGAACTCGGTCTCGCGACGGTACAGGTTGGCCGGGCCGACCGACACGACGCCCGGCGAGAACACCGAATACTGCGTGCCGTTGACGGTCTGAGCGAACACGCCGTTGTTGCGGTTGCCCTGATCCAGGTTCACGTACAGGCCTTCGACCTTGAGGGTCACGGCCGACGAACGGAAGAAGTTCAGGAACGAGTCGGTGGGCAGAGCGTACTCGACGCCGCCGCCGACGGCCCAGCCGGTCTGGAAGTTGTCGCGCGAGCTGTTCGGCAGGCCGAAGTCGCGACCGCCGCCCGAGCCGTAGGCGAAACCGCCGGTGGCGTACACGAGGGTGCGGTCCCAGGCGTAGCCGAGGCGGCCACGGACGGTGCCGAAGAAGTCGAGGCCCGAGATGCCGTTCGGGTTGAAGACCAGGGTGCCCGGGTTGATGGCGCCGCCGGCGACGGTGGCGAAGGCATACTGGTTGCGGCTGCGGCCGAAGTCGACGTACTGGGCGTCGGCCTCGATACCCACGACCACGCCCGAGCCCGGGGTGAACTGGTAGTTGTAGCCGATCTGGCCGCCGCCGACGAAGCCGTCGTTGCTGTTGCGGTTGCCGAAGGCGAGGACGCCGGTGGTCGGGGCGCCGGCGGCGGTCACGAACACGCTGCTGGCGGCGGTGGCGCCGGCCGGCACGCCGACGACGGTCGGGGCGCGGGTGTCAGCGGTGTTGAAGCCGTAACCGGCGTTGAAACCGGCGTAGAAGCCCGTCCAGGTGAAGACCGGCACCGGGGTGAAGACCGGCGGCGGGGCAACGCGACGCGGCAGGTCCGCGGCCGAGGCAGCGGCGGTCAGCGCGGTGAAGGCAGCGAAAGCACTCAGGAGTTTCTTCATGATGGTCCCCAGCAGGTTCCCCTATCGACACCAAGCTAGACCATTTCCGTGGCGCACGATGTAGCAGTTAGGTCACATCGGACAGGCAACGACACGGCCGGCGGCCGGGCTTCCGAGGGAAATGTCAAGCCTGCCGGCAAACCATCCAGGGGATCCACCGGGCGCCGGTGGCGCGAATTCGGGCAGAGGCCCGTCCGCCGGACGGGGATCCCGGATTCAGACCGGCGGGGTACCGTTCGCCGCGAGCACCGCCCCCGCGAGGTAGAGCGAGCCGCAGATCAGCACCCGGGGCGGGCGCTCCCAGGCCCGGTCGCTCAAGGAGGTGAGGGCCGCCTCCAGGCTCGGCGCCGTCGCGGCCGTGAGGCCCGCCCGGCCGGCGATCTCGGCGACCTCCTCGGGCGGCCGCGCCGCCATCTGGCCGGCGAGCGGCACCGCCACCAGGAAGCGGGCGAGCCCGCTGAAATTGGCCAGGAACCCCTCGGCGTCCTTGGTGCCGAGGAGCGCCGAGACGAGGACGAGGGGGGCGTCGCCCCGCTCCTGCAGGTCGGCCATCGCGGCGGCGAGGATGCGCCCGCCATCGACGTTGTGGCCGCCGTCGAGCCAGAGCTCCGAGCCCGGCGGGAGCAGGCCGGCGAGGCGGCCCTGGCGCAGGCGCTGGAGCCGGCCCGGCCACTCGACGGCGGCGAGCCCGGCCTCGAAGGCCTCGGTGCCGATGTCGCCGAAGCCGGCGGCGCGCAGGGCCGCGATCGCCGTGCCGGCATTGACGATCTGGTGGCGCCCGGCGAGCCGCGGCCGCGGCAGGTCGAGGAGCCCGTCCTCGTCCTGGTAGACCAGCCGGCCGCGCTCCTCGTGGGCCGAGAAATCCTGGTTGCCGACGAGGATCGGCGTCGCGCCCACCGCCTCGGCCCGGGCGCAGAGCACCGCGTCGGCCTGGGCGTAGTCCTGGGGGGCGATCACCGCCGGGCAGCCGCGCTTGAAGATGCCGGCCTTCTCGCCGGCCACCGCCTCGACGGTGTCGCCGAGATATTCCGCGTGGTCGCGGCCGATCGGCGTCACCACGGCGCAGGCCGGCCGGTCGATGACGTTGGTGGCGTCGACCCGGCCGCCGAGACCCACCTCGAGCAGGAGCACGTCGGCGGGCGCTTCGGAGAACAGCAGCAGGGCCGCCGCGGTGGTGATCTCGAACACCGTGATCGGCGCGCCGGCATTCACCGCCTCGCAGCGGGCGAAGGCTTCCGCCAGCCGGTCCTCGGGCACGAAGCGGCCGCCGCCGACGGCGCCGAGGCGGATGCGCTCGTGGAAGCGCACGAGGTGGGGCGAGGTGTAGACGTGGGCGGCGAGGCCGCCGGCCTCCAGGATCGCCCGCATCGTGGCGATGGTCGAGCCCTTGCCGTTGGTCCCCGCGACGTGGATCACCGGCGGCAGCCGCCGCTCCGGGTGGCCGAGCGCCGCGAGCAGGCGCTCGATCCGTCCGAGCGACAAATCGATGGTGCGCGGGTGCAGGGCCAGGAAGCGCGCCATCAAGGCGTCGGAGGATTCCATCGGGGTCTTCCGCGGGGTCTTCCATCCGGCCCGCCGCCGGTGCGGCGGGCGCGAGAGGGGATCATACGACGGCCGGGCGAGCGGACGGCAAGGCCGAAATCGGCTCCCGCGGCACGAAGCGGGGGCGCGATCCTGCGATGCGCCCGGGTCAGGCCGGGACGGCGCGGGGCTCGGGCTTCGGCTCGACCTTCGGCTCGGGCCTGGCCTCGGCCTTGGGCTCGGGGACCGCCTCGGCCAGGGACGCAGCCGGCACCTGCATCAGGAGGCCGCACAGGCGCGCGATGGTGGTCTTCATCTCGCGGCGGTGGACCACCTGGTCCACCATGCCGTGCTCCTTCAGGTACTCGGCGCGCTGGAAGCCGTCCGGCAGCTTCTCGCGGATGGTCTGCTCGATCACCCGCGGGCCGGCAAAGCCGATGAGCGCCCCGGGCTCGGCGAGGTGCACGTCGCCGAGCATGGCGTAGGAGGCGGTGACGCCGCCGGTGGTCGGGTTCGTCAGCACCACGACGTAGGGCAGGCGGGCGTTGTTGAGGCGGCGCACCGCCACGGTGGTGCGGGGCATCTGCATCAGCGACAGGATGCCCTCCTGCATCCGCGCCCCGCCGGAGGCCGCGAACAGCACGTAGGGGGTACGCTTCTCGAGCGCCGTCTCGGCGCCGCGCACGAAGGCCTCGCCGGCCGCCATGCCGAGCGAGCCGCCCATGAAGCCGAAATCCTGCACCGCCAGCGTCATCGGCAGGCCGGCGACGCGGCCGTACCCGACCTTGAAGGCGTCGGTCATGCCGGTCTTGGCGCGGGCGTCCTTGAGCCGGTCGGCGTAGCGCTTCTCGTCGCGGAACTTCAGGGGATCGGCCGGCGCGTCGGGCAGCGGCACGTCGAGCCAGGTGCCCTGGTCGAACATCAGCTTCAGGCGCTGCTGCGCGGTGATGCGCAGGTGGTGCTCCGAGCCGGGAATCACCCAGCCGTTGGCCTCCACCTCCTTGTGAAAGACCATCTGGCCGGTCTCCGGGCACTTCACCCAGAGGTTCTCCGGCGTCTCGCGCTTGAACAGCGTCTTGATCTTCGGGCGCACGACCTCGGAGATCCAGTTCATCGCCTCGACCATGATCGCTCCTCGGTCGTCGGAATCGTAACGGTTCTAGATGGGGATGCGGCTCAGCCCGCGCGACCGGCGCGCACGCCGGCCGCCAGTTCGCGCACCAGCGCCGTCACCGCCTCGACCGAGCCCGCCCCGGCCTTGCCCTCGCCGTCGAGGGAGCGGGCGAGGGTGTCGACGATCGCCGAGCCCACCACCACGCCGTCGGCGGAGCGGGCGAGCGCCGCGGCATGCGCGCCGGTCTTGACGCCGAAGCCGACCACCACCGGCAGGTCGGTGTGGCGGCGGATGCGCTCGACCGCGCTGCCCACGACGCCGAAATCCGGGGTCGCCGTGCCGGTGATGCCGGTGATCGAGACGTAGTAGACGAAGCCCGAGGTGTTCGCGAGCACGGCGGGCAGGCGCGCCTCGTCGGTGGTGGGGGTGGCGAGGCGGATGAAGGCGAGGCCGGCCTCGAGCGTCGGCAGGCAGAGCTCGTCGTCCTCCTCCGGCGGCAGGTCGACCACGATCAGCCCGTCGATGCCGGCCGCCTTGGCGTCGTCGAGGAAGCGGGCGACGCCGTAGGTGTAGATCGGGTTGTAGTAGCCCATCAGGATCACCGGCGTGCCGGCGTTCTCGGCCCGGAAGCGGCGCACCAGCTCCAGGGTGCCGGCGAGCGTCTGGCCGATCTTCAGGGCGCGCAGGCCCGCCGCCTGGATCGCCGGGCCGTCGGCCATCGGGTCGGTGAAGGGCAGGCCGAACTCGACGATGTCGGCGCCGGCCTCCGGCAGGGCGCGCAGCACCTGCAGCGAGGTCTCGGGATCGGGATCGCCCGCCATCACGTAGGTGACGAGGGCGGCGCGGCCTTCCGCGCGGCAGCGGGCGAAGGTATCGGCGAGACGGGTGGTCATCGGGGGCGACCTCGGGGCGGGCTCCGGGCGGCGACGCGGGCCCCGATGGGGACGCGCCGCGGCGCGCGCGGGCGAAACGGATCGCCGCGCCTACACCATCGGGGGCCGCAGATAAAGTTTCAGGCGGGCGGCGCTTCCGCGGGGGCCTCGCCGGCAGCCCGGCGCAGGGACACGAGCGTCACCCGGCCGCCCTCGACGCCGACCTGCGCCTGCCCGCTCGCCAGCATCAGGACCAGCGCATCCCTGAGCGAGGCGCCGGGGTCGAGACGCGGCGCGGCCGCCCCGGCGGGCTCGGGCCCTGGGTGGCCGCGCGCCGGCACCGGCTCGGCGTAGTCGCGAGCCGGCAGCAGGGCGAGACGCCGGAGCCATCGATCGGAGCCCATGAAACGCTCCGCGAAGGCGTCGGCCGGCCGGGCGAGCAGGCGCTCGGGCGCGTCGACCTGGACGAGGCGCCCCTCGCGCATCAGCGCCACCGTGTCGCCCATCCGCACCGCCTCGTCGAGGTCGTGGGTAACCATCAGCACGGTCTTGCCGAGCCGGACGAGGATACCCCGGACCTCGTCCTGGAGACGGGCGCGGGCCACGGGATCGACGGCGCCGAAGGGCTCGTCCATCAGCAGGACCGGCGGGTCGGCGGCGAGCGCCCGGGCGACGCCGACGCGCTGGCGCTGGCCGCCCGAGAGCGCGTCCGGCCGCCGGTCGCGGACCTCGCCGGGATCGAGGCCGACGAGGCCGAGCATCGCGTCGACCCGCTCGGCGATCCGCCGGGCGTCCCAGCCGAGGAGGCCCGGCACCGTCGCGACATTCTGGGCGACCGTGCGGTGGGGAAACAGCCCGACGCCCTGGAGCACGTAGCCGATGCGCCGGCGCAAGGAGATCGGGTCGAGCCCGGCCACGTCCCGGCCTTCGACCCACACCCGGCCGGCGCTCGGCGCCACCAGGCGGTTGACCATCTGCAGGGCCGTCGACTTGCCGCAGCCCGAAGGGCCGATCAGCACGCAGGTCGTGCCGGCCTCGACCGTGAGGTCGAAGGCGTCGAGCGCCGGCCGGGCCTGCCCGGGATAGGTCTTGGCCGCGCCCTCGAAGCGGATCATCGGGGTGATCGCCGGATTCTTCAGCAGCCGTGGCAGATCGACCCGAGGGTGCGCTTCATCCGGGCGTCCCAGGCCTTGTCGCGGGCGGCGGTCGCGGCCTGCGCCTTGCGGGCGGAATCCGCCACGTCCGGCTTGACCCCCTCGGGCCTCGCCGCCGCCTGGGCGGCGTCGCCCCGGCGGGGCTGGCGCCGGCCTGCCGGCGTGGCGGGGCTCGCCGCCGGTGCGGTCACGCCCAGGGGTGCCGTGCCGGCCGGGGCGGGGACCTCGGTCTGCGCCGCGGCGGTGCCGGCGGCGAGCGCGAGGAGGGTGCTGGCGAGGAAGAGGCGCATGGCGGGGTCTCGGGGCCGCCCGCCGCGTCGCGGGAGGCCGGTGAAGAAGAACGGACGTCCCACCTTATGCGGTTTCCGCAGCGCGCGACACCGGCGCCGATCGGCGCATCCGCGTGCCCTGTTCGCAGCGCGGCGGCGGGGGAGTGACAGGACCGGCCCGCTCCGGCAGGGTCGCCCGCTCGCCCGCGCCGGAGGCCCCGATGACCCGCCGTCCCGATCCCGCGCCACGGGCGCTCCCCACCCGACGCGAGGCGGTGGAGGCGGCGCTCGCCCGCCTCGCGCCCCGGGTGCCGGACTTCGAATCGGAGGCGATCGTCGATCAGGCGCTGGCGAGCACCGGCCTGCGCAATGCCGCGCCCGAGACCGCCGCCTGGCTCGGCATGGTGGCTTACGCCCGCCACGTCTTCACCGAGTACGATTCCCTGCTGGAGGAGGGCTACGACCAGGACAGCGCCCGCCACTTCGTCCTCGACGACCTCAACGCCGTGCTGGCCGAGTGGGGCGTGCGGCGGCGGATCGGCGAGGACGAGGAGACCGCAGGATCCGGCGTCTCCTGATCCGGCATCTCTTGATCCGGAACCTCTGGGGGCGAGCCGGCGTGACCGTTCCTATATGACGAGGCAGCCCCGCCCGACCTTCGAAGCCCGATGACCGCCCCGATCGCCGACGTCCTGATCCCGCTCGCCCTCGACCAGGCCTACAGCTACGCCGTGCCGCCCGAGCTCGTCCTCCAGGAGGGCGACGTCGTGCAGGTGCCGCTCGGGCCGCGGGAGACCGTCGGCGTGGTCTGGTCCCTGCGCGACGGGGCGGGCTCGAACCTGCGCCGCGTCAGCGGACGGGTCGGCGTCGAGGGCTTGAGCCCGGCGCTGCGCCGCCTCGTCGAGTGGATCGCCCGCTACACCCTGGCGCCGAAGGGCCTGGCGCTCGCCATGACCCTGCGCCTGCCGGAGGAGAGCCGCACCGAGACCGCCAAGGTCGGCGTGCGGGCGACCGGGATGCCGCCGAGCCGGATGACCCCGGCCCGGGGCAAGGTGGTGGCGGTGGCGGCCGACGGCGCGGTGCGCGGCAAGCGCGCGCTGAGCCTGGAGGCCGGCGTCAGCGCCAGCGTGGTCGACGGCCTGATCGACGACGGCGTACTCGAGACCGTGGCGCTGGCGCCCGAGCGGGTCGCCGAGCCGCCGGACCCCGACCACCCGCACGATCCCCTCTCGGGACCCCAGGCCGAGGCGGCCCGGGCGCTCATCGCCACGCTCACCGCGCCGCCGCGAGACGGCGGGGCGGCGGGCGAGGGCGGGGTGACGCTGCTCGAGGGCGTGACCGGCTCGGGCAAGACGGAGGTGTATTTCGAGGTGGTGGCCGAGGCCCTGCGCCGGGGCGTGCAGTCGCTCGTGCTGATGCCCGAGATCGCGCTCACCGCACAGTTCCTCGACCGCTTCGCCAAGCGCTTCGGCGTGCGTCCCGCCGCGTGGCATTCCGGCGTCGGCGGGCGCCGTCGCGAAAAGATCCGGGCGGGCGTGTCGTCGGGTGAGGTGCAGGTGGTGGTCGGGGCCCGCTCGGCCCTCTTCCTGCCGTTCCGCACCCTCGGGCTCATCGTGGTCGATGAGGAGCACGAGGGCGCCTACAAGCAGGATGACGGCGTGTGCTACCACGCCCGCGACATGGCGGTGGTGCGCGGCAAGCTCGAACACGCCGCCGTGGTGCTGGCCTCGGCGACGCCTGCGATCGAGACCCGGGTCAATGCCGAGCGCGGCCGCTACCGCCGGGTGGTGATGCCCGAGCGCTTCGGCGGCCGGCGCCTGCCGGAGATCCAGGCCATCGACATGCGGCGCGAGAAGGTGCCGCGCGGGCATTACCTGTCGCCGAGCCTGGTCTCAGCCATCGCCGAGACCAATGCGCGCGGCGAGCAGGCGCTGCTCTTCCTCAACCGGCGCGGCTACGCACCGCTGACGCTCTGCCGGGCCTGCGGCCACCGCTACCAATGCCCGAACTGCTCGACCTGGCTCGTCGAGCACCGCTTCCGCCGGGCGCTGGTCTGCCACCATTGCGGCCATGCCGAGCGCCGGCCCGAGGCCTGCACCGAGTGCGGCACCTTCGACAACCTCACCGCCTGCGGCCCCGGCGTCGAGCGCATCGCCGAGGAGGTCGCCGCCACCTTCCCGGACAAGCGGGTGATCGTGCTGTCGAGCGACTTTCCCGGCGGGGCCGAGCGCCTGCGGGCCGAGCTCCAGACCGTGGCCGAAGGCGGTTGCGACATCGTGGTGGGCACCCAGCTCGTCGCCAAGGGCCACAACTTCCCGCACCTGACGCTGGTGGGCGTGCTCGATGCCGATATCGGACTCACCTCCGGCGATCCCCGCGCCGCGGAGCGCACCTTCCAGCTGCTCCAGCAGGTGACGGGCCGCGCCGGCCGCGGCGAGAAGCCGGGCCGGGCGCTCGTCCAGACCTACCAGCCCGAGCACCCGGTGATCTCGGCGCTGATCTCGGGCGATGCCGAGCGCTTCTATTCCGAGGAGACCGCCGCCCGCGAGGTCGCCGGCCTGCCGCCCTTCGGCCGGCTCGCGGCGCTGGTCATCTCCTGCACCGACCGCGAGGCGGCCGAGGCCCATGGCAGGGCGCTCGCCCGCGTCGCCGAGCCGCCGCCCGGCGTGATGGTGCTCGGCCCGGCGGAAGCGCCGCTGGCGCTGGTGCGCGGCCGCTACCGCTTCCGCCTGCTCGTCAAGACCGAGCGCGAGATCGACCTCCAGAGCTATCTGCGCGATTGGCTCGCCCGCGGGCCGAAGCCGCGGGGGAATCTCAGGGTCGGGATCGACGTCGATCCGCAGAGTTTTCTGTAGCGTGGAAACCCAAACACCCTGACCGCGCGGAGGACCACTTGGGGTGGTGGGCAGACGTTAGATTTTGGCAACGGTTGGCGTTCCCTGATGGAATGCCATCTGCCAGTTGCCGTCTATCAGCTTCCAAACTGAACTGCGCAGCGTGTGCAGGTCCGGCGCTCCTTCCACCTTCCGAACGGTTCTATAGGTTAAAAGCACGACGCCCGCAGAGAGGATCCTCAGCTCGTATCCGTAGGCGATCAGCTCCGATCGCTCGCGACCCTGCTCCGTGGCCAGTCTGCGAACGATTTCATCTTTCCCGTATGCCGCGCCAGATCTTCCGAATTCAAGAAAATCATCTGCCAGGAGCGCGGCCACCTTATCCGGCGAGCTACGAATGGCGGGATCATGCAGACGTTCTTCCAAGCCCCTCACGAGATCCATTTCGCTTGGCGAAGCCATCCTGATCTCCACTGCCATCTTGGCTCAGCAAATTCGTATTGCCCGCAAGAGATCGAAGTGAGCCACTCATATCGCCAGACTGATCCCATCCTGTCCTCGGGTTACCCCGGCGCCGCAGCCCCTACCGCTCGGCAGGCCCCGCCCGTCCCGCCGAGCAGCCGGTCCACCGCCGCGTCGAGCTGCGGGTCGCGGCCCTCCGCCCAGGCGGCGGGGTCGGAGGGGATCGCGAGGTCCGGCAGCACGTCGGTATTCTCGAGCCGCGTACCGTCGGTGCGGTAGAGCGGGACCTGCGGCAACCCGTAGGTGAGGCGCGGCACGATCGGGGAGGGCACCCACCAGACGAAGGTGCCGGTGCCGGCCACCGGCTCGCCGACCAGGGGACCGATGCCGAGGTCGCGGTAGCCCTGCGGGAAGATCGAGGCGTCGGAATAGCTCGCCCCGTTCATGAGCACGGCGGAGGGACGGCTCCAGCGGTCGCGCGGGTCGCTCTGGACCGGGCCGGTCCGGGGCGCGAAGGTGAGGTAGGGCCGGCCCGACAGCATCGTCAGCAATTGGTTGTGCAGGTTGCCGCCGCCGTTGAAGCGCACGTCCACCACCAGCCCCTCGGCGCGGCCGAAGCGCCCGAAAACCTCCGCGAAGGTGCTGCGGTAGGAGGCGGCGTTCATCGCCCGGACGTGGACGTAGCCGAGACGCCCGCAGGAGCGCGCCGCCACCGCGTCCCGGCGCCGGCGCCGCCAGCGCTCGAAGGCGAGGTCGCGCTCGCGCTCCAGGCTCACCGGCACCCGGCGCTCGCGCAGGACTGTCCCGTCCGGCTTGGCGAAGGCCACCTCGACCCGCCGGTCCTTGG
>NZ_JTHF01000147.1 GCF_001043895.1 Methylobacterium indicum
GCGGGGCCGAGGGTTCCCCCCCCCCCCCCCCGCCACTTCTTCGACCTCTGCGCCGCCACCACGATGCGCCGCCTGCTCTTTGCCGTCGGCGACCCGCCGACCGAGGCCGAGACGACCTACTGGGTGGCGGAAGCCGTGCGGGTCTTCCTGGCGGCCTACGGGCCGGAGGGGCGGTAGCCCCGCTCCGTGTGCCGGGCGGCCAGCAGGGCCGCCTCCTCGTCCGCGGTCAGGCCGGTGACCGGGCCGCCGGTCGTCTCCAGCCAGCCAAGCGTGTCGCGGGCGGTCTCCTCCAGGGGCCGCACGCTCAGGCCCGCCGCCAGCGTCGCCGAGACGTCGCGCGACGCGTCGCCGATCGTGTCCGGCAGCGGGAGCGGCAGGGAAAACGGGCCGGATTCGCGCTCCACCCCGTGGCGGTCGAGGAAGGCCCGATCCACCCACGCATAGGTGCAGGCCGAGCCGAGGGCAGCGGCGCAGCTGTCGAGGAAGGCGCGGCGGGTGCAAGGCGGCGCGACCGCGTCGAACGGCCCGGCGAGCCCCCGTTCCGCCGCGTGGACGATCCAGGCGGCGAGGTCGCGGACGTCGATCCACTGGACCGGATCCTCCGGCTCTGCCGGCGCCAGCACCTCCCCGCCGCGCGCGAGCCGTGCGACCCAGTACGAGAACCGCCCGGTCGGATCGCCGGGGCCGACGATCAGCCCGGCCCGGCAGATCAGGGCGCCACCGCCGAAGGCCCGCTCGCACGCGACCTTGGCGGCCCCGTAGGGCCCGACGTCGGACGGCGCCAGGAGCGGCGCCGTGCGGGCCGTCTGCCCGCGCGTGGCGGTGTCGGCGTAGACGCTCGTCGTCGACACGAAGGTCCAGTGCCCGACCCGGCCCGCGAGCGCCGCCAGCGCCCGCCGGACCCGGCCCGGGTCGCGCGCCACGTCCACGGCGGCATCGAAGGTCTTTCCCCTCAGGGCGTCGAGCCCGTCCGCCCGGTCGCGCTCGATCGCGACGAAGCGGGCCCCCGGCGGGGCGGCGCCCGCGCGCCCCCGCGCGGCGCAGGTCACGGCGTGGCCGCGCCCGACCGCCTGCGCGGCGATCGCCCGACCCAGGAATCGCGTGCCGCCGAGCACCAGGATGCGCATGCGTCGCCCCCGCCCCGCTCCGCGCACGGCTACGGCTCCAACTCGCCGTAATCGTGCGTGTAGGCCCCCTCCTCGAACCGGGAAAAGCCCTGGCGCCAGCGATGGCCGGGCCAGAGATAGTCCACCCGTCCCTCGGCCGGCCGGTAGACCGCCGTGTAGGCGGTGGTGAAGGCGGCCTTGCGCGAATGGAGCGGCGGTTCGAAGAACCGCGCGGTCAGGCCGGCGAGCGTGGTCGAGGGGGCGTCGAGGGCCTCCTCCAGCACCGCCTGGCGCAGGGCCGAGCGCGAGGCGGGCGAGGCCCTCTCCTGGTGATTGGTGCAGGTGCGCTGGCGCGTCACCGCCGCCTCCCGCCGCGGCCCGAGGAAGAGCGTGGCGTGGTCGCCGGTCCGGTCGAGGAGCGTGACGTTGTGGAGCTGCGTCGGCGGCAGGCCGCGCAACGCTTCGGTCGCCTCGGCCACCGAGCCGCAGGTCTCCAGGAGGTAGCGCAGGATCAGGATGATGGCGAAGCCCTCGCCGCGCCGGGCGATGCCGCCGAGGGTGCAGCTGACGACGAGCCCGTCGTCGTTCATCCCGTCGAGGCAGCCGCCCCAGGGGCGCTGGCCCATCCCGATCACCCGCCGGCCCGACCAGGCGGAGAGCTCGATCCGCCCGGTGATCGAGGTCAGCGGGTAGTCGTAGTTGCGCACAAGGGCCGGGCCGTCCTCGCCGAGCCATACCGCCTGGCTGCAGCCCTGCCGGTGGGCGGCCGGACGGTAATGGCTGAGGATGCTGTGGGCGAGATGGTCGTCGCCGACGAGCCCACAGGCCGCGTCGTAATGCCGGACGAGCTCGGGCATGTGCCGGACGAGGGCGGCACGGCAGGCCTCCGGCGGGAGCGGGGCGGCCGTGTCGCCGAGGTACCACCGCGCGGCCTCGTCCCGCCCGGCCCGGAAGCGGGCGAGCCACGCCGCGCCGGGGCGGTCCTCGCGGTGGGCGGTGAAGGTCTTGTGCATGGAGGGTCTTGTGAAGGGGGCGCCTCAGGAATCCTCCCGCAACGCCTCCGCCACCCGCGCCTCCAGAATGTCGGGCCGGCGCAGGATCAGGGCGCCGCGGGTCCGGTCGACGAGACCTTCCTGGGCCATCACGGTGAATTCCCGCGTCACCTGCTCGCGGCGGCAGCCGATGCGGGCGGCGAGCACGTGGTGGTAGGGCGGCGGGCTCACCGCGCGCTCGCCCTCGGTGCCGGGCCGGGGGGTCGAGAGGCGCAGGAGTTCGGCGTAGAGGCGATGGCGCAGATCGAGGACCGCGTGCTCCATCAGCCGGGCGTTGAGCATCCGCACGCGCTTGGCCAGCAGCCGCAGCAGCTTGTCGGCGATCGGGGGGGCGGCGAAGACGATCTCGCGGAAGACCGCGGCCGGCACCACGCACAATTCGCCCCGGGTGAGCGCCGTGACGTTGGCCGAGCGGCTGACCCCGTCGATGGCGGCGAGCTCACCGAAAAATTCGCCGGCCCGCATCTCGCCCAGGATCACCTCCTTGCCGGATTGCGTCCGGTTGAGGATCCGCACCTCGCCGGAGGCCAGGAGGTAGACGTCGGTCGAGGCGTCGTCGAAATCGACCAGGATCTCGTTGGCGTCGAACCGCCGCCAGATGCAGCGCGATTCGTAGGAGGTCAGGTCGACGCCCGCGTCCTTGAAGAACGGAAACCCTGCGAGCCGACCCATCTGGTACCCTCGACCCCGCGGAGGCTTCGCGGGTGCTGCCCCCGCGTTCTTAGCCCGGCGCGGCTCCGCTTGCCAGGGTGCGGGGGGCGCTCGCCGGGGTCATGTACCGGGGAGGCCGGGGGTTTTCCCAACATTACGCCTTCACGATCGTCGCACCTGTGAGTCCATGGCGCGCCATGACGTTGCGGGTGTCGACGACGAGGCGGGCATGCTCGGCGACCAATGCGTAATCGACGCCGTCATGGTCGGTGGCGATCAGCACCGCGTCGACGGCGCGCAGGGTCTCGGGCGTCAGGGGCTGCGAGCATCGCCCGGCGAGCTCCGGGTGCTCGCGGGTCGCCGGCAGGACCGGCACCAGGGGGTCGTGGTAGAGCGCGACCGCGCCGCGCCCCTCGATCAGCCGGATCAGCTTCAGGGCCGGGCTCTCGCGCGTATCCTCGACGTTGCGCTTGTAGGCGAGCCCGAGCACCAGCACCGTGGCGCCCGAGAAGGCGCGGCCGGTGCGGTCGACGGCCGCCGCCAGGCGCTCGACGACGTGGTAGGGCATCCGGGTGTTGACCTCGCCGGCGAGTTCCACGAACCGGGCCGGCACGTCGAATTCCCGCGCCTTCCAGGCGAGGTAGAACGGGTCGATCGGGATGCAGTGGCCCCCCAGTCCCGGCCCGGGCTGGAACGGCATGAAGCCGAAGGGTTTTGTGGCCGCGGCCTGGATCACCTCCCAGACGTCGATCCCCATCGCGTCGTAGACGAGCTTCAACTCGTTCACGAGGGCGATGTTGACCGACCGGAAGATGTTCTCCGTGAGCTTCACCGCCTCCGCCGCGGCGGCCGAGGAGACCGGAACGGTGCGCACCACCAGCGCGCCGTAGAGCGCCTCCGCCAGGGTCCGGGCGGCATCGTCGTCCGCCCCCACCACCTTGGGGATGCGGGCGGTGTCGAATTGGTCGTTGCCCGGATCCTCGCGCTCCGGCGAGTAGGCGAGGAAGAAGTCTTTGCCCGAGCGCAGGCCCCCCGCCTCGAGGATCGGTCGCATCACCTCGTCGGTGGTGCCCGGATAGGTGGTCGATTCGAGCACCACGAGCTGGCCGGGGCGCAAGCGCGCGGCGATGGCCCGGGCGGTGGCCTCGACGTAGGACAGGTCCGGCTCGCGATGGCGGGTGAGCGGCGTCGGCACGCAGATCAGCACCGCGTCGGGCTCGTGAAGCCGCGCCATGTCGCCGGTGGCCGCGAAGGTGCCGGCGGCCAGCGCCGGGCCCAGCGCCTCGCCCGGGATGTGGTGGAACGCCCCCTCGCCCCGGTTCAGCGCCGCGACGCGCCCCGGATCGACGTCGAAGCCGAGCACGGAGAAGCCGGCCCGGAGGGCGGCGAGCGCCAGCGGCAGCCCGACATAGCCGAGGCCGACGATGCCGATCAGGGCTCGGCGCTCCGAGAGGAGTGCGCGCATCCGCGCCTCGTTCGCGTTCATGTCCGCCGCTCCAGCGTTCCCTGGCGCCGACACTCGATCGAGATGCCCGGCGTCGGGCTCAAAGCCACGCTGTTGACCGTGGTCGCGTGGCTGTCAAACCTGGCAGGGGCCCCAGGGGGGCGCCCTTCCTGGCGTGTTGGGCTCGAAGTCTCGGATCGATGGATGCTATCGGCAGGCGACCGGGGGAGGGCCTGACCGAGGCAGCCGGGAACGTGCAAGCCCAGGCCTGGTCTAGACGATTTTCCCCGACGGCCTTCCGACGCGTGCAGCGCCCCTCAGGCGCTCAGCCGCGTGGCGCCTTGGTTCTCGTCTGCGCCGGCTCGCAGCGTCGGCCCGGTCGCCGGTGCCAGCCAAGCCTGCAGAGTGCCGCGGTCGGGCGCGGTCTCGATCACCAGCGTCACGATGCCGGTGCTTCCTGCCCAGAGCACGGCGGGAAGAGCCGCGGCGCCCACAGTCCAGCGCCACGGGTTCGTTTCGCAATCCTGAATGAACGAGAACCCGGTCTCGAATAGACTGCTGCCGATCGGCAGGGAGCGGATCACGCCGTGGCCGTCGATCACCGAGACGCCCCGCACCGGCACGCCGAGGCGGCGCCCGTCGCCCGCGCCCACCCGCACCCGCTCGGGCACGAAGCTGCGCGAGGTCAATCGCACCGAGCCGGCCCCAGCCGGCAGGGAAAAGCGCGCCGTCGTTCCATCGCGCTCCGGACGGATCGCCACGCCGTCGGCGACGAGGTGGAGATCGTCCTCGTCGGTCAGGGTCCAGCCCAGCGCCTGGGCGCGGGCGATCAACCGGGTGCGGACCGCGTCGACGATCGGTCCGTCCTGCACCAGCGGCAGGGAGAAATCGTCCAAGGTGAGCGGGCTGAAGTCGGGATGCAGCACCGTGTGCTCCGACCCGTTCTCGAAGCCGGCGCGCACGCCGGTATCGAGGAAGCTTTCCGCTGGCAGGCTCTCGGCGAGGAGAACGTCGTGGCTGTCGAGCTCGACGTGCCAATAGGTGATCTCCGCGACCGGCATCTGGGCGATCGTGGCGTCGTTGAGGAGATGCTTGACCGGGATCAGCACATCGTCGAGCACCGTGACGCGCACAGCGTGGTCGGGGGAGAGAACGAGGTCGCGGGCCGGGAGGCTTGGTCCGAAGGCATCCGCAAGGATCCGGACCGGCCAGACCGCTTCGGGCGTAGCATGGCGGGAGCAGTCCAGTGTGCGGCGCCCGATCCAGCGGATCGGGCGGGCCTCGCCAGCGGCGGTAACGACATGCTGGCCGACACTGAGGTGCTCGACCGGTACGTCACCCATCGTCGTCCGTATCAGTGTGCCGCCAGCGAAGCATGGAACCGTATTCGTAATCGCGCTGGTCGTCGAGAGATTGGTCGACCCGAACGTTAAAGTTTTAGTTGTGGCCGGAATCGTTGTGTAGTCCGTAACTGCCTTCGTGTATTGAACTGTGTCGAATTTACTAAACAATCTTTGATTTGAATCAAATGTAAATGATAATGAAACATTTTCATTGGAAAATTGACTATTGCCAATGTATCCAACTCTATAATCAGTGGATCCGTCCAAATTTCTTATCAGATTGATCGTTCCGCGCTCTGGAAAGCTGTACTGATCAGCCTTCAAATTGCTGGAAACGGTCGCTATGCGTGGTTGTCCAGGTAGATCATACAATACAAAGATAGAACCTTCAGTAGTTATTTGATTCCCGCCGCTTAATGAAGATAGCGGCCCGCTAAAATCATAACGAACATATTCAGTCATGGCTTTCTCTCAACCGCCCGTAAAAATATTGTTTCTCTTCATATGCTTCACAAGCATATCCTAGAAATCGGCTGGAAATGTTGTAAAATTACAACTTTCGGAAGTTTCTCGCACGTCAAAAGAGGGAGCAGCGCGGCGCACGGACCGGGCGCACACAGTCTCGGCGCCCGGGCCATGTCTCCACCGGTGGCAGGTGGACATCGTCGATCGGCGCTTCAGTGACGGCGTGGGTCAATCACGGCCGATGCTGGAGAACCTGCCGTCCCGACTGGACGATCTCCCGCCCCCTTGCCTCCCACGCCTGCCGCCCCCACAACGCCGCCATGCTCCGCGTGAACGACCTCACCTACCGGATCGGCGACCGGCTGATCCTCGACCAAGCCAGCTTCGCCCTGCCCGAGCGGGCGCGGGTCGGGATCGTCGGGCGCAACGGCGCCGGCAAGACCACCCTGTTCCGCATCATCCAGGGCGAGATCCCGACCGAGGGCGGCTCGATCGGCCTGCCGAAGGGCACCCGGATCGGCGGGGTGGCGCAGGAGGCCCCGGCCGGCCCCGAGACCCTGCACGCCGTGGTGCTCGCCGCCGATACCGAGCGCACGCGCCTCATGGCCGAGGCCGAGACCGCCGACGGGCTGCGCCGGGCCGAGATCGAGACCCGGCTCGTCGACATCGACGCCCATTCGGCGCCGGCCCGGGCCGCCGCGATCCTGCACGGCCTCGGCTTCGATGCGGAGGCTCAAGCCCGGCCCTGCTCCGACTTCTCCGGCGGCTGGCGGATGCGGGTGGCGCTCGCCGCCGTGCTCTTCTCCGAGCCGGACCTGCTGCTCCTCGACGAGCCGACCAACTACCTCGACATCGAGGGCACGCTCTGGCTCTACGACTACCTCGAGCGCTATCCGCGCACCGCGGTGATCATCAGCCACGACCGCGACCTGCTCGATACCTCCGTCGATCACATCCTCCACCTCGACCGGGGCAAGCTCACGCTCTATCGCGGCGGCTACACCTCCTTCGCCCGCCAGCTCGCCGAGAAGCGCACCCTCCAGGCCAAGGCCCGGGTGAAGCAGGAGGCCGAGCGCGCTCATCTCCAGAGCTTCGTCGACCGCTTCAAGGCCAAGGCGACGAAGGCGCGCCAGGCCCAGTCGCGGATGAAGCGGCTTGCCAAGATGGAGCCGATCGCGGCCTTGATCGAGGACGACGTGCCGGTGATCCACCTGCCGAGCCCGGAGCGCGCCCTGTCCCCGCCGCTCGTCGCGATGGAGCGGGTCCAGGCCGGCTATCCCGACCGCACGGTGCTGACCGGCCTCAACCTGACGCTCGCCCCCGACGACCGGGTGGCGCTGCTGGGTGCCAACGGCAACGGCAAGTCGACCTTCTGCAAGCTCATCGGCGGCCGGCTCGATCCGCTGTCCGGCGAGGTGCGGCGCTGGGGCAAGATGAACGTCGCCTACTTCGCCCAGCATCAGCTCGACGAACTCAGGCCCGCCGAGAGCGCCTACGCCCATGTCCGCGACCTGATGCCGGACGTGCCCGAGGCGAAGGCGCGGGCCGCGGCGGCGCGCCTCGGATTCCCCGGCCACAAGGCCGACACCCCGGTCTCGCAGCTCTCCGGCGGCGAGAAGGCGCGGCTCTTGATGGGGCTTTCCGCCTTCCACGGGCCCCACCTCCTGATCCTCGACGAGCCGACCAACCACCTCGACATCGAGAGCCGCCAAGCGCTGGTCGAGGCGATCAACGACTACGAGGGCGCCGTCATCCTGGTGAGCCACGACCGCTTCCTGGTCGAGGCCTGCGCCGACCGGCTGTGGCTCGTGCGCAACGGCACCGTGAAGCCCTTCGACGGCGACATGGACGATTACCGCCGCCTGGTGCTGGCCGGCCCCGAGGCCGAGACCGCCAAGGCCCAGGAGCCGACCGGCGGCGCCAAGGCGGTGGAGCGCCGCTCCAATGCCGAGCGCCGGGCGGCGCTCGCCCCCTTGCGCCGCAAGCTCGAGGCGGTGGAGGCCAGGATGGCGAAGCTCTCCGCCGCCATCGCCAAGATCGATACGGCGCTCGCCGACGGCACCGCCTTCCGCACCGATGCCGCCAAGGCCGGCGAGCTCGCCCGCATGCGGGCCGAGGCCGCCGCGGCTCTCGGCAGCGCCGAGGAGGAGTGGCTGGAGGTGAGCGGGGAACTGGAGGCGGAGGCGTGACGGACGGGAGCGCTCCCCGGGGTACGGCCGGCTACGCCGCCGAGGCCGAGCGGCTGGTCTCGCAATACGAGAGCATCGCCTTCGCGGAGATCCACGCGGCGATCCTGCCGCTCCTGCCCGCGCCGCCGGCCCATGTCCTCGATATCGGGGCCGGGACCGGGCGCGATGCCGCGGGCTTCGCCGCCCTCGGCTATCGCGTCACCGCCGTCGAGCCGACCGCCGAGCTGCGCCGGCAGGCGGTCGCCCTGCATCCGTCCCCGTCGATCGACTGGCTGGATGACGGCCTGCCGGACCTCGCCGCCCTCTCCGGGCGCGGCGAGAGCTTCGACGTCGTGATGCTCACCGCCGTCTGGATGCATCTCGACGCGGCCGAGCGGCGGTGCGCGATGCCGCGTCTCGCCCGCCTCCTGCGGGTCGGGGGCGTGATGGCCTTGTCGCTGCGCCACGGTCCCGTGCCGGAGGGGCGGCGGATGTTCGACGTGTCGGCGGCCGAGACGATCGACCTCGCGCGCGGGTGCGGCCTGCGCTGCCTCCTCTGCCGCACCGACGCGGATGCCCAGCTCGGCCGGCCCGGCGTGACCTGGGACCGGGTCGCCTTCGTCCGGGACGACGCGTAAGGGGCTTCACGCGCCCGGGACGATCGCCTAGGGCGTGGGCCGATTCTCGTTTCCGGCCCGGGTACCCATGACCACCCCCTCCTACGTCCTCTCCCTCTCCTGCACCAACGTTCCGGGGATCGTGGCCGGCGTCTCGGCCTACCTGTTCGAGGCCGGGTGCAATATCCTCGACGCGCAGCAATTCGATGACGTCGAGACCGGCCGCTTCTTCATGCGGATCGTGTTCAACCCGGTCGCGGCCGGGCCGGGGCGGGATGCGCTCGCGTCCGGCTTCGAGGCGGTGGCGGCGCGGTTCGGCATGGACTGGACCCTGCGGGACCGGGCCGAGCGGCGGCGCGTGATGCTCCTCGTCTCGCGCTTCGACCATTGCCTCAACGACCTCCTCTACCGCTGGCGCATCGGCGAGTTGCCGATGGAGGTCTGCGCCGTGGTCTCGAACTATCCGCGGGAGATCTACGGCGCGGCGGATCTCGCCGGCGTCCCGTTCCATCACCTGCCGATCACGCCGGACACCAAGCCCCAGCAGGAGGCCGCCCTGTGGCGCCTCGTCGAGGAGACCGGCGCCGAGCTGGTGGTGCTCGCCCGCTACATGCAGATCCTGTCGGACGACCTCTCGCACAAGCTCGCGGGCCGCTGCATCAACATCCACCACTCGTTCCTGCCCGGCTTCAAGGGCGCCAAGCCCTACCACCAGGCCCACGTGCGCGGCGTGAAGCTGATCGGCGCCACCTCGCACCTCGTCACCGGCGACCTCGACGAGGGGCCGATCATCGAGCAGGACGTCGAGCGCATCTCGCACCGCGACACCCCCGAGGATCTGGTGCGCAAGGGCCGGGACATCGAGCGCCGGGTGCTCGCCCGGGCCGTGCGCTACGTGCTGGAGGACCGGGTGATCGCCAACGGCCGCAAGACCGTGGTGTTCACCGACTAGGGATCGCGAGCCCGGGATTCTCCGCGAGCAGCCGGGCGATCTTCTCGTCCTCGTAGCGCCCGACGTCGAAGCCGTCGTCGTCGGGCAGCCGGGCCATGTAGCGCTCGGCGGATTCGGTGAGCAGGATCGCCGGGCGCAGCCGCGCGACGAGGCCCCAATCGATCTCCGCCGACCAGACGAAATCGACCCGCCGGAAGGTCTCGGCGAGCATGCTGGTGAGCCCCAGGCCCCCGTAGCCCGAATAGGACGAGCCGAACACGAGCAGCGAGCGCGGGTCGGCCGCCGGGTCGTCGGTGCGGAACCCGACCCGCACGCCGGTATGGAGGGCAAGTTCCGGGTGGCGCTCGGCCAGTGCGTGGAGGCGGCCCTCCTCGGCGATCCCGGCGGTCCGGCGGATCGCCCGGTAGGTCGAGGTCTCGCTCACCGGAAATTGCAGCTTCTCGCCGAGATCCATGCGGCGGGTGACTTCGTGGGCCGGCCGCGTCTCCAGGAGGTCGGGAATCGCCGCCGCGCCGCAGGCCGCGCAGATCGCCCGGTAGGCGACGAAGGTGCCCTGCGAGGTCCAGTGCGTGTCGGTCCGGTAGTACAGTTCCGCCGCGTCGCGCCGGGCCCTGAGCGGCGTCAGGGCGTCGACCCACAGCCGGCGCCCCGCGGGCGTGAGACGCAGCAACTGCCCCAGCCGGCGCGTCGGCGAGCGCGAGGCCCGGACCGGGCCGTCGCCGTGGAACTTGTGGTCGTAGACGCTCAGCTTCTCGGGCGAGGACAGATGCAGGTAGCGGGCGTGGAGCCGCGCGGCCTTGTCGGCACGGGCGAGCAGCAGCCGGCGCCAGCCCCGCAGCATGCGCCAGACCTCCGGGGTGTTGGCGTAGAGGTCCGCCGCCCGGTTGGTGCCGACGGTCAGAAACAGCCAGCCGTCCTGCCCGATATGGAACATTCCCGTCCTTCTCAGATCGCCGCGTGGTTCGCCTGCGTCCGGCGGCCGACCACGGCGTAGAGCGTGCGCATCCGGCCGGCGAGCGGGCGGCGGTGATAGGCGATCCGCGTCTCGCCAAAGCCGATGATCTGAAGCCAGCGCACGATCGTCCGCGGCGGGATCTGCCACCAGGCCGCGAACGGGTTGCCCTGGCCGGTGCGGGGCAGGAAGACCAGGGGGGCGTCGGCGCGCCGGTCCGCCCACCGCTCGCGCGCGAACGGCCCGTGCCGGGGGTCGCCGAGCCAGCCGTCGTCGACGAGCCGGCCCGGATCGTACCACGGCCGGCGCGGCAGCGTGCCGGTGACCACGGCGGTCTCCTGGACGAGGCGCAGCGCGCTGTGCAGCGCCCGGAACGGGTCGCGGACCTGCGCCAGCGCTCCCAGAACCGCGAGGTCGACCGGGCCGATCGCCTCGGGCACGGCATGGAGGTCGCCCTCCACCCGCTCGGCCCGCGAGCCCAGGGCGGCGTGGCAGTGGCGATAGGCGCGGGCGATCCGGGCCTGGTGTTCGTCGAGGAGCGGCACGAGGTGGGAGGCCGGCGCGCCGTCGCAGAACGGCACGAGGTCCCAGTGCCGGCCCTCGGCCCGGTCGTAGGACACGACCTCGGCGCCCAGGGCCTCCATGGCGAAGCTGGTGAAGCCGCTGAGCGCGCAGGCATCGAGCACGCGTCGGCCGCGCAGCGGCACGTCGCCGAGGCAGGCGGAGAAGTTCTCCCGCAGGTCGATCTCGCCCGCCAGCGTGCCGTGGCCGGGCAGGTCGATCGTGTGCGTGAGGTGCAGGCCCTCGGAGAGGCCCGCGGCAGCGGGGTCGCGGTCCGACATGTCCCTCAAGGCGCCGATGGTGCGCGGGGCCGGTATCACGACGGTCGCGCTGCGGCAACGCGGGGCCCCGGCGGTCGATGCCCCGACCCTGGCATCCCCCGGCCCGGCAGGGTAAGCCCCGGGGACCCGAGGATGGCGGCCCGCCCGCGCGGCCCGCCGACCCGACGACCCGGAGTTCCCGACACCATGTCCGACCTCACCCTCGACGCCGCCTCGACCCTCGTGACCGCCGCCCTCAAGGCCGGCCGCGACCTCGGGCTCAAGCCCCTGGCGGTGGTGGTGCTCGACGCCCGCGGCGCCCTCAAGGCGGCCTCCGTCGAGGACGGCACCAGCCTGAAGCGGGCCGAGATCGCCCTCGGCAAGGCCAACGGCGCGCTGGCGCTCGGCATCGGCTCGCGCGCCATCGCCAAGCGGGCCGAGGAGCAGGCCTACTTCGTCGCCGCGGTGACCCACGTGGCGGGCCCCGCCGGGCTGATCCCGGTCCCGGGCGGCGTGCTGATCAAGCGCGACGGCGTGCTCCTCGGCGCGGTCGGCATCTCGGGCGACACCTCGGACAACGACGAGAAGGCGGCGCTCGCCGGAATCGAGGCCGCCGGCCTCCAGGCCCAGACCGGCGCCTGAGCCCGGCGATGCGGCGCCGGGACGTCCTCGCGGGCTTCGGTGCCGCATCCTTGGGCGCCGCGCCCTTCGGCGCGGCGGTCCCCGCCCGCGCGGCCGGTCCCGCCGCCTACCGGCGCGGCAACGGCGCCGACCCCGAGACCCTCGACCCGCACAAGACCTCGACCGTGGCCGAGGCGACGATCCTCCTCGACCTCTACGAGGGCCTGAGCACCTACGGCCCCGACGGCGCCCTGATGCCGGGGGCGGCCGCGGGCTGGACCACCTCCGCCGACGGCCTGACCTGGACCTTCGCGTTGCGCCCCGACGGGCGCTGGTCGAACGGCGATCCGGTCGTCGCCGACGACGTCGTGCACGGCTTCCGCCGCATGCTCGACCCGGCGACGGGGGCGAAATACGCCAGCGTGCTGGCGCCGATCCTGAATGCCGAGGCGGTCAACCGCGGGGCGATGCCGGTGGACGCCGTCGGGGTGTCGGCGCCCGATCCGCTCACGGTGGTGATCCGGCTCGCCCAGCCGACCCCCTACTTCGCCGAGCTGATGGCGCGCCAGGCGAGCACGCCGCTCCACCGGCCCTCGCTCGCCCGCTTCGGCGACGCCTTCACCCGGCCCGGCAACCTCGTGTCGAACGGCGCCTACGTGCTGAAGGATTTCTCGCCCAACGACCGTATCGTGGCGATCCGCAACCCGCATCACCGCGACGCCGCCGCGATCGCGATCCCCCGGGTCGAGTACATCCCGACCCCCGACCTCGCCGCCGCGGTGCGCCGCTTCGCCGCCGGCGAGATCGATTCCCTCGAGGACCTGCCCGCCGACCAGGTGAAGGCGCTCAAGGCCCGGTTCGGCGCGGGCGTGATCCTCAACCCGGCCCTCGGCGTGCTGGCGCTGATGGTGAACGTGCGCAAAGCCCCCCTCGGGGATGCCCGGGTACGCCGGGCCCTGTCGCTCGCCCTCGACCGCGAGTTCCTGGCGGACGCCGTGTGGGGCGAGACGATGCTGCCGGCCTATTCCCTGACGCCGGCCGGCCTCGACAACGCGCTTCCCCCGCCCACGATGCCGGGCCGGGACCTGTCGCCGCTCGAGCGCGAGGACGCGGCGGTCGCGCTCCTGCGCGAGGCCGGCTACGGGCCGGGCGGCACCCCGCTCGCGGTCGAGCTGCGCTACAACATCACCGACAACAACCGGAACACCATGGTGGCGATCGCCGACATGTGGCGGCCGCTCAACGTCGCGACGTCCTTTGCCGCCACCGACGCCAAGACCCATTTCGCCTATCTGCGCGACGGCGGCCCGTTCGACCTCGCCCGGATGAGCTGGATCGCCGATTACGCCGACCCGCAGAACTTCCTGTTCCTGGTCGAGAGCGGGAACGACGGCTTCAATTCCGGGCACTACGCCAACCCGGCCTACGACGCCCTGATGCGCGAGGCCGCCCGCGAGACCGACCTTCAGGCCCGCGCCCGGATCCTCTACCGTGCGGAAGAACTCTTTCTCGCCGACCTGCCCTGGATCCCGCTGCTGCATTACCGGCACAAGCACCTGATCGGCCCGCGCCTGCGCGGCTTCCAGCCCAACCTGCGCGGCGTCTCGCCGACGCGCTGGCTGTCGCTCGCATGAGGCCCCGACCATGATGCCCCGCGCATGATCGCCTACGTGCTGCGCCGCCTCGCCCAGGCCGTCCCGACGCTGTTCATCGTCGTCACCCTGTCGTTCTTCCTGGTGCGGCTGGCGCCGGGCGGCCCCTTCGACCTGGAGCGGCCCCTGCCGGCCGCCGCGATGGAGAACCTGCGCCGGGTCTACGGCCTCGACCAGCCGCTGCTGGTCCAGTACGGGCGCTACCTCGCGGCTTTGGCGCGGGGCGATCTCGGGCCGTCCTTCTCGGTGCGCGACCTCTCGGTGGCCGAGCTGTTCGCCCGCGGCCTGCCGGTCTCGATGACGCTGGGGGCGCTCGCCCTCCTCGTCTCGCTCGTCCTCGGCACCCTGCTCGGGGGCCTCTCGGCCCTGCGGCGGGGCTCGGCCCTCGACCATGCGGTGACGACGCTCGGCACCTTCGCGCTGACCGTGCCGGGCTTCGTGGTCGCGCCGCTGCTCCAGATCGCCTTCGGGCTGACCCTGCGCTGGCTCCCCGTCGGCGGCTGGGACGACGGATCGCCGAGAAACCTCGTCCTGCCGGTCGTCACCCTGGCGCTGCCGCAGGTCGCCGTGGTGGCGCGGCTCTTCCGGGCCGGCCTCGTCGAGGTGTTCGACCGGCCGCATTGGCGCACCCTGCGGGCGCTGGGGCTTGCGCCCCGCACCCTCGCGCTCCACGGCCTGCGCGGCGCGGCGCTCCCCGTCGTCTCCTATCTCGGCCCGGCGGCGGCGGGGCTCCTCACCGGCTCGGTGGTGGTCGAGACGGTGTTCGGCCTGCCCGGCGTCGGGCGCTACTTCGTCGACGGGGCGATCAACCGCGACTACACGCTGGTGCTCGGCACGGTGGTGCTGATCGCGGTCTTCGTCCTCGTGCTCAACCTCCTGTCCGACCTCGCCTGCGCGCTGATCGATCCCCGCCTGAGGGATTTCGGGTGATCTCGTCCCCGTCCGTCCTCGCCTTCGCCGAGGCCTCGCTCCTCGCCCGCGCCCGGCGCCGCCTCCTCGGTGATGGGCTCGCGCGGGCCTGCGCGGCGCTCCTCGCCGTGGTGGCGCTCGCCTGCCTTCTCGGGCCCTTCGTCACCGGCCACCCCTACGACCGGCTCTACTACGATTATCCGGGCGTCCCGCCGTCGCTCGCGCTCTACCCCAGGCCCGAGGCCGTGGGCCCGGCCCTCGATCGGCTCGCCCTCCGCATGCGGGTGCGGGCCGAGGACGTCGCGGTCACCGGGGAGGCGGTACGCCTGACGCTCGCCTCCGACCGGCCGATCGACGACCGGGTGCTCACCTTCTTCTCCCGCTCCGACATTTTCGGGGAGGCCCGCCTCCTCGGGCGGTCCGAGGACGGGCGGCGGCTCACCGTCGAGGCGCCGTTGCACGCTCTCCGCTTCCTCGCCGGCACCGACGCGCTCGGGCGCGACCTCCTCACCCGCACGCTCACCGCCGGCCGCCTGTCCCTGGCGCTCGGCCTGATGGCGACCGCGGTGGCGCTCGGCATCGGGGTGGCCTACGGGGCGCTGGCCGGCACGCTCGGCGGGCGGGTCGACGCGGCGATGATGCGCCTCGTCGACATCCTGTACTCCCTGCCCTTCGTGTTCTTCGTCATCATGCTGGTGGTGTTCTTCGGCCGCTCGGTGGCGCTGATCTTCGTCGCGGTCGGCGCCGTGGAATGGCTCGACATGGCCCGCATCGTCCGGGCGGAGGCGCAAGCCATCCGCCGGCGCGACTACGTGCGGGCGGCCGAGGCGCTGGGCCTCTCCACGAGCGCGATCCTGCGCCGGCACGTCGTGCCGAACCTGCTCGGCCCCGTCGTCGCCTTCGCGGCCCTGATGGTGCCGCGGGTGATCCTGCTCGAGAGCTTCCTCTCGTTCCTCGGCCTCGGCGTGCAGGAGCCGGCGACGAGCTGGGGCGTGCTGATCGCCGACGGCGCCCGCTCCCTCGAGACCGCGCCCTGGATGCTGATCGTGCCGGCCTCGTTCCTCGTCGCCACCCTGCTCGCCCTGACGCTGCTCGGCGAGCGCCTGCGCGACGCCCTCGACGTGCGGGGGTGAGCGCATGACCCTCCTGCAGCTGCGCGGGCTGACCGTGCGCTACCCCGAGGCCGGCGTGACGGCGTTGGAGAGCCTCGACCTCGACCTCGCCCGGGGCGAGACCCTGGCCCTCGTCGGCGAATCGGGTTCGGGCAAGAGCCAGGTGGCGCTCGCCGTCATGGGCCTGCTGCCGCCCCAGGCGCGGGTCTCGGGCTCGGTGCGCGTCGACGGGACCGAGCTGACGGCGCTGGACCGCCCCGCCCTCGACCGGATCCGCGGCGCCCGCATCGGCCTGGTGTTCCAGGAGCCGATGACGGCTTTGGATCCGCTCTTCACCGTCGGCCACCAGATCGCCCTGCCGCTGCGCGCCCATCGCGGCATGGGCCGGCGCCAGGCGGCGGCGCGGGCGCGCGAGCTGCTCGATCTCGTCGGCATCCGCGATGCGGCCTCGCGCCTCTCGGCCCATCCCCACGAGCTCTCCGGCGGCGAGCGCCAGCGGGTGATGATCGCCATGGCGCTCGCCGGCGAGCCCGACCTCCTGATCGCCGACGAGCCGACGACGGCCCTCGACGTCACCGTCCAGGCTCAGATCCTGGCGCTGCTCGCCGATCTCAAGCGGCGCCTCGGGCTTGCCCTCCTGTTCATCACCCACGACCTGCGGCTGGTGCGGCGCATCGCCGACCGCACGGCGGTCCTGCGGGCCGGCCGCCTCGTCGAGACCGGGCCGACCGGAGAGCTGTTCCGGAACCCGCGGGCGCCCGAGACCCGCGATCTGCTGGCCGCCGAGCCCGCGGGCCGCAAGGACCCGGTGCCGGAGGAGGCCCCGGTGGTGCTGGAGACGCGCGGCGTGTCGGTCGGCTATCCGGGCCGGCGGCACTTCCTGCGGGCGGAGCCGCCGCGCCTCGCGGTCTGCGGCATCGATCTCACCGTGCGGGCCGGCCAGACGATCGGGGTCGTGGGCGAATCGGGCTCGGGCAAGTCGAGCCTCGGCCGGGCGCTCATCCGCCTCGAGCCCGCCGCCCACGGCCTGGTGCGGTTCGAGGACCGTGACCTGACGGCCCTCGACCGGAGGGCGCTCCGCCCCCTGCGCCGGGGCTTCCAGCCGGTGTTCCAGGATCCGATGGGCTCGCTCTCGCCGCGCCTCACCGCGGGCGAGATCGTGGCCGAGGGCCTGCGGGTCCACAGCCCCCATCTGAGCGCCGCCGACCGCGACGCCCGGGCGGCGGAGGCGTTTTCCGAGGTGCGGCTCGATCCCACCTGGCGCCACCGCTTCCCGCACGCCTTCTCGGGCGGCCAGCGCCAGCGCATCGCCATCGCCCGGGCGATGATCCTGCGGCCGCGCCTCGTCGTCCTCGACGAGCCGACCTCGGCCCTCGACCGCACGGTGCAGCGCGACATCGTCGCCCTGCTGCGCGACCTCCAGGCGGCGCACGGCCTCGCCTACCTGTTCATCTCCCACGACCTCGCGGTGGTCCGCGCCCTCGCCGACACCGTGCTGGTCCTGCGCGCCGGACGCGAGGTCGAGCGCGGCCCGACCGACGCGGTGCTGGCGCGCCCGCGCGAGGCCTATACGCGGGCGCTCGTGGCCGCGGCCGATCTCGACGGCGATCTCTCGCAGGCGTGAGGCGTCCCCGACCGCCCCACCCTTGAACCTCCGGCGACGGCGCGCCACTTCGCGCCTTCCGATAGGGCATCACCTGGAGAACGAGACTGATGCGCTCCGCGCTCGCCCTCACGCTGCTCGCGCTCGCCGCCGTTCCGGCCGCCGCCCAGCCCGATCCCGTGGCGGCGATGCTGTTTCCGTGCCGGACGCCGGAGGAGACCTGCTACGTCGGCGTGGTCAAGGACGGCAAGGTCACGGTGCTGTTCACCAACGACCGCAAGGCCGACGAGATCGCCGGCAAGCCGATGGCCGTTTCCGGAGACGGCCTCGACCTCGCCAAGGCCGAGAACCGCACCGTGATGCTGGTCGGCAGCTACGACCCGAAGGACGGCCTGACCAAGGCCGAGGTGGTCGACGTGGCGAGCCCGCTGGTCGCCTTCGCGCTCAAGACCACGATCGGCGGCGGCGAGGCCGACGAGGGCGGCGACGAGCCCCCGGCGCCCCCGCCACCGGCGCCGCGCAAGAAGTAGGGGGCGCCTCCGCCCGGACCCTGCCCCCCTCCGCGCAGGACTGTCTGGGGGAAACAATGGCGCGTCTCCCCTCTCCCACATCTTGCAGCGATACCGGGCAAGCCCGGCATCGCCTGGAGAGGGGATCCCGCGCTCGATCTCCAAAAGGACGTTTTCCCGGACAGCCCTGCGCCGCGGGGAAGGGCTTCCGCTCGGATCGTGCCCTGGCAAACTGGTTGATGTACTAAAACATTAGTGCTTCAATGGCATGTCACAGGCTGCCGGACCGGCGGCCGCGGAGCGGCGAAGTCGTCCGGGTGGCGGGGAGGATCGGTGGCGGCACGGCGTCCCACGGGCTTTCCGCCGCCCGCGGCCTTCGCTCCCGACCGGAGAGCCCCGATGCCCTTGAGCCCCGAGACCCGCGCGACGCTGAAGACCGTCAGCACCGCCACCCTGGCCACCGCCCTGTTCAAGCGCGGCCTGCGCAACCAGTTCATCCAGGACGTGCGCCCCCTCAACCCGCAGGCCGGGACGATGGTCGGCGAGGCCTATACGCTGCGCTACATCCCGGCCCGGGAGGACCTGAACACGCTCGCGGTCTTTCGCGATCCCGGGCATCCGCAGCGCGTCGCGGTCGACCAATGCCCGGAGGGCGCGGTGCTGGTGATGGACAGCCGCAAGAATCCGCGTGCGGCCTCCGCCGGGGCGATCCTGGTGACGCGGCTGATGAAGCGGGGCGCGGCCGGCGTCGTCACCGACGGCGGCTTTCGCGATTCGCCCGAGATCGGCGCCCTGCCCTTCCCGGCCTACCACAACCGGCCGTCGGCTCCGACCAACCTGACCCTGCACCAGGCGCTCGACATCAACGTGCCGATCGGCTGCGGCGACGTCGCGGTGTTTCCCGGCGACGTGGTGGTGGGCGACGGCGAGGGCGTGATCGTGATTCCGGCGGAGATCGCCGACGAGATCGCCGCGGAGGCCGCCGAGATGACGGTGTTCGAGGATTTCGTGCTCGAGGAGGTCCAGGGCGGCCGCGGCATCATCGGGCTCTACCCGCTGATCGACGAGCAGGCGAAGGCCGATTTCGCGGCCTGGCGGCAGAAGACCGGGCGCTGAGCCCGAAGCCCCGGCCAAGTCCGGCGCCGGCCTACAGCATCATCCCGACCATCAGCACCGCCACCATGGTGGCGGTGGCGCCGAGCGCCGCGGCCCACAGGCCGGCTTCCGCGCTGTAGCCGGCTCGGCCGTTGTCGTTGGCCGCCTGCGGCAGCACGCTGGGGAAGCGGCGCCACTTGCGCAGGTGCGACGGCGCGGTCGCGATCAGATGCGGCTGGGGCGCGACGGCGTTGTGGCGGCACGACATGGGTTGGCGCTCCACGGGGAAGCTCGCACGACGGTGTTCATCGGGTCTGCCGGCCAAGCTTGGCGGCGGCGGTCAGGGAGAGAACGCCGATCTCCGCGCAACGATCCGTGCCCGGTGTAAATTCGGCGGCGGTCGCCTTGGGGGCGGGCCGCCGCCTCGTCGCGAATCCCGGCCCCTCGATGGGCGGGGCGGAACCGCGTCCCGCCCCGCCCGCGACGGCCGTCGGGCGCTGGGTATCAGAACAGCGAGTCGGCGTTCGAGTAGCGGTCGGCCAGGCGGTCGGCCTCGCCGGCCTCCTCGCGCAGCATCGGCGCCGCCTCGTTGGCGAAGGTGCGGCCGACCCGGCTGTCGCCGTAGCGCGAATAGGTCTCGTAGAGCTGCACGCTGTTGCCCTGGGCCCGGGCCTGGTCGGCGGTGTAGAGCGCGTCGAAGCGCTTGCCGCTCGGGGCCGCCTGCAGGCGCGCCAGGCGCTGCTCGCGGGCGGGATCGAGGGCGACGCGGCGGCCCGGGGTGCCCGGATCGGCATCGACGAGCGAGCGGCCGAAGGCCGGCTGGCCCTGGAGCACGTTGCCGACCACCGCGATCGGCGCGGTGGCGATGGCGAGCGGCGCCGTGAGGATGTTGCCCGCGCCGAGGAGGCCGGTGCCGGAATCGCTTACCACGGTCCCGGAGGGGCTGAGCGAGGTGCCGCGGGGCAGGAGCGCGTCGGTGGTGGCCTGGCGGTTGACGATCGTCTGCTCGGCGTAGCCGCGCACCGCGCGGTTGTTGGACTTCTGGAGCGCCAGGCGGCTCGCCTCGATGGTGTAGGCGTCGCTGCGCAGGGCCTCGGCGCGGAACGCCTCGGTCGATTCGGCCGCCGGACGGTCGCTCGGGAAGATCACGAGGTTCTGGGCCGCGGCCGGCAGGCTGCCGGCGATCGTCACGCCGATCGCGGCCAGAAGAGCAGTACGAGACATGGGATGAGATCCACTTGGATAGAGCTTTGCCGTACGGATCGCCGCACTGCGAAAGCCTGACGCCCCTTCGGCCCCACAACCTGTCCCTTGCGTGAAAGTTCCGCAGCGGGAGCCGGCCTCCGTTAGGGCCTGTCCGCCGCATCGCGCTCCCGGTCGAGCAGGGCCTGCTTGCGCGCGATGCCCCAGCGATAGCCCGACAGGCTGCCGTCCTGGCGCACCACCCGGTGGCACGGCACCGCCACGGCGATCGGGTTGGCGCCGCAGGCGAGCGCCACCGCCCGGGCGGCGCTCGGGGCGCCGATCGCCCGGGCGATCTCCGCGTAGGTCGCGGTGCGCCCCGGCGGGATCGCCCGCAGGGCCTGCCACACCCGCTGCTGGAAGGCGGTGCCGCCGATGTCGAGCGGCAGGGCCGCGGCGGCGCCCGGGGCCTCGACGAGGCCGATCGCCAGGGCCACCGTCGCGTCGAACGCCGCGTCGCCTCCCGTCAGCACCGCCTTCGGGAAGCGGTCCTGGAGGTCGCGCAGCAGGGCGTCGGGATCGTCGCCGAGCAGGATCGCGCAGACGCCCCGCTCGGTCGCCGCCACCAGGACGTGGCCGAGCGAGCAGGGACCGACCGCGAAGCGGATCGCCGCGCCCTCCCCGCCCCGGCGATAGGCGGTGGGCGTCATGCCAAGGCGCTCCGGCGCCGCGTCGTAGAACCGGCTCGCCGCGCCGTAGCCGGCCTCGTAGATCGCCTCCGTCACCGTCCTGTCCTCCTGCCGCAGGCTCGCCGCCGCCCGCGCCGCCCGCCGGCCCGCCCCGTAGGCCTGCGGCGTCACCCCGGTGACCTGCTTGAACACCCGGTGGAAGTGATAGGGGCTCGAGCCCGCCGCCGCCGCGAGGTCGGCGAGCGCCGGCGGGCTCTCCGCCGCCTCGATCAGCCGGCAGGCCCGGGCCACCGCCTCCGCCTGGCGCTCGGCCAGGCTCGCCTCGTTCGGGCGGCAGCGCCGGCAGGGCCGGAAGCCCGCCTCTTCCGCCGCCGCGCAGGTGGGGTGGAAGCTGACGTTCTTCGGGAGCGCCGGCCGGGCGGCGCAGCTCGGCCGGCAATAGACCCCGGTCGTACGCACCGCGTAGACGAACAGGCCGTCCGCCGCCCGGTCGCGCCGCGCCACCGCGGCGAAGCACGCGGCGGCGTCGAGGGGCGGAGGGGGCCCCGCGGCGGGATCGAGATCCGGGTTGCGCATGGCCGTCCTGCCTTCCTGTCCGGGCGATGGCGCCATCCTGGCTCCTCCGCCCGCCCGCCGCATCCCGGCGCTTGCTCCCGAATTCCGGCCTCTGGCACGGCTCCGCTTGATCGAAGTTTACTCCGACGACGGTTCCTCCGCTGCCCCCGAAACCGGGGAAGCGGCGGCAGGTTGGGGATGGGTCGGGCCGGCGCGAGCGCAGGCCCGGCGCCCCCGCTCGCCGCGCTTCCTCCCCGGCCGGCGGGGGCCTGCTCCTCGGATCTCCTCCACTTGCCCCGCGGCCCACAGGGTCGCGGGGCTTTGTTTGGCCGGAGCGCGATTGCGGTGGAGCGTGGCGGCCGGGCTCTTGGCCGGACGGCCGGCCCGGGTCTAAGCCTTGCCTCAAGCAACGACATGCGCCGCCGCCGCGCGGCCGCTGGGCTTCGGGGTGACCGCCGCTTGACCGACGCGCTCGACGACATCGCCGCCATCCTGGAGCGCACCGGCGAGTACCGCGTGCTGCGCCGGCTCAGCCCCTTCGTGCCCCCGGACGGGGAGCCGGACGAGCCGACCTTCGTCGGGCTGATCCTCGACACCGAGACGACCGGCATCGACGTCACGGCCGACGAGGTGATCGAGCTCGGCATCATCAAGTTCGAGTACGGTGCCAGCGGGCGGATCTACCGGGTGCTGGAGCGGTTCAACCAGCTCCACCAGCCCTCCGGCCCGATCCCCGAGGCGGTGGTGCGCCTCACCGGCATCACCGACGCCGACGTCGCCGGCCAGCGCATCGACGACGCGGCGGTCGAGGCCCTGGCGGCGGAGGCCCGGGTCGTCATCGCCCACAATGCCCGCTTCGACCGGCAGATGTGCGAGCGCCGCTGGCCGATCTTCGTGTCGCGCAACTGGGCCTGCTCCTGCCACCAGATCCCCTGGCGGGCGGAGGGCCACGAGGGGATGCGGCTCGGCCACCTGCTCGCCGATCACGGCCATTTCCACAACGGCCACCGGGCGATCGACGATTGCGAGGCGCTGCTGGCGATCCTCGCCCGGCCGCTGCGCGCCTCCGGCCGCCTCGCCTTCACGGCCCTCCTCGAGGCGGCGCGCCGCCCCACCGTACGGCTCTGGGCCTCCGACGCCCCGATCGCCCTCAAGGACCGGCTCAAGGACCGCAACTACCGCTGGTCGCCCCGGCGCCGCTGCTGGTACGTCGACCTCGACGAGGAGCAGATCGAGATCGAGCGCACGTTCCTGTCGCGCGAGATCTACCGCGGCACCCTGCCCTCCGGCCTGCCGGCCGACCGCTTCACCGCCCGCGACCGGTTCTCGAACCGGGCGGATCCGGAGGCGTAGGGGCACGGCGGCCGCCTCGCCGATCCGGAGACGGGCGCGCCATTCAGCCGTCGCACGTCCGCAGCCAGCCTATGATCGCACGTGCTTCGGCCTCTGCGGCGGTCGCGGTCGCGAAAAGGCCCGGTCGCCCGTCCCTGGCATCGGCCCACCAGCTGTATTCGCCGTTCTCGTCGTTCTCGCTCTGGAACAAGGCGTGCTGGTAACTGTGCAGGCCATCGGACCGCCGGAAAATCCAGATGCAGTGCTGCCCGTCCCGGCTGATGATCTGAGCGACGAGCGTATGGGGCGCCTCGAGGCAGGCTTCACGCAGACCGAGCAAGGCACGGGCCGCCCGGGTCGAAGTCGACATCACCCGTGTCCGGGCGGAAAGCCGCATCTCCAAGTTCTCAATGCGAATGAGGTGCTCGACGATTGCGGTCTCGTAGGCCGATCTGCCCCGCAACAGGGCGACGATGCCCGGGATGTACCGATCATACGCGTCCCGTGGCCCCTCCGTTTTCATGCCGATCGGGTCCCAGATATGCCGCAAGACGCCGCTCACATGCGCGGCGAGTGCCCGGTCGGCGTCATCGTTGGTCGCGGTCATCCGGCACCTCCGGGAAGGCGCTTGCGCGCGCAGGCTCGCCCCACCCCGCTCGCGGCGACGCACAGTCGCGAAACCGGGGGATCGCTCGTGAAACGGAGTGCGACGGCGCCGCCGTCGCCCCGTGTCACCAGCGCCACACGCTCGCCTCGCCCGCTCTGGTATGGGAGAACCTGACCCCTCCTCCCCACAGCGTTCCCCGAGCCCCGCATGATCGTCGTCGAGGACACCACCGGCCCGCGCGGGCCCCATCCCGTGCTCGCCGTCACGGGCCTCGCCCGCGAGGCGCGGCTCGCCGCCGGTCCGGGCGTGGCGACGGTGGGGGCCGGGGGCAACCCGGAGCGGCTGCGGGATCTGTTGCGGGGGCGCGCGGCCCCGGGCTGCCGGGCCGTGATGAGCATCGGCATCGCCGGCGGGCTCGATCCCGACCTGGTGCCGGGCGACGTCGTGGTCGCGACGGGGGTCAGCGCCGGCGGCGTCCGGCACCCGGCGCACCCGCAGGTGGTCGCGGCCCTCGCCCGCCGGCTCGCGGACGCGCCGACGCGGGTGGTACTCGCCGATGTCGTGGGGGTGGAGGCGGCCATCCTGTCGCCGCACGCCAAGGCGCGGCTGCGCGACGAGACCGGCGCGGCGGCGGTCGACATGGAATCCCACGTCGCGGCCGCCTTCGCGGAGGCGCACGGGCTGCCGTTCTGCGCCGTGCGCGTGGTGTGCGACCCGGCCGACCGCGCCCTGCCGGCGGCGATCGCCAAGGCCCTCAAGCCGGACGGCGAGCCCGATATCCTCGCCGTCCTGTCGGCTCTGGCGCGCCGGTCGGCGAGCGTGGGCGGGCTCGTTCGCCTCGCCCGCGACTCGTCGGCGGCCTTCGCCGCCTTAGGCCGCTGTCGCGCGCTTCTTGGCGTCGGCCTTGGCGTCCCGGATCTCGGAGAGCTTCTGCGCGACGTTGCGTGAGAACACGAACTCGGCCGGGCGCTGGTTCTCGAGGGAGATCTCGGGGGCCATCTCGCCCTCGGTCTTGATGCCGCGGAGCGCGTAGATCACCGGCTTCCACGGCTTCTTCACCGAGTCGACCACCGAGGAGGCCTCGTAGCCCGAATGCACCATGCAGTCGGCGCACTTCTCGTAGTTGCCGGTGCCGTACGAATCCCAGTCCGTGGTCTCCATCAGCTCCTTGAAGGTCTTGGCGTAGCCCTCGCCGAGCAGGTAGCACGGCTTCTGCCAGCCGAAGACCGTCCGGGTCGGGTTGCCCCACGGCGTGCAATGGTAGGTCTGGTTGCCGGCCAGGAAGTCGAGGAACAGGCCCGACTGCTGGAAGGTCCACTTCTCGCGGCCTTTCTCCTTGCCGAGGCGGAACACGCCGCGGAACAGGTCCTTGGTCGCCCGGCGGTTGAGGAAGTGCTGCTGGTCGGGAGCGCGCTCGTAGGCGTAGCCGGGGGAGACGGTGATGCCGTCGATGCCCATCCGGGTCACGCTGTCGAAGAAGTCCGCGATCTTGTCGGCCGAGGAGTTGTTGAAGAAGGTGCAGTTGATCGTGACCCGGAAGCCCATCTCCTTGGCCTTCTGGATCGCCGCCACGGCCTTGTCGTAGACGCCGCGCTGGCACACCGACTGGTCGTGCATCTCCTTGTCGCCATCGAGATGGATCGACCAGGTGAAGTACGGGCTCGGCTTGTACTGCGCGATCTTCTTCTCGAGGAGAAGCGCGTTGGTGCAGACGATCGCGAACTTCTTCTGGGCGATGATGCCCTCGACGATCTGCGGCAGGTCCTTGTGCAGCAGCGGCTCGCCGCCCGCGATGACGACGACGGGTGCGCCGCACTCGCGGACCGACTCGAGAGCCTCGTCGACCGGGAGACGCTTGTTGAGGATCTCGTCCGGATAGTCGATCTTGCCGCAGCCCGCGCAGGCGAGATTGCACCGGAACAACGGCTCCATCATCATGACAAGCGGGTAGCGCTTGCGGCCGGTGAGGTGCTGCTTGAGAATGTAGCCGCCGATCTTCGCGACGTACCGGAGAGGAATGCCCAAGACCAAGGCTCCTTGTGTCGTGGTTCGTGTCGGGTGCTGTGCCAAGCGGGCTGATTAGCCCGAAAAGTGGCGGATTTCCAGCAAGCTAGGTTCGAAAGGGTCCAAGCTGGGTGCGTATCGGCCTAACTGTGGCCCAAACTCGACGGGAGCGGGAAGCTCACGCCTTCGACAATGCCCGGCAACGTGGAGATCCGCACGGGGGTGCGACGCTGCAGCGCAGCAATCACCTCGACGATCGAGGCCTCCGGCGTCGAGGCGCCGGCGGTGAGGCCGAGGGTGCGGATCCCGTCGAGGTCGAGGCCCTCCAGGTCCTCCGCCCCCGCGACGAGGCGGCTCGGGCGGCCGGCCTCGGCGGCGACCTCGCGCAGGCGGTTGCAGTTCGAGGAGGTCTTCGCCCCCACCACCAGGATCAGGTCGGCGACCGCGGCGAGCGCCCGCACGGCGGCCTGGCGGTTCTGGGTGGCGTAGCAGATGTCCCTGGTCTCGGGCCCGACGAGGTCGGGGAAGCGCCGCTGCAGGACCGCGATGATCGCCCTCGTGTCGTCGACGCTGAGCGTCGTCTGGGTGACGTAGGCGAGCCGCGTGTCGGCGGGGAGATCGAGGGTTTCGGCCTCTGCGACGCTGCCGACGAGGTGGACCGCGCCGTCGATCCGCCCGAGCGTCCCCTCGACCTCGGCGTGGCCGGCATGGCCGACCAGCACCACGGTCCGCCCTTGCGCGGCGTAGCGCTGCCCCTGCGTGTGGACCTTGGCGACCAGCGGGCAGGTGGCATCGATGACCGGCAGCCCGCGGCGGGCGGCCTCCGCCTCCACCGCCCGCGAGACGCCGTGGGCCGAGAGGACCGTGACGGCGCCGTCGGGCACCTCGTCGAGGCTCTCGACGAAGCGGGCGCCCTTGGCTTCGAGGTCGGCGACGACCCGGTCGTTATGGACGATGGCGTGCCGCACGTAGACCGGGCGGCCGTCGTGTCGAGCAGGGTTTCGAGCAAGCGCCCGCTCGACCGTCTCCACCGCCCGCACCACCCCGGCGCAGAAGCCCCTGGGCTGGGCCAGCACGAGGTCGAGCCCGTTCTCCCGCGTCCCCGCCACCTGTCCTCCGTCGTGCCGCGACTCCGGTCCGGGACCCGTCCGTACCGGGCGGATCCCCTTGGGCCGTCGAGGTGTAGGGCGGGGCCGGCGGCCCGGTAAAGGCGGGGGCGTGCCGCCGAACTCCGCCCGGAAGACCGCCCCGGCCGGGGATCCGTTTGCCTCCAATGCGTTGCAATCGGGCTTGCGGGTCATTACCTAGCGCGCCACGGACGTGCTTCCGGTATGGGAGCGGCGTGGGTCCGGGCCGTGACCGCGGGACGCCCGCCGGCTTCGACCATGGGCGCCGCCGGCTCGCGCGCTATACTGGTCCCGGACGGCGCGGGACCGCGGGGCATCGCCAGCGGGGTACCGCCCTGCCGGCGGGGCCGCCGGACCGATCCAGGGGATTTTGCCGGGCCGCCGCGACACGCCGCGCGGCCCGCGAGCTAGAGGCAGGCTTCGCATCGTGATCGAACGGCTCGTGGCGTTTTCCGTACACCGGCGCTGGCTCGTCCTCGTGGCCGCGCTGCTGCTCACCGTCGCGAGCGCCGCCACGGCGGCGCACCTCTTCCGCATCAACACCGACGTCGAGCGCCTGATCACCCCGGACGTGCCCTGGCGCCAGGACGAGATCCAGTTCGAAAAGACGTTTCCGCAGCGCAGCAACCTGCTCGTCGCGGTGGTCGACGGGCAGACCCCGGAACAGGCCGAGGAGGCGGCGACCCGCCTGGTCCAGTCCCTCTCGACCCACAAGGACCTGCTGCCGATCGTCTACCGGCCCGACGGCGGCCCGTTCTTCGACAAGAACGGCCTGCTACTGATGCCCCAGAAGGAGCTGGAGCAGACCACCGAGAGGCTGATCCAGCAGCAGGGCCTCCTGGGGCCGCTCGCCGCCGACCCGTCCCTGCGCGGCATCATGCAGGCGATGGTGATGGGCGCTCAAGGCGTGAAGGCCGGCCAGGCCAAGCCCGAGGATCTCGTCGGCCCGATGGGGCAGATGAAGGAGGTCTTCGACCGCATCCTGAAGGGCGAGCGGGCCCAGCTGTCCTGGCAGCTCCTCCTCTCCGGCGGCAAGGCCGAGCCGGGCGACCTGCGCCGCTTCGTCATCGCCCAGCCGGTCCTCGACTACGACGCCCTCCAGCCCGGCGAGAAGGCGAGCCAGCTGATCCGCGAGACCGCCCGCACTCTCGGCCTGACCGAGGCCAACGGCGTGCGGGTGCGCCTGACCGGCCAGGTCGCGGTGGCGGACGACGAGTTCGCGACGCTGGCCGACGATGCGGGGCTGAACTACTCGGTCACCGGCGGCGCCATCGTGCTATTTCTGTGGCTGGCCCTGCGCTCGGGCAGCCTCGTCGTCGCCGTCCTCATCACCACCTTCGCGGGCCTCATCGTCACCGCGGCGCTGGGTCTCGTGATGGTCGGGGAGCTGAACCCGATCTCGGTCGCCTTCGCAGCCCTGTTCGTCGGCTTGGGCATCGATTTCGGCATCCAGTTCGCCGTGCGCTACCGCGCCGACCGCTTCGCCGAGGGGGATCTGGAACGGGCGATCCGCTCCGCCGCCCGCGGCGTCGGCTGGTCGCTGACGCTGGCCGCGGTGTCGCTGCTCGCCGGCTTCTTCTCCTTCCTGCCGACCGACTTCCGCGGCGTCTCGGAGCTCGGCCTGATCGCCGGCGTCGGCATGATCGTCGCCTATCTCTTCTCGCTCACCATGCTGCCGGCGCTGATCGCGGTGCTGCGGCCGCCGGGCGAGAAGCAGGAGGTCGGCACCGCCAGCATGGCCTCGGTCGATCACTGGATCCTCGAGCACCGCAAGCTCGTCCTGGTGCTCACCGGCCTCGTCACGGTGGCGGGCCTGCCCCTTCTCTACTGGCTGCCCTTCGACTCAAACCCGATGCACCTGCGCAGCGCCAAGGTGGAATCGGTCGCGACCTATCTCGACCTCGCCAAGGACCCGAAGACCAGCCCGAACTCGATCGACGTCGTGGTGCCGAACCGCGACGCCATCGACCCGATGGTCAAGAAGCTCACGGCCCTGCCGGGCGTCGCCGGGGTGGTGGACATCAACACCTTCGTGCCCGCCGACCAGGATCAGAAGCTCGCGACCATCGAGGACGCCGCGCAGGTGCTGGGCCCGGTGCTCAACCCGCCCCGCGTCGCGCCCGCGCCGACCGACCGCGAGGTGGTGACGGCGATCCGCAACGCGGTCACGGCGCTCCGCGGCCTCTCGCAGGGCGCGAAGCCGGACGCGGCCTCCGGCCCGCTCGCCACGATCCAGGGGTTCACCGACACGCTCGATCGCCTGGCCAATGCCGAGCCGCCGGTGCGCGAGGCCGCCGCCGCCGCGGTGGTGCCCAACCTCAAGGCCCTGCTCACCCGCCTGCGCAGCCTGCTCGCGCCGGAGAAGATCACCCTCGAGAACCTGCCCAGGCAGATCCGCTCCGAGTGGATCGCTGCCGACGGCAAGGCCCGGATCGAGGTCCAGCCCAAGGGCAACTCGAACGACAACCTGGTGCAGCGCCGCTTCGCCAAGGAGGTCCTGAGCGTCGCCCCCCACGCCACCGGCGCGCCGGTCGCCACCACCCTGTCGAGCCACACGATTCTCGGCGCCTTCATCGAGGCGGGCCTCCTGGCGCTGCTCTCGATCTTCATCATCCTGTCGGTGGCCCTGCGCCGCCCCTGGGACGTCGCCATGGCACTCGGCCCCCTGGTGCTCGCCACCCTGTGGACGCTGGAGGCGCTCTACCTCATCGGCATGCCGCTGAACTTCGCCAACATCATCGCGCTGCCCTTGATGCTGGCGGTGGGCGTGGCGTTCCACATCTACTACGTGATCGCCTGGCGGGCCGGCGTCGCCGACATGCTGGCCTCGAGCCTGACCCGGGCGATCTTCTTCTCGGCGCTGACCACCGGCACCGCCTTCGGCTCACTGGTCCTGTCGAGCCATCCGGGCACCGCCAGCATGGGCAAGCTCCTCGCCCTGTCGCTGTTCTTCACCCTCATCGCCGCCTTCTTCATCGTCCCGGCCTTCCTCGGGCCCCCGCCGAAGCAGAAGGCGAAGGACGGGGCGCCGGAGACTGCCGTGCGGCGCGACCCGCTGATCCCGGCCTGAGGGTCGAGGGCAGAACCGACGACGACAAGGCCCGTCCCTCCGCCGAGGGGCGGGCCTTTTTCTTGAAGGGCGCGGGTTTCCCCTCTCCCCGCCTGCGGGGGAGAGGGGAAACCCGCGCCATGCTCGTCTTGGTTGCTTCGTCCGCGGGCCGTGAGTTTATTCCCACCTTCCGGTTGCGGCGCAGCAAGAACCCGTGCTAGGCACGACCCCATGATGCAGGATCGAGCCAGACTGGTCTCGCGGCTCACGCCGCCGTAGCGCCCCGCTCTCCCGCGTCCTCTCCTCAACGCCTGCCCTCTCGTGCCCGTCCGCCTCGCGGCCGGCCGTCCTCGCGCGCCTCGTCGCGCCCTGTCTCGAAAGCTCACACTCCATGAATCTCGTCCGCCTCCGGCGCGAATGGGCGCCCGACGTCACGCGCGAAATCCTGGCCGGCACCGTCGTGGCGCTCGCCCTCATCCCCGAGGCGATCGCGTTCTCGATCATCGCCGGGGTCGACCCGAAGGTCGGGCTCTACGCCTCGTTCTGCATCGCGGTCGTCACCGCCATCGCGGGCGGGCGCCCGGCGATGATCTCGGCCGCCACCGGCGCGATGGCGCTGGTGATGACGACGCTGGTGAAGGACCACGGCCTCGGCTACCTCTTCGCCGCGACGATCCTGACCGGCCTGATCCAGCTCGCCGCCGGCGCGCTCCGGCTCGGCAACCTGATGCGCTTCGTCTCGCGCTCGGTCGTCACCGGCTTCGTCAACGCCCTCGCCATCCTGATCTTCATGGCCCAGATGCCCGAGCTGCTCGGCCGCGGGCCCATCGTCTACGCGATGACCGCCGCCGGCCTCGCGCTGATCTACGGCCTGCCGTATCTCACCAAGGCCGTGCCCTCGGCGCTCGTCACCATCGTGCTCCTCACCGCGCTCTCGATGAGCCTCGGCCTCGGCATCCGCACCGTCGGCGACATGGGAGCGCTGCCGAGCGAATTGCCGAGCTTCGCCCTGCCCCAGGTGCCGCTGACCCTCGAGACGCTGCGGATCATCCTGCCCTACGCGCTGACGCTGTCGATGGTCGGCCTGCTCGAGAGCCTGATGACGGCGGCGATCGTCGACGAGCGCACCGACACGACCTCGAACAAGAACCGCGAATGCGCCGGCCAGGGGCTGGCCAACGTCACCGCCGGCCTGTTCGGCGGCATGGCCGGCTGCGCGATGATCGGCCAGTCGGTGATCAACGTCTCGTCGGGCGGCCGCGGCCGGCTCTCGACCCTGTGGGCCGGCGCCTTCCTGCTCTTCCTGATCGTGGTGCTCGGCCCCTACGTGGCGCAGATCCCGATGGCGGCTTTGGTCGCCGTGATGATCATGGTGTCGATCAACACCTTCCAGTGGCGCTCGATCCGGACCCTGCTCACCCATCCGACGACGTCGAGCATCGTGATGCTCGGCACCGTGGCGGTGGTGGTCGCCACCCACGACCTCGCCAAGGGCGTGCTGTTCGGCGTGGTGCTGAGCGGGCTGTTCTTCGCCCACAAGGTCACGCGGTTCTTCGCCGTCGTCTCCGCGCGCGAGGGCGCCGTCCGCACCTACCGGGTGACGGGCCAGATCTTCTTCGCCACGGCCGAGGCCTTCCATGGCGGCTTCGACTTTCGCGAGGACGACCTGCAGCGCGTCGTCATCGACCTGACGGACGCCCATTTCTGGGACCTGACCGCCGTCAATGCGCTGGACCGCGTCGTCCTGAAGTTCCGTCACCACGACGTGCCGGTGGAGATCGTCGGCCTCAACGCCGCCTCGGCGACGCTGGTCGAGCGGCTCGGCACCCACGACAAGCCGGGGGCGGCCCTCGCCTCGGGGCATTGAGCGGCTGTCTGATCGATCATCACGGAGTTGAGATCCTCCGTGTCATCCCGCCGAGGCGGAACAGGATCACCCTACGACCAAACCAACAGACAATTCCGGGCTCCGCTGCGCGGACCCGGAATGACGAAGAGGGTACGAAGACTGTCGATCGGGTCAAACAGGCTCTGACACGGGGATTGCCCCTCGATGAGCGCGCGATGCTGCGAGCACGATCGTGCCGCCCGCGGGGCACCGGCGCGCATCCGCGCCTGCTCCGGCGGGACGGCCAACCTTCACAACGCTGTCGCACAACGCCCCTACAGACCGAAACCAGCCTGAAACAAACTGCAACAGGGCCGCTTCACCTGTTCGGCCCGCTCCATCGAACGCATGGGAGCGCGCCTCCCGTCGCCGCGTCTGTTCCCGCCCCTTCACGTCCTCAACCGCTCCGCGCGGAACGGCGGCGCTCGCCTCGCAATCGCCCCCCGTGCGCCAGGAGACATGCATCCGGAGACATACGCCTGGAGACATCGGAACCCATGGCCATGACGGTCTCCGACGCCGCCCAGGTCGCGATCAGCGGCGACGCCGTGACGATCGACCCGCGCGCCGACCTCGCGCGGGCACCGCCTACGGCGTGATCGTGCCGAAGGGCGCCCTCACCGACCGCCGGCAACGCCTTCGCGGGCCTGGCGCAGGACCAGCTCGACCTCACCAACCCAGCAGGCCGCCCCGATGACCTACACGCTCCAGATCCTGCACGCGTCCGACTGGGAGGCCGGCCTCCTGGCGACCCAGCGGGCGCCGAACTTCGCGGCGATCGTCGACAAGCTCGAGGACGCGACCCCGAACTCGATCACGCTCTCGACCGGCGACGGCTGGATCCCGAGCCCGTTCTTCATCGCCGGCGCCGACCCGCAGCTGAACGCGACCTATAACGGCATCTACAACCAGGTTTACGGGCTGTCGGGCGCCAACGCCTACGGCAAGCTCACCGCCTCGCCGGGCCGGGCCGACATCACGATTCAGAACATCATCGGCGTCCAGGCCGCGGTGTTCGGCAACCACGAATTCGATTCCGGTCCCAACGAGGTCGCCAACATCATCGGCGCCAATCTCGGCACGGCGCCGGGTGCGGCCGACGACACCTGGGTCGGGTCGCAATTCCCCTACCTCTCGACCAACCTGAATTTTTCGAGGGACACGGCGCTGTCGGGCCTCGTCCACAAGGACGGCGACGCCGCGACCTTCGCCGAGACCGGCCCGACCTCGACCCAGACCGGCACCGGCGCCGACAAGATCGCCAAGTCGGTGGTCATCACCGAGAACGGCGAGAAGATCGCCTTCATCGGCGCCACCACCCAGCTCGAGCCGCTGCTGACGACGCTCGGCAACGTCACCCTCGACGGCTTCACCGGCCGCGACGAGATCGCGCTGCTCGCCCAGCAGATCAATGCCGAGGTCGACCGGGTGCTCGCCGCCAATCCGGGCCTCGACAAGGTCATCGTCGGCACCCACCTGCAGCAATTGTCGAACGAGCAGGCGCTGGCCCCGCTCCTGCGCAACGTCGACGTGCTGATCGGCGGCGGCTCGCACACCCTGCTCTCCGATTCCAACGACCGGCTGCTGCCGGGCGACGTGTCGGGCGGCGCCTACCCGCAATTCTTCACCAACGCCTCGGGCCAGACCCTGGCGCTGGTCAACACCGCCTCCGAGTACTCGTATGTCGGGCGCCTGACCGTCACCTTCGACGACAAGGGCACCATCATCCGCGACTCGATCACGCCGCAGAATTCCGGTGCGGTCGCGGTCGACGACACATCCGTGGCGCAGTTCTGGGGCTCGACGGCAGCGGCCTTCGCGCCCGGCACCAAGGGCTACCTCGTCAAGGAAATGATCGAGGGTCTCGACGTCAACAACGACGGCATCCAGGAAACCGCCGGCGTCGCCGACATCATCCGCCAGCAGGACGGCAACATCCTCGGCCGCACCAGCGTCTACCTCGAAGGGCGCCGCGGCGAGGTCCGTACCGAGGAGACCAACCTCGGCGATCTCTCCGCCGACGCCAACCTCTGGTACGCCAAGCAGTACGATGCCTCGGTCGCGGTCTCGATCAAGAACGGCGGCGGCATCCGCGACTCGATCGGCTCGTTCTCGACCGCGGGCGGCGGCACCGCCGAATTGCCCCCGGCGGCCAACCCCTCCGCCGGCAAGCGATCGGGCGACATCTCGCAGCTCGACGTCACCAACTCGCTGCGCTTCAACAACGCGCTCGCCGTCACCACGGTGTCGGCGCTGGAGATGAAGCGGATCCTGGAGCACGCCGTCTCGGCGAGCAATGCCGGCGCGACGCCCGGCCAGTTCCCGCAGATCGGGGGCCTGAGCTTCTCCTTCGACGCCAGCAAGACCGCCCAGACCCTCGACGCCAACGGCACCGTCACCCGCGAGGGCCAGCGGATCCTCAACGCGGCGATCGTCGACGAGAACGGCCGGATCACCGACACCCTGGTCCAGAACGGCCAGATCGTCGGCGACCCGAACCGGGGCATCCGCACCGTCACCCTCGACTTCCTGGCGACCGGCACCTCGACCGCACCGGGCCTCGGCGGCGACAACTACCCGTTCCCGGCCTATGGCGAGAACAAGGTGGCGCTCGCCTCCGCCACGCCCGGCGCCTCGCTGCCGAACACCGCGACCTTCGCGGCGCAGGGCACCGAGCAGGACGCGATGGCCGAGTACCTGCGCGCCCACTACGCTTCGACGCCCTACGGCACCGCCGACACCACGCCCGCCGGCGATAACCGGATCCAGAACCTCGCCGCCCGCGCCGACACGGTGCTCGCCCGCGGCGTCACCCGGATCGGCACGGACGGCGCCGACCGGCTCGACGGTACGGCCTATGACGACCTGATCAGTGGCGGCGCCGGCGACGACATCATCTTCAACACGCCCGGCAACGACATCCTGCTCGGTGGCCGGACCCCGACCGGCCCGACCGGCAACGACACCCTGGTGTTCAATTCCCGGCTCGCCGATACCACCGTCACCCGCGACGGCGCCTACACCCTCATCACCGGACCCGAGGGCCAGGACCGCGTCACCGGTGACGACGGTGGCATCGCCGAACAGGTAGCGCTCGAAGCCGGTGACGCGGTCCTGGCCCTCGGGTCCGGTGATGAGGGTGTAGGCGCCGTCGCGGGTGACGGTGGTATCGGCG
>NZ_JTHF01000148.1 GCF_001043895.1 Methylobacterium indicum
GGCCGGGGAGGGCCGGGAAAGTTTAAGGTTCATACGCTATCACCGGCGGGATTGGCCCGGGACGGGCGCGTGAGCGAGGATGGCGGAGTGGACCAGGAGGGCATGGCCGAGCGCACACCCTGGGAGATCGTGCTGCCGGACGAGAGCGCGACCGAGGATCTCGGCCGCTTCCTCGCCGAGATCCTGCGGCCCGGCGATCTGGTGGCGCTCTCCGGCGGGCTCGGCGGCGGCAAGACGACGCTGGCCCGGGCGATCATCCGCGAGATCGTCGGCGATCCCGAGCTCGAAGTGCCGAGCCCGACCTTCACCCTCGTCCAGCCCTACGAGGGCCGGAACGGGCAGGCCGTGGTCCATGCCGACCTCTACCGCCTGCGCGGGCCCGACGAACTGGTCGAGCTCGGCTTCGACGAGATGACCGAGCGGGCGATCGCGCTGGTCGAGTGGCCCGACCGGCTGCCGCCGCGCCACGGCCCGACGCTCGCCATCGACCTCTCGCTCAAGCCCGAATTCGGCGACGACGCCCGGCTCGTGCGCCTCATCGGCGGCGGGGGCCTCGGCGGCCGCCTGATGCGGGCCCGGGCGCTGCGCGTGCTGCTCGACCGCTCCGGCTGGGGCGAGGCCGAGCGCACCCACATGCAGGGCGACGCCTCGAGCCGCGCCTACGAGCGCCTGACCAACCCGGACGGCGCCAAGGCGGTGCTGATGATCTCGCCGCCCAAGGCCGACGGCCCGCCGGTGCGCGACGGCAAGCCCTACAGCGCCATCGTCCATCTCGCCGAGAGCGTGCACGCCTTCGTGGCGATGGATCGGGGCCTGCGGGCGCTCGGCCTCTCGGCCCCGAAGATCCTGGGCGAGGACCTGGATGCCGGCCTCCTGATCCTCGAGGATCTCGGCAGCGAGCCGGTCGTCGACCAGAACGGCCCGCGGCCCGAGCGCTACGCCGAGGCGGTCAAGGTGCTGGCGCGCCTGCACGGCACCACCCTGCCGACCGTGCTGCCGGTGGCCGAGGGCCGCGACCACGAGGTGCCGCCCTACGACCGCGAGGCGCTGCTGTTCGAGGCCGAGCTGCTGCCCGAATGGTACGCGCCCTTCGTCGCCAACGCGCCGCTGGCGCCGGATGCCCGCGCGTCGTTCGTGGCCGCCTGGAGCGAGGCGCTGGCGGGGCTCGAATCCGAGGCCCGGACCTGGACGCTGCGGGACTACCACTCGCCGAACCTGATCTGGCTGCCCGAGCGCGACGGGATCGAGCGCATCGGCGTCATCGACTTCCAGGACGCGGTGCTCGGCCACCCGGCCTACGACGTCGCCTCGCTGCTGCAGGATGCCCGGGTCGATGCCAGCGCCGAGTTCGAGCTACGCCTGCTCGGCCTCTACGCCCGCGAGCGCCGGATGCGCGACGCCGAGTTCGACATGCAGGGCTTCGCCCGCGCCTACGCGGTGCTGGCGGCGCAGCGGGCGACCAAGATCCTCGGGATCTTCGCCCGCCTCGACCGGCGCGACGGCAAGCCGGGCTACCTCGCCCACCTGCCGCGCATCGAGGGCTACCTCGCCCGCAACCTCGCCCACCCGGCGCTCGCCGGCGTCCGGGCCTGGTACGCGCAGCACCTGCCGCGCCTCTGCCCGGCCGAATCCTGACCGATCCTACGAAGCGCCGCCCCGATGACCGACACCCCGCCCCCCGCCGTGACGCGCGCCTTCGTGCTGGCCGCGGGCCTCGGCAAGCGCATGCGCCCGATCACCGCGACCACGCCCAAGCCCCTGGTCGAGGTCGCCGGCAAGTCGCTGGTCGATTACGCCCTCGACCGGATCGCCGAGGCCGGCATCCCCGAGACGGTGGTGAACGTGCACTACCTCGCCGATCTGATGGAGGCGCACCTGGTGCGCCGCCGCGGCGGCCCGGCCATCACGATCTCGGACGAGCGCGACAAGCTCCTGGAGACCGGCGGCGGGGTGAAGAAGGCGCTGCCGCTCCTCGGGACGGCGCCCTTCATGGTGCTGAATTCCGATTCGTTCTGGCTCGAAGGGCCGCAGCCGAACCTGCGCCGCCTCGTCGCCGCCTGGGACCCGGAGCGGATGGACATGCTGCTCCTTCTCGCCTCCGCCGCCACCAGCCTCGGCTATGACGGGCCGGGGGACTTCCACATGGACAAGGAGGGGCGGCTCGCCCGCCGGGCCGAGCGCGAGGTCTCGCCCTTCGTCTATGCCGGCGTCGCGATCCTGAAGCCCGAGCTCTTCGCCGACACGCCGGAGGGCTCGTTCTCCCTCAACCTGCTGTTCGACCGCGCGATCAAGGCCGAGCGGCTGTTCGGCCTGCGCCTCGACGGGCAGTGGCTCCATGTCGGTACCCCTGAGGCGCTGCGCGAGGCCGAGGAGCGGGTGAAGGCGAGCGCGACGCAGCCGTGAGGGGGCGGAGGCGCGTCCATTCGCAGCAGCCGGTCGTGTAAGGGCGCAGGCCCATCTCCTCTCCCCGCAGGCGGGGAGAGGGGAGACCCGCGCCTTGTCCGGTGACTGTCGGAGCCTGCGATCTCACTGGATCGCGCCGCCGATGCCCCCCATCAAACGGGACCCCGCCATGACCCCCGGCTTCTCGATCGGCCCCCTCGACGACCTCGGCGCGGTGCTGGCGCTCAACGCCGCCCACGTCGCCGAGACCTCGCCTCTCGACGAAGCGGCCCTGAGGGCCCTCCGCGACCAGGCCTGTCTCGCCGCCGCCGTCACCGGGCCCGAGGGGCTGTCCGCCTTCCTGATCGCCCTCGACCAGGATGCCGCCTATGCCAGCCCCAACTTCCGGTGGTTCCGGGAGCGCTACCCCCGCTTCGTCTACGTCGACCGGATCGTGACCGCCCCGGCGGCCCGCGGGCAGGGGCTGGCGCGCGCGCTCTACGAGGAGCTGTTCGCGCGGGCTCACGCCGCGGGCCACGTCCGCATCGCCTGCGAGGTCAATTGCCTGCCGCCGAACCCGGGCTCCGACGCGTTCCACGCCGCCCTCGGCTTCTCGGAGGTCGGCCGCGCGGAGATCCACGGCGGGGCGAAGACCGTGCGCTACCTCCTGCGCGAGGCCGCCCGGTGAGGGAGGGACACGTCTTCACCATCGCGCCGGGGCTGCCCTTCCTCGACACCCTGGCCGAGGCGCTGCTCTCGGGCCGCCTCGTCGGCGATCTTGCGGGCGGGCCGTTCGGGCTCGCCGCGGTCACGCTCTACCTGCCGACCCGCCGTGCCGCCCGGGCGCTGGCCGCGATCCTCGCCCGCGAATGCGGCCCCGCCGCCCTGCTCCCCCGGATGGTGCCGCTCGGCGAGGCCGACGAGGCCGA
>NZ_JTHF01000149.1 GCF_001043895.1 Methylobacterium indicum
TCAATCGCTTGCGACCGCCGCGCGCGAACCCTCCCCCGCACAGGCTAGCGGATTCACACGTCTCCGCGGAATGCTAACCCATGGACGATAAGCGCACTTCCCCTCCCCCCTGGTGGGAGGGGAAGCGCGCTTACCTTCAATGGGTTAGCATTCAGAGGAGAAGTGTGAATCCGCTAGCCTCTGCGGGGGAGGGTTCGCGCGCGGCGGTCGCAAGCGATTGTACCGCGCAACCTGCTGTATCGTGCACCATCCCGCGACGGGGAATGGCCCTGGTGATCGTTCGATTGCTCACCAGCCCTGAGACACAGCCTCGCCGGACTCATCTGCCGTCACCGCTTCACGCGGCGCGCATGCTCGGCAAAGGCCGCTTTCAGCCGATCATTCTGGCCGCGTGGATTGATGAGCGTGTCGAAGAAGACGGCGCGGTCCCGATCGGAGAGCACCAGGGTTGCATGCGAGACTATCGACTGCCGCGCGCGCGAGGCAGTTAGCTCGATCGGCGACATCGTCTCATCGTCGATCGAGTGGGGCGGCTGCGATCGGCACGACATCAGAGATCCAAATCCCGCAGCGGAGTTCTGTCGCGCTCCGGCAGGTCCCCGTCAGGCAGCCCTGACGAGGCCAGGAGATGCCCGAAACTCGGCACTCCCGAGGGCGGCCTCCGCATCTTGGGCGATGGGAGGAGAAAGTCCGGAGCACCGGGCAAAGCAGGAGCGCGCTCATCCGCGATGGCAGACCCGTCATCCGTCAAGCCTCGCGGTCGCAACCCGCCCATCGCCCCCTCCGACACCTGCAATTCTGACGTAAAGGCATCGAGCGTGCAAGCCCGGACGCGATCCAGACCATCTCAACGGAAAAGGGGCCGCCTTTCGGCGACCCCCTTCCGTCTCGCGAAGACCGGTTGGCTTGGACTTAGAAGTCCATGCCGCCCATGCCGCCGCCCGGCATCGCCGGAGCAGCGCTCTCCTTCTTCGGGGCGTCGGCGACCATCGCCTCGGTCGTCACCAGCAGGCCGGCCACCGAAGCGGCGTCCTGCAGGGCGGTGCGCACGACCTTGGCCGGGTCGACGATGCCGGCCTGGATCATGTCGACGTACTCTTCGGTCTGGGCGTTGAAGCCGTAGGTCTCCGAGTCGCCCTTGTCGCCGATCTTGCCGACCACGATCGAGCCCTCGACGCCGGCATTGCTGGCGATCTGGCGGATCGGGGCCTCAAGCGCCTTCAGGACGATCTTGATACCGGCCTGGACGTCGGCGTTGTCGCTCGAGAGAGCGGCCACGGCCTTCTTGGCACGCAGGAGCGCTGTGCCGCCGCCGGGAACGATGCCTTCCTCGACCGCCGCGCGGGTGGCGTGGAGGGCGTCGTCGACGCGGTCCTTCTTCTCCTTGACCTCGACCTCGGTCGCGCCGCCGACGCGGATCACCGCGACGCCGCCCGCGAGCTTGGCCAGACGCTCCTGGAGCTTCTCGCGGTCGTAGTCCGAGGTGGTCTCCTCGATCTGCGCCTTGATCTGCTGGACGCGGGCCTCGATGTCGGCCTTCTCGCCCGAGCCGTCGATGATCGTGGTGTTCTCCTTCTCGATGCGGACGCGCTTGGCGCGGCCGAGCATCGGGAGGGTCACGTTCTCGAGCTTGATGCCCAGGTCCTCGGCGATCATCTGACCGGAGGTCAGGATCGCGATGTCCTCGAGCATGGCCTTGCGGCGGTCACCGAAGCCCGGCGCCTTCACGGCCGCGACCTTCAGGCCGCCGCGCAGCTTGTTGACGACGAGCGTGGCCAGAGCCTCGCCCTCGATGTCCTCGGCGACGATCAGCAGCGGCTTGCCGGTCTGAACGACGGCCTCGAGCACCGGCAGCATCGCCTGGAGCGACGACAGCTTCTTCTCGTGGATGAGGATGTAGGGGTCCTCGAGCTCGGCGATCATCTTCTCCGCATTCGTGATGAAGTACGGGGAGAGGTAGCCGCGGTCGAACTGCATGCCCTCGACGACGTCGAGCTCGGTCTCGGCGGTCTTCGCCTCCTCGACCGTGATCACGCCCTCGTTGCCGACCTTCTGCATGGCATGGGCGATCATCTCGCCGATGTCCTTGTCGCCGTTTGCCGAGATCGTGCCGACCTGGGCGATCTCCTCCGAGGCCGACACCTTCTTGGCGCGGCTCTGGATGTCCTTCACGGCGGCCTGGGTGGCGAGGTCGATGCCGCGCTTCAGGTCCATCGGGTTCATGCCGGCGGCGACGTACTTGGCGCCCTCGCGGACGATCGCCTGGGCCAGCACGGTGGCGGTGGTGGTGCCGTCACCCGCGATGTCGTTGGTCTTCGAGGCCACTTCGCGCACCATCTGGGCGCCCATGTTCTCGAACTTGTCGGCGAGCTCGATCTCCTTGGCGACGGTCACGCCGTCCTTGGTGATCCGCGGCGCGCCGAAGCTCTTCTCGATCACGACGTTGCGGCCCTTGGGGCCGAGCGTGACCTTCACGGCATCCGCCAGGATGTCGACGCCGCGCAGCATCTTCTCGCGGGCGTCGGAGGCGAAACGAACGTCTTTCGCTGCCATGGTGATTCCTCACTGTCGATCGGTGTTTCGGAAAAAACCCTCCGGCGTCGGCTTCCCGTGCGGGGCGCCGCCGTCAGGCTTCAGGGCGTCTCAGGGGAGTGGGCTTACGCCAGCACGCCCATGATGTCGGACTCCTTCATGATGAGGAGGTCCTTGCCGTCGATCTTGACCTCGGTGCCCGACCACTTGCCGAACAGGACGCGGTCGCCGGCCTTGACGTCGAGGGGGGTCAGCTTGCCGGACTCGTCGCGGCCGCCGGGGCCGACGGCGACGATCTCGCCCTCTTGCGGCTTCTCCTTGGCGGAGTCCGGGATGATGATGCCGCCCTTGGTCTTCTCCTCGCTCTCGATGCGACGGACGACGACACGGTCGTGCAGCGGACGGAATTGCATGTGCTGCCCTCTTGCTTCGCGGAACGCGTTGCGGTTGGTGCTCTCGCCGAGGACGCGACCGCCCAAGGCGCCTGCCAACCCAGGCATTAGCACTCTCGTTGGGTGAGTGCTAAGGCTGGCGTGGAGATAAGCGGGGCGCGCGGACGAGTCAAGCACCTGCGCATCGGCGCTGGTGTGTTGCCCATACGGCACGGTTCGTCGTCCCCGCCCCATCAGGAGCACCGCCGGTTCCATGATCACGCTGCACGGCCCTGAGGGCGTCGTCGCCGAGGGCCAGGCCTGCGCGGCCCGGCCCCTGCCGCCCCACGGCACCTGGCTCGACCTCGAGGATCCGAGCGAGGCCGAAACCTCGCTCGCCGAAGCCGTCACCGGGCTCGCGGTCCCGTCGCGGCAGGCCTTGAGCGAGGTGCAGAATTCCCGCCGCCTCAACCGGCGCCGGGACGCCTTCTATCTCAGTACGCCGATGGTCTCGTTCCGGGACGACGACCTGACGCTCCGTCCCCTCGGCTTCGTGCTGACGCCGGAGCGGCTGCTGACCGTGCGCTTCCAGCCGCTCGCGGCCTTCGACACCGTGAAGGCGCGCCAAGCCGAGCGCGACGGGCCGGCCTCCAGCGTCGAGACGTTCCTGGCGCTCGTCGAGGAGCTGATCGACCGGATGGCCGACAGCCTCGAGACGATGAGCGACGAGCTCGATTCGCTCTCGACCCGGATCTTCACCTTCGACACCAGCGCCAACGGCCACGGTCGCCGCGACGCATCCGCCCCGAAGCGCCGCGACCTCGCCCTGCGGCGGCTCCTGCGCGCCATAGGCCGGCGCGGCAAGGCGCTGGCGAAGCTGCGCGCCTCGCTGCTCGGGCTCGGCCGCATCCTGCCCTACGTCGCCGGCGAGGCGGAGGGATGGCTGAGGCCTGAGGAGAAGGCCCGCTTCGAGAGCCTGCGCCTCGACGTCGCCTCCCTGGACGAGTTCGAGACGCGGCTCTCCGAGACGGTGCAGTTCCTGCTCGATGCTACCCTCGGCCTCATCAACATGGAGCAGAACAACACCTTCCGGGTGCTCACCGTCGTCTCGGTGATCGGCATCCCGCCGACGCTGATGGCCTCGGTCTACGGCATGAACTTCAAGCACATGCCGGAGCTGGACTGGACCTTCGGCTATCCGTTCGGGCTCGCGGTGATCGGGCTGAGCGCCCTGATCCCGGCGGTCTACTTCAAGCTGAAGGGGTGGTTCTGACGCCCTCTCACCGCTTGGCCGCGAGCGCCGAGCCGGCGAGGATCAGCCCGGCGCCCGCCAGCGTCGCCACGCCCGGCACCTCCCCGAAGGCGAAGTAGCCGAGGCCGATCGCCCACAGGAGCGCGGTGTATTCCATGGCGGCGAGCCGCGACGCCTCGGCCTGGGCGTAGGCGCGGCTGAGGACGAGGTGGCCGGCGACGCCGAGCATACCGACGAGGACGAGGAGCGCCCAGTCGGGTGCGGCGACCGGCGTCCAGGTCCAGGCGGCCGGGGCGGCCAGCATCGCGGCGGGACCGGCATTCTGGATCGCCACGATGGTGACGACCGGGTCGTGCCGGGCGCGGGCGCGCAGCAGCACCATCGAGAGCGCGTAGGTCAGCGCCGAGGCGAGGATCGCGGCGATGCCCCAGGCCGAGCCGGCGCCGCGCGCCACCCCCTCCGCCCCGACCTGGCCCGCCACCACGATCCCGACCCCGAGGAAGCCGACGACGAGCCCGGCCCAGACCGGAGGGCGCACCCGCTCGCGCAGGAGGAGCGCGGCGAAGAGCGCGATGAAGATCGGGCTCAGGAACGAGAGCGCCAGCGCCTCGGCGAGCGGCAGCACCGAGAGGCCGTGGAAGAAGCAGAGCGCGGTTGCCACCACCAGCACGGCCCTGACCCCGTTGGTGCGCCAGGTCTCGGCCGAGGGCCAGCCGGGGCGGAGCACCGCCAGGACGCCGGCCATCACCAGGGTGCCGACGAGGTAGCGGGAAAAGGCGATCTCCGTGACGCCGTAGCGGTCGGACAGGCCCTTGATGGTGGCGTCCATCAGGGAGAGGAGCCCGATGCCGAGGGCGGCGAGCAGGATCGCGGAGGCGGGGGAGGAGGAGGGACGCATGGTCTAAGCCGGATGGCCCGGCCGGGCCCGCGGCGCAAGGGTCTGGCGTCGTCGTGCCTTGAGGCGTTTCCTTAAGGGGTCCGACCCATCCTCGACTCCGGTTTTTTTCGTCGCCTCAAGGAAGCCCGACGATGCTGCATCAGGGTCCCGGCCAGCCCGCGCGGGGGCGGCGGTGAGAATCGTCCTCGTCGCCGACCACGCCTACATCAATGGCGGCCAGGCCAAGGTCTCGCTCGAGAGCGCGATCGGGCTCGCCCGCCGCGGCCACGAGGTGGTGCTGTTCGCCGCCGTCGGCCCGGCCGATCCGCGTCTCGCGGAAGCCGGCGTGCGCACGGTGCTGCTCGGCCAGACCGACGTGACCAAGGCGCGCTCGCTCGCCGCCTTCGGGGTGCAGTGGCTGTGGAACGCCCCGGCCGCGGCGCAATTGCGCGACCTCGTCGCCGACTCCGACCCGCGCGACACGGTGGTGCACGTCCATGCCTGGGCCAAGGCCCTGTCGCCCTCGATCGGCCCGGTGCTGCGGGGCACGGCCGCGCCTGTGGTCTACACCGCGCACGAATACTACCTCGCCTGCCCCAATGGCGGCTTCTACGACTACCCGGTCGCCGCGACCTGCCACCGGGTGCCGAACGGCCCGGCCTGCCTGACCCACAACTGTGATTCGCGCACCTATCCGCGCAAGCTCATGCGCGTCGCCCGCCACGCCCTGATGCGCCGCACCGGCCTCGTCGAGGGCATCGACGCGATGATCACCATCAGCCGGCTGCAGCGCGAGGTGCTGGCGCCCTACCTGCCCGCCACCACGCGCTACTTCGACGTCCCGAACCCGGTCGACGTCGCGCCCCTCGGCCACCGCGCCGGCCCGCCCGGCGACTTCGTGTTCGTCGGCCGCCTCTCGCCCGAGAAGGGGCCGCAGATCTTCGCCGAGGCGGCGCGGCTCGCCGGGGCGCGGGCGGTCTTCGCGGGCGACGGGCCGGCCCGGGCCGAGCTGGAGGCGCGCTACCCCGAGGCGTCGTTCCTCGGCTGGCAGAACCCGGACCAGGTGAAGGCGGTGCTGCGCGGAGCCCGCGCGCTCGTCTTCCCGTCGGTCTGGTACGAGGGCCAGCCCCTCACGGTGCTCGAAGCCCTCGGCCTCGGCACGCCGGTGATCGTCAGCGACGTCTGCGCCGGCCGCGAGGCGGTGCGCCACGGCGAGAGCGGGCTGTGGTTCCGCTCCAACGATCCGCGCTCGCTCGCCGACGCCATGGGCCATCTTACCAACGACGCCACGGCGCTCCGGATGGGACGCGCCGCCTACGACCTGTTCTGGGCCGATCCGCTGACGCTGGAACGCCACCTCGACGGGCTGGAGCGGGTCTATCGCGACGTGGCCGGGGAGGGTGGGCAGGAGCGGCCGATGGCGCGGGCGGTGGGGTAGGCTCCCGCTTCCTTCCAATCGACAGACGGCGCGGGATTTCTCGTCGACCTCAGCGGACCTACGCCGCATCGCGGCCCCTCGAACGAGCACCCACTGCAATGGCGGTCATCGCGGCCTTCGTGGTCAATGCGGTCCTGAACCTCGCCCTCGGCCTGCTCATCGCGCAGATCCTGGGGCCGGCGGATTTCGGCCGCTTCGCCCTCGGCACGGCCGGCGCGGTGGCGCTCAACACCCTGCTGTTCGAGTGGCTGCGCCTCTCGGCGACCCGCTTCTACTCCGAGCGGGTCCGGCAGGCCGAGCCGTGGATCCGCGCCATGCTCGACCGGGCCTACGCGGCCACCGCGATCGGCCTCACGGGCGCGGCGCTCCTGGCCCTGGCCGGCCGGCCCGTCTTCGGCGATCCGGCTTTGCTCGCGGCGGCCTCGGCCGGGGCGGCGGTCGGCATCGGGCTGTTCGACTACCAGGCGGCGCTGGCCCGTGCCCGCTTCGCCGGCGGGCTCTACCTGCGGCTCGTCCTGGTCAAGAACGGCCTCGCCCTCGTGATGATGGTCGGTACCGCCTGGGCGACGCGGGACGCCGCCGCGGTGATGCTCGCCGGGGGCCTGAGCCAGTTCCTCGCCGCCCTCGTCGTCCATCGGGCACTCAGCGATCCGCCGACCCCGCACGAGACGGCCCGCCGCCGCGAGGCCGTCCGCCTGTTCATGGCCTACGGCCTGCCGGTGGTCGCCGCCAACGTCGTCTACCAGCTGATGCCCTTCGCCAACCGTTCGGCGGTCGCCGCCGCGGCGGGCTTCGCCGAGGCCGGCTACTTCTCGCTCGCCGCCGATATCGGCGGGCGGATCTTCAGCACGCTGGGGGCCGCCCTCGACCTCCTGCTGTTCCAGATCGCGGTCCTCGCCGCCGAGACCCACGGCCACGAGGCCGGCGAGGAGCAGGTCGCCCGCAACGGCGCCGTCGTGCTGGCCCTGATCCTGCCGAGCGCTGCGGGATTCTGGGCCGTCGCCCCGGCGCTCGAGGCGATCGCGGTGCCGGAAGCCTATCGCGGCCACTTCGTGGGCTACACGCTCCTGCTGCTGCCGGGCCTCGTCGCCCTGGCGCTGATGAACTTCGTCCTCAACCCGATCTTCCAGATCCGCCGCCGCACCCTGCCGCTCGTCGCGGCCGGCGCCATCGGGGCGCTGGTCAACCTCGTCGCCGCTCTGGCGCTCACCGCGTCCTTCGGCCCGGCCGGCATCGCCGCGGCGCAGTCCCTCGGCTTCGTCGCCGCCCTGCTGTTCCTCGGCCTGCGCGCGCTGACCGGACCCGGCCGCCTCCGGATGCCCTGGCGCGATCCCGCAGCCATCGTGCTCGCCACGGCGGCAATGACCGCGGCGCTCCTGCCCCTGCGCGGCCTCGCGCCCTGGCTCGCCCTGCCGGCCTGCATCGGCGTCGGCGGGCTCGTCTACGGCGCCCTGGTCTGGCGCTTCGACATCGCGGGCCTGCGGAGCGCGGTGCTCGCACGCTTCGGCCGAGGGGTCCCGGCGGAGTAGAGGCCTTTGCCTCGAACTCGATTCGTTGCAGCGCCCCCCCGCTTGCAAGCCGCTCCCGTTGCCCGCAATGATCCGCGCCCGATCCGCCCACCGAGCGAACCCGCGATGAGCATCTATCAGCCCCGCAGCGAGGCCGAGGCCGCGATCCTGATCGGCGAGGCGGCGGCGCGGCGCGAGCGGCTGCGGCTCGTCGGCGGCGGCACACGGGCGGGGATCGGACGGCCTGCGCAGGACGAGGCCACGCTCTCGGCGGCGGGGCTCACCGGCATCACCCTGTACGAGCCGGCCGAGCTGGTCATCGCGGCCAGGGCCGGCACCCCGCTCGCCGAGGTCGAGGCGCGGCTCGCCGAGGGCGGCCAGATGCTGCCCTTCGAGCCGATGGACCATCGCCCGCTGCTCGGCTCGGCCGGCGAGCCGACGATCGGCGCGGTCGCCGCCGGCAACGTCTCGGGTCCGCGGCGCATCGCCGGGGGCGCCGCCCGCGACAGCCTGATCGGCGTGCGCTTCGTCAACGGGCGCGGCGAGGCGGTGAAGTCCGGCGGCCGGGTGATGAAGAACGTCACCGGCCTCGATCTCGTGAAGCTGATGGCCGGCTCCTGGGGCACGCTCGGCTTCCTCACCGAGGTCACCTTCAAGGTGCTGCCCGTGCCCGAACGCACCGCGACCCTGGCCCTCGCCGGCCTCGACGACGCCCGCGCCGTCGAGGCGATGAGCCTCGCCCTCGGCTCGCCGTTCGAGATCACGGGTGCGGCCCACCTGCCGGAGGGCATCGACGGACCGGCCCGCACGCTCCTGCGGATCGAGGGTTTTTCGGCCTCGGTCGATTACCGCCTCGGCCAGCTCACCCGCCTGCTGCGCGGCTTTGCAGCCCCCGAGACGGTGGAGGGGGAGGCGGCCACCGCCCGGTGGCGCGCGGTGCGCGACGTCCTGCCCTTCGCCGGCGGCGGCGAGGCGGTGTGGCGCCTCTCGACCGCGCCGGGGCGCGGCCCCGCCGTCACCGCGGCGATCGCCGCGTCGCGCCCGGCGCGCTGGTTCTACGATTGGGGCGGCGGCCTCATCTGGCTCGCCACACCGGCCACCGGCGATGCGGGCGCGGCGGTCGTCCGGGCGGCCCTCGCCCCCGGCGGCCACGCGACGTTGGTTCGGGCGCCCGAGTCCGTGCGCGCCGCGGTGCCGGTCTTCGAGCCCCTGTCCGAGCCGCTGATGCGGATCACCGCCGGCCTCAAGGCGGCGCACGATCCCGCCGGCCTGTTCAACCCGGGGCGGATGTACGCCGGGATCTGAAGTCGTATTTCCATCGCCGAGGGAGCGGCCCGCCGGCCATGAGCGTCATCTCGCATGTCTGCCTCGGCACCGCCGACCTCGCCCGCGCCATTCCCTTCTACGCGGCCCTGTTCGAGGAGCTGGGCCTCCGGCTCCGCTTTCACGAACCGGATAACGGGTGGGCCGGCTGGATGCCGTGCGACGCCGACCGACCCCTCGTGATCGTCGGCCGGCCGTGGGACGGCGCTGCCCCGAATCCGGGCAACGGGCTCATGACGGCGCTGACCGCCCGCTCGCGGGCCAGCGTCGATCGTTGCCACGCCCTGGCATTGGCGGCAGGCGGCACCTGCGAAGGAGCCCCCGGACTGCGGCCGCATTATCATCCGGCCTATTACGGCGCCTATTTTCGCGATCTCGACGGCAACAAGCTCTGCGTGGCGTGTCACGAGCCCGAAGGGGGTGTGTGACGGCCCGGTCCGCTGCTACGGGAGGGCCGCCGCGACATCCGTGAAGCGGACCTGATCCTCGCTCATGCGTTGCTGCCCTCGATGACCTTTCGCCTCGCCCACCTCACCGATCCGCATGTCGGCCCGCTGCCGCGCCCGCGGCTGCGCCAGCTGATGAGCAAGCGCGCCACCGGCTGGGTCAACTGGAGCCGCGGCCGCAAGCTCACCCACGACATGGAGATCCTGGCCGCCCTGGTGGCCGACCTGCGCGACGCCGCGCCGGACCACATCGCCTGCACGGGCGACCTCTGCAACATCGGCCTGCCGAGCGAGTGGGAGACCGCCCGCACCTTCATGGAGGCGCTCGGCGAGCCGGGCTTCGTCAGCTTCGTGCCCGGCAACCACGACGCCTACGTGCGCGGCTCGCTGAAGGGCCTCCTCGACGCGGTCGGCCCCTGGACCCGGGACGATGCCGGCCGCGACAAGGTTTTTCCCTACCTGCGCCGCCGAGGACCGCTGGCCCTCGTCGGGCTCTCGTCGGCGATCCCGACCGCGCCCTTCGTGGCGAGCGGGCGCCTCGGCTCCGACCAGATCCGGGCTGCCGAAACAATGCTCCAAGACCTCGCCGCCGAACCCGAGCGGCCGTGCCGGGTGGTGATGATCCACCATCCGCCGCATGTCGGCGGCGCCAAGGCGGGGCGCAACCTCACCGACGCCCACGCCTTCGAGGCGATGATCGGCCGGGTCGGCGCCGACCTCGTGCTGCACGGCCACAACCATGTCGGTTCCGTCGCCTTCGTGATGTCGCCGGGCGGGCGGCGCGTGCCGGTGATCGGCGCCCCCTCGGCCTCCGCCCGGGGCGGGGCGCTCAAGCACTGCGCCGGCTACCACCTCTACGAGATCGAGCGCACGGCGACCGGCTTCTCCCTCACCGCGACCCTGCGCGGCCTTCTGCCGGAGGGCGGCCTGGGCGATCTCGGCACACTGACCCTCAAGGGCTGAGAGGTCCCGGTCGATCTTCAAGGCCTAACCCGCTCCGCAACATTTCAGGCGAGCGGACGTTCTCCCGCCGATGCGCGGCCGGTCCCGGCGGCGCCGGCGGTGCGGCGGCGGATCAGGGCCGCCGACGGTGGGTCGGCCGAGGTGCCGGCTCCCGAGGAGCGAGGTCACCCGGATGGCGGACGAAGCAGGCGACGTCAGGGCGCAGGTCGCGAATGCGCGGGCCGAGGATGTCGGCCGGGGCGTCGCCCGGGTCGGTGCATCGGTGCTCCGGAGCCTCGGCCTCCAGGAAGGCCAGCCGATCGAGATCATCGGCAAGCGCCACACCACGGCGCTCGCCATCACGCTCGGACAGGAGGACGAGGGCCTCAGCATCATCCGCCTCGACGGACTCCAGCGCGTCAATGCCGGCGTCGGCTCCGGCGATCACGTCGAGATCCGCAAGGCCGAGGTGCGCCCCGCGACCCGGGTGGTGCTGGCCCCGGCCCAGAAGAACCTGCGCCTGCAGGGCTCGGGCGAGGCCCTGCGCCGGACCTTCTACCGCCGGCCCCTCGTCGCCGGCGACGTGATCTCGACCTCCGTGCCCTCGCGCTTCAAGAGCGAGGAGGTGCCGGAGGAACTGCGGCAGATGTTCAACATGCCGGCCTACGGCCTGCAGGAGATCCGCCTCGTCGTGGTCTCGACCCAGCCCGCCCGCGGCATCGTGCAGATCACCGCCGAGACCGAGGTCGAGCTGCGGCCGCTCTACGAGGAGCCGAAGGAGGTCCGCCGGGCCGACGTCACCTACGACGACATCGGGGGCCTCGGCACCACCGTCGACCAGGTGCGGGAGATGGTCGAGCTGCCGCTTCGCCACCCCGAGCTCTTCCAGCGCCTCGGCATCGATCCGCCGAAGGGCGTCCTGCTCTACGGGCCCCCCGGCACCGGCAAGACCCTGCTCGCCCGGGCGGTGGCGAACGAGACCGAGGCGCAGTTCTTCCACATCGCCGGCCCCGAGATCATGGGCAGCCAGTACGGCGAATCCGAGCAGCGCCTGCGCCAGATTTTTTCCGAGGCGCAGCGCAACGCGCCGGCGATCATCTTCATCGACGAGATCGATTCGATCGCCCCGAAGCGCGAGGAGGTCCGCGGCGAGGTCGAGCGGCGCATCGTGGCCCAGCTGCTGACCCTGATGGACGGGCTGGAACCGCGCCAGAACATCGTGGTGATCGGCGCCACCAACCGGCGCGACGCCATCGACGAGGCCCTGCGCCGGCCCGGTCGCTTCGACCGCGAGATCATCATCGGCGTGCCCGACGAGCCGGGCCGGCGCGAGGTCTTGACCATCCACACCCGCGGCATGCCGCTCGGCGACAATGTCGATCTCGACGAGATCGCCCGGACCACCTACGGCTTCGTCGGCGCCGACCTCTCGGCGCTCGCCCGCGAGGCGGCGATGGACGCGCTCCGCCGCGTCCTGCCGCAGATCAACCTCAAGGAGGGCATCCCGCCGGAGATCCTGGAGACGCTCCAGGTCTGCCGCGAGGATTTTTTGAATGCGCTCAAGCGCGTTCAGCCCTCGGCCCTGCGCGAGATCATGATCCAGGTCCCGAACGTCACCTGGGACGATGTCGGGGGCTTGGGCGAGGTGCAGACCAGGCTCCGCGAGGGCGTCGAGCTGCCCTTGCGCAACCCGCAGGCCTTCCGCCGCATCGGCATCCGCCCGGCCAAGGGATTTCTGCTGTTCGGCCCGCCCGGTACCGGCAAGACCCTGCTCGCCAAGGCGGTGGCCCGGGAGGCGCAGGCGAACTTCGTCGCCACCAAGTCCTCCGACCTCCTCTCGAAGTGGTACGGTGAATCCGAGCAGCAGGTCTCGCGGCTGTTCGCCCGTGCCCGTCAGGTCGCCCCGACGGTGATCTTCATCGACGAGATCGATTCGCTGGCGCCCGTGCGCGGCGGCGGCCTCGGCGAGCCGGCCGTGACCGAGCGGGTGGTCAACACCCTCCTTGCCGAGATGGACGGCCTGGAAGATCTGCAGGGCGTGGTGGTGATGGCCGCCACCAACCGGCCGAACCTCGTCGATCCCGCGCTCCTGCGCCCGGGCCGCTTCGACGAGCTGATCTACGTGCCGGTGCCGGGCATCGCCGGGCGGCGCCACATCCTGGGCATCCACACCCGCGCGATGCCGCTCTCCGACGACGTCGACCTCGACGGGCTCGCCGAGCGCACCGCCCGCTTTACCGGGGCCGATCTCGAGGACCTGACCCGCCGCGCCGGCCTGATGGCGTTGCGCGAGAACCTGACGAGCGAGCGGGTCACGCAGGCCCATTTCGACGCGGCGCTGCGCGAGACCCGCGCTTCGGTGACGCCGGAGATGGAGCAGGATTACGAGACCCTGCAGCGGACCCTCAAGCAGGAGGGGCCGCAGCGCCAGCCGATCGGCTTCATGCCGCTGCGCCAGGCTGCGGAATAGCCAAGTCGGTCTTCGGCCGGCCTGTGGCGCGGATGCACCATGGGCCGGCCGGCGATTGTTTCCGCCCTGTTTTCGCCACAGCCCGGCGGCCAACCCGTTCGACGTTAACCGAACGGGAGGGGACGATGACCCGACTGACCGCGCCGCGGCGCCTGCTGACACCGCTCGTGACGGCGGCCACGCTTCTGACCCTGGCCGCGCCGGCCCAGGCCATCAGCCTGCTCGACCGCGGGCCGATCGCCGACTTCCTGACGGTCTTCCGCCAGCAGGGCGTGCCGCGCCAGACCATCGGCTGGAACAGCCCCTACAAGCCCGGCACGGTGGTGATCTCGACCAGCCAGCGCCGGCTCTACTACATCCTGCCGAACCAGGAGGCGGTCCAGTACGGCGTCGGCGTCGGCCGCGAGGGCTTTTCCTGGTCCGGCACCAAGACCGTGACGATGAAGAAGGAATGGCCGGCCTGGCGCCCGCCCGAGCAGATGATCAAGCGCCGGCCCGACCTGCCGCGTTACATGGCCGGCGGCAACGACAACCCGCTCGGGGCGCGGGCGCTCTATCTCGGCTCCTCGCTCTACCGCATCCACGGCTCGAACGAGCCGGAGACCATCGGCGCCGCGGTATCCTCGGGCTGCATCCGCATGACCAACCGGGACGTGATCGACCTCTACGACCGCGTGAAGGTGGGGACGAAGGTGGTGGTGCTGCCGTAGGGCTCAATTTCCGAGGGTGAGTTTCACTCTGGTGCGAGGCGGCCGTGTCGGCGTTTGCGCCGATATTTCGAGCCGCTTCGC
>NZ_JTHF01000015.1 GCF_001043895.1 Methylobacterium indicum
CGACAACGTCGGCGTGCTGCTGCGCGGCACGAAGCGCGAGGACGTGGAGCGCGGCCAGGTCGTGTGCAAGCCGGGTTCGGTGAAGCCGCACACCCGGTTCAAGGCCGAGGCGTACATCCTGACGAAGGAGGAGGGCGGCCGCCACACGCCGTTCTTCACCAACTACCGTCCGCAGTTCTACTTCCGGACCACGGACGTGACCGGCGTGTGCCAGCTCCCCGAGGGCACCGAGATGGTGATGCCGGGCGACAACGTGACCATGGACGTCACGCTGATCGTGCCGGTCGCCATGGAGGAGAAGCTCCGCTTCGCCATCCGCGAGGGCGGCCGCACCGTCGGCGCCGGCGTCGTCGCCTCCATCACCGAGTAAGCGTCCAGGCGCTTCCACGAGCGGACAGGTGACGGGGCGGGCCTCGTGCCCGCCCCATCCCGTCGCGAGGTAGACATCACATGAACGGCCAGAACATCCGTATTCGCCTCAAGGCGTTCGATCATCGCATCCTGGATTCGTCGACCCGCGAGATCGTCTCGACGGCGAAGCGGACCGGGGCCCAGGTTCGCGGGCCCATCCCGCTGCCGACCCGGATCGAGCGCTTCACCGTCAACCGCTCGCCCCACATCGACAAGAAGTCGCGCGAGCAGTTCGAGATGCGCACTCACAAGCGCGTGCTCGACATCGTCGATCCGACGCCCCAGACCGTGGACGCGCTGATGAAGCTCGACCTCGCCGCCGGCGTCGACGTGGAGATCAAGCTCTGAGGACCCGCGGGTTCTTAGAGCTTCACTAGGCCGCGCGGGGGAGAACCATGCGCTCAGGAGTCATTGCACAGAAGGTCGGCATGACCCGCGTCTTCACGGACGCCGGCGAGCATGTTCCGGTCACGGTGCTCAAGGTCGATCAGTGCCAGGTGGTGGCCCACCGCACGGTCGAGAAGAACGGCTACGTCGCGCTCCAGGTGGGCGTCGGCAAGGCCAAGGTCAAGAACGTGTCCAAGGCCCAGCGCGGCCACTTCGCTGTCGCGAAGGTCGAGCCGAAGCGGAAGCTGGCCGAGTTCCGCGTCACCGAGGATGCGATCATCCCGGTCGGTGCCGAGATCACCGCGGACCACTTCCTGGCGGGTCAGTTCGTCGACGTGACGGGCACGACCACCGGCAAGGGCTTCGCCGGCGGCATGAAGCGCTGGAACTTCGGGGGCTTGCGCGCCACGCACGGCGTGTCGATCTCGCACCGGTCGATCGGTTCGACCGGCGGCCGTCAGGACCCGGGCAAGACCTTCAAGAACAAGAAGATGCCGGGTCACCTCGGTGTCGAGCGGGTCACGACCCAGAACCTGCGCGTCGTGCGCACCGATGTCGAGCGCGGCCTGATCCTGGTCGAGGGCTCGGTGCCGGGTGTCGACGGCGGCTGGATCTTCGTCCGCGACGCCGTGAAGCGCAAGCTGCCGGCCGACGTGCCGATGCCGGGCAAGTTCCGTGAGCAGACCGCTGCGGCGCAGGAGACCCCTGCCGACGCTCAGGTCGAGGCTCCCGCGGCTCCGGCCACCGAGGAGAACGCGTGATGAAGTTCGAGATCACCACGCTCGACGGCGCCGAGGCCGGCTCGGTCGAGCTCGACGAGGCCATCTTCGGTCTCGAGCCCCGCGCCGACCTGCTGCAGCGCTGCGTCCGCTGGCAGCTCGCCAAGCGCCAGGCTGGGACCCACCAGACCAAGCAGCGCGGCGAGATCGCCCGCACGACCAAGAAGCTCTACAAGCAGAAGGGCACCGGTAACGCCCGTCACGGCGCTGCCTCCGCCCCGCAGTTCCGCGGCGGCGCTCGGGCCCACGGCCCGGTCACCCGCTCGCACGCCCACGACCTTCCCAAGAAGGTCCGGGCGCTGGCGCTCCGCCACGCCCTCTCGGCCAAGGCCAAGAGCGCGGCGCTGATCGTCATGGACGACGCCCGCCTCGAGGAGGGCAAGACCAAGGCGCTCAAGGAGCGGTTCGGCAAGCTGTCGCTCTCGAACGCCCTGATCATCGGCGGCGCCGAGCTCGACCAGAACTTCGCCCGTGCGGCCCGCAACCTGCCGCAGATCGACGTCCTGCCGGTGCAGGGCATCAACGTCTACGACATCCTGCGCCGCGAGAAGCTCGTGCTGACCCGCGCCGCCGTCGATGCGCTGGAGGCGCGATTCAAATGAGCGCTGATCCGCGCCACTACGACGTGATCGTCTCCCCGGTCATCACCGAGAAGGCGACGAACCTCTCGGAGCTCAACAAGGTTGTGTTCCGGGTGGCCCCGAAGGCGACGAAGCCGCAGATCAAGGAAGCGGTCGAGAAGCTGTTCGAGGTCAAGGTGAAGAGCGTCAACACGCTTGTCACCAAGGGCAAGGCCAAGATGTTCCGCGGTCAGCGCGGTCAGCGTTCGGACGTGAAGAAGGCGATCGTCACCCTCGAAGAGGGCCAGACCATCGACGTCACGACCGGGCTCTGAGGGAACGGCGTAAGGAAACAAGCCAATGGCTTTGAAGACATTCAAGCCGGTCACGCCGAGCCTTCGCCAGCTCGTGATCGTGGACCGTTCGGAGCTCTACAAGGGCAAGCCGGTCAAGGCGCTGACGGTGGGCAAGTCGTCCACCGGCGGCCGCAACAACCTCGGCCGCGTCACCGTCCGCTTCCGCGGCGGTGGCCACAAGCGGACGCTGCGCCTCATCGACTTCAAGCGGCGTGAGCACGCCGGCAAGGTCGGCACGGTCGAGCGGATCGAGTACGATCCCAACCGCACGGCGTTCATCGCCCTCGTCAGCTACGAGGGCGGCGCGCAGAGCTACATCCTGGCTCCGCAGCGCGTGAAGGCCGGCGACAAGGTCGTCTCGGGCGAGCAGGTCGACATCAAGCCCGGCAACGCCATGCCGCTCGGCAGCATGCCGGTCGGCACGATCGTGCACAACGTCGAGCTGAAGATCGGCAAGGGCGGGGCGATCGCCCGGTCCGCGGGCAACTACGCCCAGATCGTCGGCCGCGACCAGGGCTACGTCACGCTGCGCCTGAACTCGGGCGAGCAGCGCCTGGTGCACGGCCAGTGCTACGCGACGGTGGGCGCGGTCTCGAACCCCGACCACATGAACATCTCGCTCGGCAAGGCGGGTCGCAACCGCTGGCTCGGCAAGCGTCCGCACAACCGCGGCGTCGCGATGAACCCGGTCGACCACCCGCACGGCGGCGGCGAGGGTCGCACGTCGGGCGGTCGTCATCCGGTCACGCCGTGGGGTGTCCCCACCAAGGGCAAGAAGACCCGCTCGAACAAGCGCACCGACACGTTCATCGTGTCGAGCCGCCACAACCGCAAGAAGTAAGGGCGTCGTCCCATGGCACGTTCAATCTGGAAGGGGCCGTTCATCGACGGCTACCTCCTCAAGAAGGCGGACGCCGCGCGCGGCGCGAGCCGCAACGAGGTGATCAAGATCTGGAGCCGTCGCTCCACGATCCTTCCGCATTTCGTTGGTCTGACCTTCGGGGTCTACAACGGGCAGAAGCACATCCCGGTCTACGTTTCCGAGGAAATGGTCGGTCACAAGTTCGGCGAGTTCTCGCCGACCCGCACCTTCCACGGTCACGCGGCCGACAAGAAGGCGAAGAGGCGCTAAGATGGGCAAGGCAGCAGCACCCCGCGCGCTCCCCGAGAACGAGGCCAAGGCCGTGGCGCGCATGCTGCGCGTCAGCCCGCAGAAGCTGAACCTCGTGGCTCAGCTCATCCGCGGCAAGAAGGTCTCGCACGCGCTCGCCGACCTGCAGTTCTCGCGCAAGCGGATCGCGGTCGACGTCCGCAAGTGCCTCGAGAGCGCCATCGCCAACGCCGAGAACAACCACGACCTGGACGTGGACGATCTCGTCGTGAAGGAGGCCTATGTCGGCAAGGCGCTGGTTCTCAAGCGCTTCCACGCCCGCGCCCGCGGCCGTGGCGCCCGCATCCTGAAGCCGTTCGCGAACCTCACCATCGTGGTGCGCGAAGTCCCGGCCGAAGTCGCCTGAGGAGGGACCGATGGGTCAGAAAGTCAATCCGATCGGTCTGCGTCTCGGCATCAACCGGACCTGGGACTCGCGCTGGTACGCCAACAAGGGCGAGTACGCTCGCCTGATGCACGAGGACGTCGCGATCCGCAAAGCGCTGCTCAAGCAGCTCAAGCAGGCCGCGGTCTCCAAGATCGTCATCGAGCGCCCGCACAAGAAGTGCCGCGTCACCATCCACTCGGGCCGCCCGGGCGTGGTGATCGGCAAGAAGGGTGCGGACATCGAGAAGCTGCGCAAGCTCGTCAACTCGATGACCAAGGCCGACGTGACGATCAACATCGTCGAGGTGCGCAAGCCCGAGATCGACGCCACCCTGGTGGCCGATTCGATCGCCCAGCAGCTCGAGCGCCGCGTCGCCTTCCGTCGTGCCATGAAGCGCGCCGTGCAGTCGGCGATGCGTCTGGGCGCCGAGGGCATCCGCATCAACTGCGCCGGCCGCCTCGGCGGCGCCGAGATCGCCCGGCTCGAGTGGTACCGCGAGGGCCGCGTGCCCCTGCATACGCTGCGCGCCGACGTCGATTACGGCACGGCCACGGCGTTCACGACCTACGGCACCTGCGGCATCAAGGTGTGGGTGTTCAAGGGCGAGATCCTCGAGCACGACCCGATGGCCCAGGACAAGCGCGCGCACGAGGAGGGCGGCCGTTCGGGCGGACGTCGCGACCGTGAGCGCGGCGAGCGCGGCGGACGGGACGCGGCGGCCTAAGGGCCGCCCGTCTCCCGCCCTTCAGTTTTGAGAGGCTGCCATGCTGCAACCCAAGAAGACGAAGTTCCGCAAGCAGTTCAAGGGCCGCATCCACGGCGCCGCGAAGGGCGGAACCGATCTGAACTTCGGCTCCTACGGCCTCAAGGCCATGGAGCCGGAGCGGATCACCGCGCGTCAGATCGAGGCGGCCCGCCGCGCGATCACCCGCGAGATGAAGCGTCAGGGCCGGGTCTGGATCCGGATCTTCCCCGACGTCCCCGTGACCGCGAAGCCGACCGAAGTCCGCATGGGCTCCGGCAAGGGCGCGCCCGAGTACTGGGCCGCCCGCGTGCATCCGGGCCGCATCATGTTCGAGATCGACGGCGTGGCCGAGGACATCGCCCGCGAGGCGTTGCGCCTGGGTGCCGCCAAGCTGCCGGTCCGCACGCGCTTCATCCAGCGCATCGCCGACTGAGGAGAATATTCGAGATGAAGTCGAGCCAGAGGCTGTCTGACCTGAGCGCGCTGTCGCCGGATCAGCTCGGCGAGGAGCTCCTGAACCTGAAGAAGGAGCAGTTCAACCTGCGCTTCCAGCGGGCCACGGGTCAGCTCGAGAACGTCGCCCGGGTGCGCGAAGTGCGCCGCGACATCGCCCGCGTCCGTACCCTGCAGCGCCAGAAGACGCTGCAGGCGGCGCAGGGCTAAGGGGGAGTTACCACCATGCCGAAGCGCGTGCTGCAGGGCGTCGTCGTCAGCGACAAGCAGGACAAGACCATCGTCGTGAAGGTGGAGCGTCGCTTCACCCATCCGGTGATGAAGAAGACCATCCGCCGGTCGAAGAACTACCACGCTCACGACGAGAACAACGCGGCCAAGGTCGGCCAGCAGGTGTTCATCGAGGAGTCGCGGCCCTATTCCAAGCTCAAGACCTGGAAGCTGGTCGAGGGCGAGGCCGTCGCGACCGCCGAGGCGTAGGGCGCCGCGCCTTCGGGCGTGCGATGCCGCAAAGCCGGTCGGGGGCGCCCTTTGGTGCCCCCGAGGCCTTGTCAGGACGGTCGATCCGGTGTAATCGGCCGGCCTCCACCGAAACATGAAGGGCGTGTGACGCGCTCCTCATCGCGTTCGTTGACCGCGCCAGCGCGAGCAATCGCGCTGCAGCGCGGTCTTTTAATGGACGGGGACGCGAGATCCCCATCAGGCTGCCGTCCGCCGGGCAATCGTGCCCGACGGAGACCTGCCTGAAACAAGGAAAGGGCGTTAGGCCGTGATCCAGATGCAGACGAATCTGGACGTCGCCGACAATTCCGGCGCACGTCGCGTGATGTGCATCAAGGTGCTCGGCGGTTCCAAGCGCAAGTATGCCGGCGTCGGCGACATCATCGTGGTGTCGGTGAAGGAGGCTATTCCGCGGGGCCGCGTGAAGAAGGGCGACGTCATGAAGGCGGTCGTCGTTCGCACCGCCAAGGACGTCCGTCGGGCCGACGGTTCGGTGATCCGCTTCGACCGCAACGCGGCGGTGCTGATCAACAACCAGAAGGAGCCGATCGGCACGCGTATCTTCGGACCCGTGCCGCGCGAGCTGCGGGCTCGCAACCACATGAAGATCATCTCGCTGGCGCCGGAGGTGCTGTAATGGCTGCGAAGGTGAAGAAGGGCGACAAGGTCGTCGTCCTGACCGGCCGCGACAAGGGTCGCACCGGCGAGGTCATCCAGGTGATGCCGAAGGAAGACCGGGCGCTCGTCCGGGGGATCAATCTGGTGAAGCGCCATACGCGCCAGACCCAGACCTCCGAGGGCGGGATCATCTCCAAGGAGGCGGCGATCCACCTGTCGAACCTGGCGGTCGCCGACCCCAAGGACGGCAAGCCCACCCGGGTTGGTTTTCGCATTCTGGAAGACGGGCGCAAGGTTCGCTTCGCGAAGCGCTCGGGAGATCTGATCGATGGCTGAGGCGCTCAAGGACGGGTACACCCCGCGGCTCAAGAAGCACTACGAGGAAGTGGTGCGTCCCAAGCTGATCGAGGAGTTCGGCTACACCAACCCCATGCAGGTGCCGACGATCGAGAAGATCGTCGTCAACATGGGCGTCGGCGAGTCGACCCAGGACTCCAAGAAGGCCACGGTCGCCGCCGAGGATCTCGGCCTGATCGTCGGCCAGAAGCCGGTCATCACCCGGGCCCGCAAGGCGATCGCGACCTTCAAGGTCCGCGAGAACATGCCGATCGGCTGCAAGGTCACGCTGCGCAAGCAGCGGATGTACGAGTTCATGGATCGCCTGATCACCATCGCGCTGCCGCGCGTGCGTGACTTCCGCGGCCTGAACCCGAAGTCGTTCGACGGGCGCGGCAACTACGCCCTCGGGATCAAGGAGCACCTGGTGTTCCCCGAGATCAACTACGACAAGGCCCAGAACACCTGGGGCATGGACATCGTCGTGGCGACCACCGCCAAGACCGATGCCGAGGCCCGGGCGCTCCTGAAGCACTTCAACTTCCCGTTCCGGCAGTGAGGGCTGACCGCCCCCATACGCGGACACTGGAGAGCTAGAACATGGCTAAGACGAGCAAGATCGAGAAGAACAAGCAGCGGCGGGAGCTCGTGAAGCTCTACGCGCCGAAGCGCGAGGCGCTGCTGGCGACCGCCAACGACGAGTCGCTGTCGATGGAGGAGCGCTTCGAGGCGCGCCTCAAGCTGGCGGAGCTGCCCCGCAACTCCAGCCCGACCCGCATCCGCAACCGCTGCGAGATGACCGGCCGTCCCCGCGCTTACTACCGTAAGCTCGGCATCTCCCGCGTCGCGCTCCGCGACCTGGGTTCCCGGGGGCTGATCCCCGGTCTGGTCAAGTCCAGCTGGTAAGGGGAGGGCGCCACAGATGATCAACGATCCCGTGGGCGATATGCTCACCCGCATCCGCAACGGCCAGATGCGTCGTCGCAACGTCGTGCAGACCCCCGGCTCCAAGCTGCGGGCGCGCGTCCTCGACGTCCTGAAGTCCGAGGGCTACATCCGCGACTACGCCACGACCGACTATGGCAACGGGCGCACCGAGTTCGCGATCGAGCTCAAGTACTTCGACGGCCAGCCGGTGATCCGCTCGATCGAGCGCGTCTCCAAGCCGGGCCGCCGGGTCTACTCGTCGGTCGATACCCTGCCGCGCGTCGCCGACGGCCTGGGCATCACCATCGTCTCCACCCCTCAGGGCGTCATGGCCGACCACGAGGCGCGCGAGCGCAACGTCGGCGGCGAGGTGCTCTGCAAGGTCTTCTGACCTGCAGACCCTGACAGCCGAAAAGGAAAGACGAGCATGTCCCGCGTAGGCAAGAAGCCCGTGACCGTCCCGGCCGGCGTGACCGCCACCGTCGACGGCCAGAACGTCAAGATCAAGGGCCAGAAGGGCGAGCTGCAGTTCCGGGTCCCCGACCAGGTGTCGGTGGCGCACGAGAACGGCGCGATCTCGGTCCAGCCCCGGTCGCAGTCCAAGGAGGCCCGCGCGATGTGGGGTCTCTCCCGCGCCCAGGTGTCGAACCTGGTCGAGGGCGTCACCAAGGGCTACGAGAAGAAGCTCGAGATCAACGGCGTCGGCTACCGTGCTGCGGTTGCCGGCAAGGTTCTCAAGCTGTCGCTCGGCTACAGCCACGACATCGAGTACGCGATCCCGGAAGGGATCTCGATCGCCACGCCCCGGCCGGTCGAGATCATCGTCACCGGTATCGACAAGCAGCGCGTCGGTCAGGTCGCGGCGGAGATCCGCGATTATCGCGGCCCCGAGCCCTACAAGGGCAAGGGCGTCAAGTACGCCGGCGAGTTCATCTTCCGCAAGGAAGGCAAGAAGAAGTAAGGACCGCCGATGTCTCGCAAAATCGAACTGCTCGACCGGCGCCGCGCGCGCGTCCGGCGGGCGATCCGCAAGGCGGCCAACGGTCGTCCGCGGCTCTCGGTGTTCCGCTCCTCCAAGCAGATCTACGTCCAGGTCATCGACGACGCGACCGGCCGCACCCTGGCCGCCGCGTCGAGCCTGGAGAAGGACCTGCGCGGCCGTCTCAAGACCGGCGCCGACAAGGCCGCCGCGACGGAAGTCGGCAAGCTGGTGGCGGAGCGTGCCAAGGCGGCCGGCGTGAGCCAGGTCATCTTCGACCGCTCGGGCTACCTCTATCACGGCCGGGTCAAGGCCCTGGCCGACGCGGCCCGCGAGGGCGGCCTGGACTTCTGATCCCGCAAGAGGGGAGGGCGCTCGTCGAGCGCCGCCCCGTCCGGGTTCGGCACGATGTCCCAGGAGACGAGGGGGCCGACGAGGCTCCCTCTCTCGTTACGGCGGATCGAAACTTTGCGAGCGGGACCGCCGCCCGCGTCAGTCGAATGGACATGACACATGGCACGTGAGCGTGAGGGTCGTCGCCGCGACGACCGCGAGGAGCGCGACAGCGAGTTCGTGGACAAGCTGGTCCACATCAACCGCGTCGCCAAGGTGGTGAAGGGCGGCCGTCGCTTCGGTTTCGCGGCGCTCGTCGTCGTCGGCGACCAGAAGGGACGCGTCGGTTTCGGTCACGGCAAGGCCCGTGAGGTTCCCGAGGCCATCCGCAAGGCGACGGAAGCCGCCAAGCGCGGTCTCGTCCGCGTGGCGCTCCGCGAGGGCCGCACCCTGCACCACGACGTCCAGGGCCGTCACGGCGCCGGCAAGGTCATCCTGCGCGCGGCCCCGGCCGGCACCGGCATCATCGCCGGCGGCCCGATGCGCGCCGTCTTCGAGACCCTGGGCATGCAGGACGTCGTGGCGAAGTCGCTCGGCTCCTCGAACCCCTATAACCTCGTGCGCGCCACCTTCGACGCGCTGAAGAACGAGGATTCCCCCCGTTCGGTCGCGGCCCGCCGCGGTCTCAAGGTGTCGGCCCTCCAGGCCCGCCGTCGTGACGCCGACTCGGCCGCTTCGGCCGATTCCGCCGACGCGGCGTAAGGAGGCGCTCCGATGGCTGAGAAGAAGACCGTCCGCGTGCAGCAGATCGGCTCGCCGATCCGCCGCGAGGCCAGCCAGCGTCAGACGCTGGTCGGCCTGAAGCTGAACAAGATGCACCGCATCGCGACGCTGGAGGACACCCCCTCGGTGCGCGGCATGATCGCGAAGGTGCATCACCTCGTGCGCGTTCTCGACGACGCGGCTTGAGGAGGGCACCATGAAGCTCAACGAAATCCGTGACAACGAAGGCGCAACCAAGAAGCGGATGCGCGTCGGCCGTGGTATCGGCTCCGGCAAGGGCAAGACCGGCGGCCGCGGCGTGAAGGGCCAGAAGGCGCGCTCCGGCGTCGCCATCAAGGGCTTCGAGGGCGGCCAGATGCCGCTCCACCGTCGCCTGCCCAAGCGCGGCTTTAACAACCCGGGCGCGACCGACCTCAACGCGGTCAACATCGGTCGCATCCAGCAGGCGGTGGATGCCGGCAAGCTGGACGTCTCGGCTCCCGTTACCGTCGAGTCGCTGATCGCCGCCGGCGTGGTCTCCAAGGCCCGCGACGGGGTGAAGATCCTCGGCGTCGGCGAGCTGACCGCCAAGCTGACGTTCCAGGTTTCCCGGGCGTCGAAGTCGGCGGTCGAGGCGATCGAGAAGGCCGGCGGCTCGGTGACCCAGTCGCTCGCCACCGCCGACGACGCGGTTGCGTCGGCCTAAGGCACACTTTAAGTCACCGATCATCGGCGGCGGCCCGTGCGACCAGCGCGAGGCCGCCGCTCGTGTTTTGGGGGATGCCCGCGCATCCCTGGCCGCGCTCTCCGCGGACCCGACCCGAGGACGTTCAACCCATGGCCTCTGCAGCCGAGCAGCTCGCCGCCAACCTCAACTTCGGCGCCATCGCCAAGGCCGAAGAGCTCAAGAAGCGGATCTGGTTCACGCTTGGCGCCCTGATCGTCTACCGGCTCGGGACCTACATCCCGCTGCCCGGCATCGATCCCGACGCGCTGCGCCAGAGCTTCGCCAACGCCCAGGGCGGCGTGCTCGGCCTGTTCAACATGTTCTCCGGCGGTGCCGTCGAGCGCATGGCGATCTTCGCGCTCAACATCATGCCGTATATCTCGGCCTCGATCATCGTGCAGCTGCTCACCTCGGTGGTGCCGTCGCTCGAGGGGCTGAAGAAGGAGGGCGAGTCCGGCCGCAAGGTCCTCAACCAGTACACCCGCTACCTGACGGTGGTGCTGGCGATCTTCCAGGCCTGGGGCATCGCGGTCGGGCTGCAGAGCTCCGGCGGCATCGTGCAGGACCCGGGGCCGTTCTTCCTCGTCTCGACCGTCATCACGCTCACCGGCGGTACGCTGTTCCTGATGTGGATCGGCGAGCAGATCACCTCGCGGGGCATCGGCAACGGCTCCTCGCTCATCATCTTCGCGGGCATCGTCGCCCACCTGCCCTCCGCCATCGCCGGCACCCTCGAGCTCGGCCGCCAGGGTGCGCTGTCGACGGTGGTGATCCTCGGCGTCGTCGTGATGGCGGCCGCCGTCGTCTACTTCATCGTGTTCATGGAGCGCGCCCAGCGCCGCCTCCTGATCAACTACCCCAAGCGCCAGGTCGGCAACCGGATGTACGAGGGCCAGACCTCGTTCCTGCCGCTCAAGCTCAACACCTCGGGCGTCATCCCGCCGATCTTCGCTTCGTCGCTGCTGCTGCTGCCGGCCACGGCGGCGAGCTTCCAGACCGATCCGAACGGCACCGGGATCATCGCCACCATGGCGACCTATCTCGGCCACGGCCGGCCGCTCTACATGCTGCTCTACGCGGCCCTGATCATCTTCTTCGCGTTCTTCTACACCGCGGTGGTGTTCAACCCGCAGGAGACGGCGGACAACCTGAAGAAGCATGGCGGCTTCATCCCGGGCATCCGTCCGGGCGAGCGCACCGCCGAGTTCATCGACAAGGTCCTGTCCCGCATCACGGTGATCGGCGCCGCCTACCTGACGGTGATCTGCCTGATCCCGGAGATCCTGGTCTCCTACGCCTCGCTGCCGTTCTACTTCGGCGGCACCTCGCTGCTGATCGTGGTCTCGGTCACCATGGACACGGTGGCGCAGGTCCACGGCCATCTGCTGGCGCACCAGTACGAGGGTCTGGTGAAGAAGGCGAAGCTGCGCGGCGCCCGCCGGCGCTGATCGCGGCGCCCGGGCCGGTTCGCCGGCCCGGGTTCCCGGAGCGAGCCCTCGCGTCCAATGCCCTTGCGTCCGGGCGTCCGCCTGGCGCATGGTCGCTTCCCTTGCGCCGGTTCGGACGGGGGTCCGGGCCTTAGCGCATGGTCGGATTTCGGGTGCAACCGGTCCCAGGCTACAACGAGCATACAGGCCGCGCCGAGGACGAAGGATCTAAGGCGAGACGCGGCCGAGGGGAGAGACAGGTTATGCGGATCATTCTGCTCGGCCCGCCTGGCGCCGGGAAGGGCACCCAATCGGCGCGCATCGTCGAGCGGTTCGGAATCCCGCAGCTCTCGACCGGCGACATGCTGCGCGCCGCCGTCGCGGCCGGTACCCCGGTCGGCCTCAAGGCCAAGGCCCTGATGGAGAGCGGCGCTCTCGTCTCCGACGAGATCGTGATCGGCATCGTCGCCGACCGGATCGAGGAGGCGGATGCCCGCTCCGGCTTCATCCTCGACGGCTTCCCGCGGACCGTCGCCCAGGCCGTGGCCCTCGAGACCATGCTCTCCCAGAAGGGCCTGCGCCTCGACGCCGTGGTCGAGTTCAAGGTCGACGAGGACGCCCTCGTCGGCCGGATCGCGAAGCGCGCCGCCGAGACCGCGGCCCGCGGCGAGCCGGTGCGCAAGGATGACACGCCGGAGGTCTTCAAGACCCGGCTCGAGGCCTACCGCGCCCAGACGGCGCCGCTCTCGGCGCATTACGCCGGCACCGGCCTGCTGCGCCAGGTCGACGGCATGGCGCCGATCGACGAGGTGACGAAGCAGCTTGAGACGCTGCTGGCCCCGTTCCAGACCGTGTCCGCCTGAGGGCGGGGCGCGGTTGACAAGCCGGCGCGCCCGCGCTAGTGGGCGCTCCTTCGTTCAGACCCGGACGGCCCGGCGAGCCTCTTTGGAGGCCGCTCCGGGCCGATTTGCCGTCGGGACGGCGCGCAGGGGCCGGGCTCCACCGGACGCGCGCGACACCAGAAACATCGTCCCGGCCACGGCCGCGGACGTGATGGAGAGCAGGACACCATGGCCCGTATCGCCGGCGTCAACATCCCGACCAACAAGCGCGTCGTCATCGCGCTCCAGTACATCCACGGCATCGGCGCCAAGAAGGCCGAGGAGATCACCGAGAAGGTCGGCATTCCGGCCGAGCGTCGCGTGAACCAGCTCACCGACGCCGAGGTGCTGCAGATCCGCGAGACCATCGACCGCGACTACGTCGTCGAGGGCGACCTGCGTCGCGAAGTCTCGATGAACATCAAGCGCCTGATGGATCTCGGCTGCTACCGCGGCCTGCGTCACCGCCGCAACCTGCCGGTCCGCGGCCAGCGCACCCACACCAACGCCCGTACCCGCAAGGGCAAGGCGAAGCCGATCGCCGGCAAGAAGAAGTAAGCCGCGGTCAGCATAGGATCGGCGGGTCCCGGGATCAGGTCCCGAGGCCTGCCCGACACCGGCGGCGCGCCAGCGCCGCTCACGACACCCGCAAGACACGTCCCGAGCGCCTGGCACCACGGGCGCGCCTGAAGGATCGAAAGACAGTATGGCCAAGGAAGCAACCCGCGTCCGTCGTCGCGAACGCAAGAACATCGTGTCGGGCGTCGCCCACGTGAACGCCTCGTTCAACAACACGATGATCACCATCACGGACGCTCAGGGCAACACGATCTCGTGGTCGTCGGCCGGCGCCATGGGCTTCAAGGGCTCCCGCAAGTCGACGCCCTACGCCGCCCAGGTCGCCGCCGAGGATGCCGGCCGCAAGGCCGCCGAGCACGGCATGCGCACCCTCGAGGTCGAGGTCTCGGGCCCCGGTTCGGGTCGCGAGTCGGCGCTTCGCGCGCTGCAGGCCGCGGGCTTCACGGTGACGTCGATCCGCGACGTGACCCCGATCCCGCACAACGGCTGCCGTCCGCGCAAGCGTCGTCGCGTCTGATCGTCCCCACGTCCCGGGGAGCCCCTTGCGGGCTCCCCGGCCGACGGCCCGCGAAGAGGATTGCGTGTCGATAGCTCCCACCGCCGACTTCGCCCGCCCCGGCGTCCTCCCCTGGACGCTGGGCGATCGCGTTGTGGTCGCCCTGAACGACGGTCATCTCGTGGCCTCGCTCGGGCTGGTGCAGGGCATTCCCGCCGACGAGGCGGGGCGGCTGCAGGCGGAGGGGTTCCGGGACGCGGCCGCGCCGCGGATCACCGTGAACGCCTTCCTGATCCTCGGCGGGGCGAAACCCGTGCTGGTCGATGCCGGCATGGGGGCGGGCGGTCCCGACACCCTCGGCCACCTGCCGAAGGCGCTCGCCGCCTGCGGCGTGGCGCCCGAGGACGTCGGAACGGTGCTGGTGACCCACCTGCATTCCGATCACATCGGCGGCTTGATCGCGCGGGACGGCGCCGTGGCGTTCCCCAACGCCGAGGTGGTGATCCCGGAGGCGGAGGCCGCCTACTGGCTCGCCGAAGGCGCCGAGGCCCGTGCCCCGGAGGGCGCCAAGGCGGGCTTTCGCCGCGCGCAAGGCCTCGTTTCGGCCTATGGCGGCCGGATTCGCCGGGCCGGCGGGGGCGAGGTGCTGCCGGGGATCGAGGCGATCCCGGCGCCCGGCCACACGCCGGGCCACACCGCCTACCGGGTCCAGTCGGGAGACCGCTCCCTGCTGATCTGGGGCGACGTGGTGCATCTGCCGGCGATCCAGCTCGCCCGTCCGGAGGTCGGTCTGACCTTCGACGTGGACGGCGCGGTGGCGGCCGCCACCCGCAAGCGCATCCTCGACCAGGTCGCCGCCGAGCGCAGCCTGGTCGCCGGGATGCATCTCGATTTTCCGGCCCTCGGCTATGTCCGGCGCGACGGCGCCGGCTTCGCCTGGGTCCCGGAGCAGTGGAGCGCGGCGTCCTGACCGCCCCTGCTTCGAACGCGTGAGAGATCAGGACGGCGGTGTCTCCCGGGCGCGGGAGGGATCGCGAGGGGAGGGCCCTTCGGGGTTGCCCCGGTGTAAGTTGGCGAGAGGTGCGAACGTGGTCATTCAGAAGAACTGGCAAGAGCTGATCAAGCCGAACAAGCTCGAGGTCACCCCCGGGCACGACCCGAAGCGGATCGCCACCGTGGTGGCCGAGCCGCTGGAGCGCGGCTTCGGCACCACCCTCGGCAACTCGCTGCGCCGGGTCCTCCTGTCCTCGCTCCAGGGCGCGGCGGTCACCGCCGTCCAGATCGACGGCGTGCTGCACGAGTTCTCGTCGATCCCGGGCGTTCGCGAGGACGTCACCGACATCGTCCTCAACATCAAGACCATCGCGATCCGCTCGTCCAGCGACACGCCCAAGCGCATGACCCTGCGCAAGACCGGCCCGGGCCTCGTGACCGCCGGCGACATCGCCACGATCGGCGACGTGCAGATCCTCAACCCCGACCTGGTGCTCTGCACGCTGGACGACGGCGCCGAGATCCGCATGGAGTTCACGGTCTCGGCCGGCAAGGGCTACGTCCCGGCCGACCGCAACCGTCCCGAAGACGCCCCGATCGGCCTGATCCCGGTCGACGCGCTGTTCTCGCCCGTCACCAAGGTGTCCTACCGTATCGAGAACACCCGCGAGGGCCAGGATCTCGACAAGGACAAGCTGACCATGACGGTCGAGACCAACGGTGCGGTCTCGCCCGAGGATGCGCTGGCCTATGCCGCCCGCATCATCCAGGACCAGCTCCAGATCTTCGTGAACTTCGAGGAGCCCCGCAAGGAGGAGGCCGCGCCGCTGGCGCCGCAGCTGCCCTTCAACCCGGCGCTGCTCAAGAAGGTCGACGAGCTCGAGCTGTCGGTCCGCTCGGCCAACTGCCTCAAGAACGACAACATCGTCTATATCGGCGACCTCATCCAGAAGACCGAGGCGGAGATGCTCCGCACCCCGAACTTCGGCCGCAAGTCGCTCAACGAGATCAAGGAAGTGCTGGCCGCGATGGGCCTGCACCTCGGCATGGACGTTCCCGGCTGGCCGCCGGAGAACATCGAGGATCTCGCCAAGCGCTTCGAAGAGCATTACTGAGCCGGTCGCGGCGCGGGACGGTAGGTCCCGCGCCGCCACTCCGGATGCGCCGTCCGATGGGCGGCGCATCCGGAGTGGCGGTTCACCGCCCTCGCACCACAAAGGACGGCCGACCCGTGGCACGGCGGCCGAGAACCAAAGGAGAGAGCCATGCGTCACGGTTTCCGGGGTCGTCGCTTCAACCGCACCGTCGAGCATCGCAAGGCGATGTTCTCGAACATGTCGGCCGCGCTGATCAAGCACGAGCAGATCATCACCACCCTGCCGAAGGCCAAGGACCTGCGTCCGGTCGTCGAGAAGCTGATCACGCTGGGCAAGCGCGGCGACCTGCATGCCCGCCGTCAGGCGATCGCGGCTCTGCGCGGCGACGAGGTGATGGTCAAGAAGCTGTTCGACGTGCTCGGCCCCCGCTACGAGGGCCGTCCGGGCGGCTATTGCCGCATCATGAAGGCCGGCTTCCGCTACGGCGACAACGCCCCGATGGCGGTGATCGAGTTCGTCGATCGCGACGTCGACGCCCGCGGCAAGGATTCCGGCCCGGTCCAGGTCGCCGACGAGACCCCCGCGGAGTAATCCGCTCGACCTTCTCGACGTCTTCGAAGGCGGCCCTCGCGGGCCGCCTTTCTTCTTTGGCGGGAACCTCGCGCCCCGGCGCACGATCTCCCTTGCGGCATCCACAGCCCGCGAAGGGAGACGTGACCTCATGACCAAGCTGACCATTCCGGCCCTCGCCGCCCTGATCCTCGCCGGCAGCAGCGCCGGTGCCCTCGCCGACAAGGTCGGGGCCGACTGGATGCCGATCGGCCAGGTGATCCAGAAGGTCGAGGCTGCCGGCTACACCCAGATCTCCGAGATCGAGGCCGATGACGGCCATTGGGAAGGAGAGGGGATGAAGGACGGCAAGCCGATGAAGTTCAAGGCCGATCCCCGCACCGGCGCCATCCTGTCCGAGAAAGCCGGCAAGTAGGGGCTGCCGGACGACGAAGCCGGCAGGGGGCGGCGGGTCGGATTATCCCGGCCGGCGCCATTCCGCAGGGGAGCCCTGCCGGCAAAACGCTGGATTCCCAGGGGTGGGAGGCGCAAAGGTGGGGCGCCTTTCCGTCCACCAGCGAACCGTCCCATGACTGCCATTCCTGCGCTTGCCGATCTCCAGGCCCGTTACGCCGCCCTGCAGGGGCGCGGCCTCAAGCTCGACATGACCCGGGGCAAGCCGGCGCCCGAGCAGCTCGACCTGTCCGACGACCTGTTCACCCTCCCGGGCAACCGCGACCACCGCACCGAGAGCGGCGAGGATGCCCGCAACTACGGCGGCGTGCAGGGTCTGGCCGAGGTGCGCGCCCTGTTCGCGCCGGTGGTCGGGGCGTCGCCGGACCGGATCGCCATCGGCAACAATTCGAGCCTCGCGCTCATGCACGATTGCATCGCCTACGCGCTCCTGAAGGGCGTGCCCGGCGGGACGCGGCCATGGGCCAAGGAGGAAGAGATCCGCTTCCTCTGCCCGGTGCCGGGCTACGACCGCCACTTCGCCCTGTGCGAGACCTACGGCATCGGCATGATCCCGGTGCCGATGACCGCCGACGGTCCGGACATGGATGTGGTCGAGCGCGAGGTCCGCGATCCCCGGGTGAAGGGGATGTGGGCGGTGCCGCAATACTCGAACCCCGGCGGCGAGACCTATTCCGACGCCACCGTCGAGCGCCTCGCCCGGATGGAGACCGGCGCGCCGGATTTTCGGCTGTTTTGGGACAACGCCTACGCGCTGCACCACCTGACCGAGCGCCGCCCGACCCTGCGCAACGTCCTCGACGCCTGCGCGGAAGCGGGACACCCGGACCGGGCGATCGTCTTCGCGTCGACCTCGAAGGTGACGCTCGCCGGCGCGGGCCTGGCGATGCTGGCCTCGTCGGAGGGCAACATCCGCTGGTATCTCGCCAATGCCGGCAAGCGCAGCATCGGGCCGGACAAGCTCAACCAGCTGCGCCACGTCCGCTTCCTGCGCGACCAGGGCGGGCTCGACGCGCTGATGGACGGTCACCGCCGCCTGCTGGCGCCGAAGTTCAAGGCCGTCACCGAGACCCTGGCCCGCCATCTCGGCGGCACCGGCGTCGCGCGCTGGAGCGAGCCGGAGGGCGGCTACTTCATCCTGCTCGAAGTGCCGGTGGGCTGCGCCACCCGCGTGGTGACGCTCGCCGCCGCCTGCGGGCTGGCGCTGACGCCGGCCGGCGCCACCCATCCCTATGGGCGTGACCCACAGGACAAGCTGTTGCGCCTCGCCCCGTCCTATCCGAAGCCCGCCGAGGTCGAGGCCGCGGCCGAGGTGGTGGCGGTCTGCGTGCTCCTGGCCGCCGCCGAGAGCCGCGAGGCCGGCGGGAGCGGGCAGGTGGCGGCCTGAGGGCAGGCCCGTAACGACGCAGGTGACCGGCGGTCGGTCCGCCGGTCACGCACATCAGGCGGCGCGTCCTCATCCAGGATGGCGACGGCTCGCGACGGCGTGAGATGCGTCTCACGCCGGTCTTCCGGTCCGAGCGTCGAATCGAAGTCGATTGCTGACCGACAGGGATCCGGACGACATCCCGGCCCGATCGACCGACTCTTACGTTCACCATTCGACATACCATCCCGGGGTGCTGCAAGGCGCCGCGGGCGAGCGGCCGTTGACGCAGCGCAGCGCCGCGCGATGTCGCCGGCATGATTGACGAACCCGTCCTCTTCTGCCTGCACTTCCTCGGAGGCAGCGCCCGTGAATGGCGCCCGCTCTCCGAGCGTCTCGGGCCCGCGGCGCGCTGCGTCGCCATCGACCTGCCGGGCTTCGGCGACGCGGCCGACCATCCCGGCGGCGACGTCGCCGCCATGGCCGACCACGTCGCCGCCCGCATCGAAGCCGAGGGCCCGTCCGGGCCCTGGCTCATCGCCGGCAACAGCATGGGGGCGAAGGTCGCCCTGGCGCTCGCCCGCCGCCACGAGGACGGCGATCCCGCCCTCGCGGGTCTCGCCGGGCTGGTCCTGATGGCCGGCTCGCCGCCTTGCCCTGAGCCGATGGCGGAGGAGCGCCGCCGGGCGATGATCGCCTGGATCGACGCCGATCCGGAGACCCGCCGGCGGGAGGCCGAGGCCTTCGTGTCGGCGAATGTCGGCGCGCCGCTCTCGCCCGAGGATCATGCCCGGACCGTCGAGGACGTGCTGCGGGCCAACCCGGACGCCTGGAAGGCCTGGCTCACCGGCGGCGCCAACGAGGATTGGCGCGACCGCATCGGTCTCCTTCGGGTCCCGGCGCTGGTGGTCAGCGGAGCGCAGGACGGCGATCTCGGGCCCGAGGCGCAGGCCGCGCTGACCCTGCCTCACCTCGCCCGCCACCGCCACGTCGTCGCGGTGGGTGCCGCCCACCTGCTGCCGCTTGAGCGGCCGGACGAGATGGCGGAGCTGATCCGCGCCTTCCTGGCGGCGCCGCCGGAGGAGGCGGAGGCCCCGCTCCTGCCGCCGGCCTTCGCCGCGCTGATGGGTTCGGAGCGGGTCAATACCCGCCTGCGCACGACGCTCCGCGAGCGGATGCGCGAACCCGACGGGCCGTTCTGCTTGAGCGCGGAGGCGCGCGCGACGCTCACCGCCTGCCTCGACCGGGTACTGCCGCAACCGGGGCCGGGGAGGATCGACCTCGCCCGCCGCATCGACGCGCGGCTCGCCTCCGGCACCGGCGACGGCTGGCGCTTCGTCACCCTGCCCCCGGACGCGGAGGCCTATGAGCGGGCGCTCTGCACCCTCGATGCCGCGGCCCGCGACGCCCACGGGCGCGCCTTCGCCGCGCTCGGCGCGTCCGAGCAGGACGCTCTTCTCGCCCGGGCCGCCTCCGGCGACCTGCCCGAGCGTCCCGACGGCCTCGCGCCGGACCTGATGACCTGCTGGTTCGAGGAAGTGCGGGGCGAGGCGGTGCGCACCTTCCTCGCCCACCCGGCCGGCCTCGCGGCGATCGGCTTTACCGGCATCGGTGCCGGCGGCGACGAGGCGGAGGCCCTGCCGGGCTACCGCCTGACCGGCCTGAACGAGCGCGAACCCTGGGAGCAACCCGTCCTCGAGACCGTGGGAGACGCCCGATGAACCTCTCGGGGCAGAACCGTTACAGCACCGACGAGGTCGTCGACGTGGTGGTGGTCGGTACCGGCGCGGGCGGGGGACCGCTGCTGGCCGAGCTGGCGGCGGCCGGCCTCAAGGTCGTAGCACTGGAGGCCGGGCCGAACTTCGACCCGGCCGGGTACGGCTTCGACGAGACGCTCGCCGACGAGATCTACTGGACCGAGGAACGCCTGAGCGGCGGCTCGACGCCGGAGGCCTTCGGCGCCAACAACAGCGGCACCGGTGTCGGCGGCTCGACCCTGCATTGGGGCGCCTTCGTGCCCCGGGCCGACCCACGCGACTTCCGCCTCAACACCGAGAGCGGCGAGGGCTGCGACTGGCCGATCGACCACGCCGAGCTGGTACCGTTCTACGACCGGGTCGAGGCCTTCATCGGCACCTCCGGCCCCACGCCCTATCCCTGGGACGAGGCTCGTCGCTTCCCGCTGCCGCCGGTCCTGCGCAACGGGCCGGCCCAGCTGATGGCCTCGGCCTGCGACCGGCTCGGCATCACCGCGACCGACGCGCCGGCCGCCGTGGTGTCGCGCGACTTCACCGTCGATCCATCGGTGCCGGAGCGCAAGGCCTGCATCCATTGCGGCTTCTGCCACCAGGGCTGCCGCACCCGCGCCAAGGCCAGCATGGACGTGACCTACCTGCCGCTGGCGGTGGCGCGGAGTGCCGAGATCCGCGCGGAGGCCCGAATGCACGGGGTCGAGCGCGACAAGGCTGGGCGGATCACCGCCGTGATCTACCGCAGCGGCGGGCGCGACCATCGCCAGCGTTGCGCCCACCTGATCCTGTGCGCCGGCGCCGTCGAGACGCCCCGCCTCCTGCTCCACCTCGATCTCGCCACCGGGAGCGGCCAAGTCGGGCGCAACTATATCGGCCATGTCGCCACGCAGGTCTGGGGGACCTTCGCCGACGAGGTCGGCATGAACCGGGGCTACCCGTCCTCGCTCATCACCGAGGACTACACCCGGCCTGAAGGGGCGGACTTCGCCGGCGGCTACCTCGTCCAGAGCCTCGGCGTCGAACCGTTGACCTGGGCCAATTCCGTCGCCCGCGGCCGGGGGCTGTGGGGGCCGGCGCTCACCGACTACCTGCGGCAGTACAACCGCGTCGCCGGCATCGGCATCAACGGCGAGACCCTGCCCTGCGACGCCAACGTCCTGACGCTCTCGCAAGAGACCGACGCGCTCGGGATGCGCAAGGCGCGGATCGATTTCGGCTACGGCTCGAACGAAGACAGGCTCAACGCCCACGCCACCAAGGTGATGCGCGAGATCTGGGAGGCGGCGGGGGCGACGGACATCTGGGTCCTGGAGCGCGTCGCCCATACGCTGGGCACCTGCCGGATGGGGCGGAACCCGGACACCTCCGTGGTCGATCCTCAAGGGCGCAGCCACGAGGTCGAGAACCTCTGGATCTGCGACGGGTCGGTCTTCCCGAGTTCGCTCGCGGCCAATCCGGCGCTCACCATCATGGCGCTGTCCCTGCGCACCGCCGGCGCGTTCCTGAAAGGCACTCGATGACCGACGATCCCCGTGCGGCCTATCCCCGGCCGCCCTTCCCGGGGGCGCAGCAGCAGCCGCGCCCCGGCCTCACCGGCCCGATGGACCCGGCGCCGGACCACGGCGAGGAATCTTACGTCGGCAAGGGCCTGCTCACCGACAGGATCGCGCTGATCACCGGGGGCGATTCCGGCATCGGCCGGGCCGTCGCCATCGCGTATGCCCGGGAGGGCGCCCACCTGGCGATCTCCTACCTCGACTCCGAGGAGGAGGACGCGCAGGAGACCAAGGCCTGGGTCGAGAAGGCCGGCCGGCGCTGCCTCCTCCTGCCGGGCGACCTGCGCGACGAGGCGCATTGCCGGGCGATCGTGCAGAAGACCGTGGCGGAGTTCGGCCGCATCGACGTGCTCGTCAACAACGCCGCCGCGCAGGTGGTGAACGAGGGCCTCGACGACGTCACCGCCCACGACGTCGAGGGCTCGTTCCGCGCCAACGTCTTCGCGATGATCTACCTGGCGCAAGAGGCGGTGCCGCACATGCGGCCGGGCTCGGCGATCGTGAACTCGACGAGCCAGCAGGCGAAGGTCGCGGATGCGAGCATGCTGGTCTACGCCGCCACCAAGGGGGCGATCAGCACCCTGACCGTCGGCCTGTCGAACCTCCTCGCCCCGAAGGGCATCCGGGTCAATTGCGTCGCCCCCGGCCCGGTCTGGACGCCGATCCAGCCGATCGTGAAGACGCCGGAGCAGATCGAGCAGCTCGGCGCCGACACGCCGCTCGGCCGGGCCGGCCAGCCGGCGGAGCTGGCCCCGGCCTATGTGCTGCTGGCCTCGCGGGAGGGCAGCTACATGACCGGCGCGCTCGTGCCCGTCACCGGCGGGCAGCCGATGCTCTGACGGAAGGTCAGGGTTTCACCCGGCGGGCTGTCCGGCTGGGTACCCTGCCCTAGCTCCTCCGGTATCGGACGAGCCCGATGCCGGATCGTCCAACCGCCCCGAAGAAAAGCGCGGGACGGGTCACGAAACCTCGCCGCAGCACCGGAACGGCTGCCCCTCGGCCTCGTTGTTGCGGCAAATCCACGGAGATCACCGACATGGCGGATTCCAAGGGCAAGGCCGGCGAGCCGCGCCAGCACCGCACCCGCAACGACACCGACTCGAACGCCAAGCGCGTCTCGATCGAGACCCTGAACGCGCGCCTCGCCGACGGCATCGACCTGGCGCTCAACATCAAGCAGGCGCACTGGAACTTGAAGGGCCCGCAATTCATCGGCATCCACGAGATGCTCGACGGGTTCCGCACCGAGATCGATGATCTCAACGACAAGGTCGCGGAGCGGGCCGTGCAGCTCGGCGCCACGGCGCTCGGCACTGCCTCGGTCGTCGCCGCCTCCTCGAAGCTCACCCCCTATCCGACCGACGTCTACGCCATCGCCGACCACCTCTCGGCCCTGATCGACCGCTACGCGGCCTACGCCAACGCCGTGCGCGAGAACATCGACCAGACCGACGAGGCGGGCGATGCCGGCACCGCCGACCTGTTCACCGAGGTCTCGCGCGCGGTCGACAAGCAGCTGTGGTTCCTCGAGGCCCACGTCCAGGAGCCGACCGGCGCGATGCGCGACGGGGACGGCAAGGGCGCGCGCTGAGGCAGGGGGATTTCGGGGCCGGCGCTTGAGCCGGCCCCGGCTTGCAACACCCTCTCCCTTCTGATGACGCTGAAAAACGAAAACGTCGTTCGCCTCCCTGTCGATCGGGGAGGCATTTTTATACGGAGAGACGGATATCGACGGCGGAGACGCGATCGGTTACGTCGGGTCATGAACCGATGAGGCAGCCCGCGTGTCCAAGGCAGCGCCCGATGCGGCTGAGATCGCTGCCCGTCGCAAGCATGCAGCGAAGCGCCTGAACGAGCATATCAAGCTGTTCGCGGCCTACGTGAACGCTATGGCAATCGCCGTCGCTGGTGCGGCCATCATCGTACCGCTGGTCAATAACCCGAACGCGACCTTGGGGCAGTCGCATCTCTCTTGGTTTATGGCCTCTCTCGGCTTACATTGTATTGGTCACGCGGTGATCCGACTTCTGCGCCGGGAGGAGTGACGATGCCCTGGGATGCCACCCTCGCGATGCTCAGCTTTGCCTTGTTCATCTCGGTGACGGGCCTCGCCACCCTGGGTTTCGCCGTCTACCGTTTCGAGCGGAAGTACGGCCAGGCGGGGCGCACCGGCACCCCGCCCGCCGAGTAGCGCTTACATCGCCTCCGCGCCGCGCCCCATGGCGGCGACGCCGGTGCGCGAGACCTCGACCAGCCCCACCGACGCCATCAGCTTGACGAAGCGGTCGATCTCCTCGGTCGAGCCGGTCAGCTCGAACACGAACGAGTTCAGCGTCGCGTCGAGGGTGCGTGCGCCGAAGGCGGCGGCGAGCCGCATCGCCTCGACCCGGTGGTCGCCCTTGCCGGCGACCTTCACCAGCGCCAGCTCCCGCTCCAGCGAATCGCCCTGAAGCGTCAGGTCGACCACCCGATGCACCGGCACCAGCCGGTCGAGCTGCGCCTTGATCTGCTCGATCACCGCGTTGGTGCCCGTCGTCACGATGGTGATGCGGGAGATGTGACGGGCGTGCTCGGTCTCCGAGACCGTCAGGCTCTCGATGTTGTAGCCGCGGCCCGAGAACAGGCCGGCGATGCGGGCGAGCACGCCGGGCTCGTTGTCGACGATGACCGCCAGGGTATGGCGGTTCACCGGCTCGACGCGGACCGGATCGGGGTAGTGGGTGTTCATGGCGTTCATCGTCCTCAAACCCTGTCCCGATCAGACCAGCATCTTGCCTTCGTCGGAGATGACGTCGCCGAGGTCCGCCCCGGTCTCGCCGAGGTAGTCCGAGAGCAGCATCTCGTTATGCGCCTTGCCCGACGGGATCATCGGGAAGCAGTTCTCGGTCTTGTCGACGATGCAGTCGAAGATCACCGGCCCGTCATAGTCCAGCATCTCGGCGATCGCCGCGTCGAGGCTGCCCGGATCCGAGCAGCGGATGCCCTTGGCGCCGTAGGCCTCGGCGAGCTTGACGAAGTCGGGCAGGCTCTCCGAATAGCTCTCGGAGTAGCGCGAACCGTGCAGCAATTGCTGCCACTGGCGCACCATGCCCATGTACTCGTTGTTCAGGATGAAGATCTTGACCGGCAGGCGGTACTGCACGGCGGTCGACATCTCCTGGATGTTCATCTGGATCGAGGCCTCGCCGGCGATGTCGATCACCAGGGCGCCGCGGTGGGCCAGCTGGGCGCCGATCGCCGCCGGCAGGCCGTAGCCCATCGTGCCGAGCCCCCCGGAGGTCATCCAGCGGTTCGGCTCGTCGAACTTGTAGTACTGGGCCGCCCACATCTGGTGCTGGCCGACCTCCGTGGTGACGTAGGTCTCGCGGTCCTTGGTCGCCTCGTAGAGGCGCTGGACCGCGTATTGCGGCTTGATCGTGGTGCCCGACGGCCAGTAGCCGAGGCATTCGCGCGCCTTCCAGCCGCGGATCTTCGACAGCCACTCGGTCAGGCGGCCCTGGTCGGGCTCCGGCGTCACCGCCCGCCACTCGCGCAGCATGTCGGCGAGGACCGAGCCGCAATCGCCGACGATGCCGATATCGGCCTTGACGGTCTTGTTGATCGACGAGGCGTCGATGTCGACGTGGATCTTCTTGGAGAACGGCGAGAACGCGTCGAGACGGCCGGTGATGCGGTCGTCGAAGCGGGCGCCGATGCAGATCATGACGTCGCATTCGTGCATCGCCAGGTTGGCCTCGTAGGTCCCGTGCATGCCGAGCATGCCGAGGAACTGCGGGTCCGAGCCCGGGAAGGCGCCCAAGCCCATCAGCGTCGAGGTGACCGGGAAGCCGGTGGCACGGGCGAGCTCGCGCAGCAGCGCCGAGGCCTCCGGTCCGGCATTGATGACGCCGCCGCCGGTATAGAAGACCGGGCGGCGTGCCCCCGCCATCAGCGCCACGGCGGCGCGGATTTTTTCCGGATCGCCCTGCGTCTGCGGGTTGTAGGTCTTGTGGCTGTTGTCGACCGGGCGGCGGTAGACGCCGCTGGCGAACTGGATGTCCTTCGGCAGATCGATCACCACCGGGCCGGGCCGGCCGTGCGAGGCGACGTAGAACGCCTCGTGCAGGATCCGCGGCAGGTCCTCGATCGATTTGACCAGGTAATTGTGCTTGGTGCAGCTGCGGGTGATGCCGACCGTGTCGCATTCCTGGAACGCGTCGGAGCCGATCAGGTGCGTCGGCACCTGGCCGGTGATGCAGACGAGCGGGATCGAATCGAGCAGCGCGTCGGTCAGCCCGGTGACGATGTTGGTGGCGCCCGGCCCCGAGGTGACGAGCACGCAGCCGACCTTGCCCGACGAGCGGGCATAGCCCTCGGCGGCGTGCACGGCGCCCTGCTCGTGCCGCACCAGGATGTGCTTCACCGAGTCCTGGTGGAAGAGCGCGTCGTAGATCGGCAGCACCGCGCCGCCCGGATAGCCGAACAGGGTGTCGACTCCCTGATCCTGAAACGCCCGGATCACCATCTCGGCGCCCGTCATGACCTCGCCCGCACTCATCGTCGCGCTCCCGTTCCTTGGTCTCGTCCGCGCTCTCGGATCCGTTTTACGCAACAAAAAAGGGCCCCGAAGGACCCTTGCACGCGCCACCCTTGGGAAGCCGGGCTATCTCAAGCCCGCCCCGTCGGTGGCGCTTCCGCTACAATAAGGACCGCACGCATGCTGTGAAAAAGCCTGCCCTTGAGAGAGTGGCGGGGACCCTACGCGCCTCGACTCGCAGGGTCAACCGGTTTCGGCGACGGCGGAAAGTACGGGTCCAGAGCAGCGCCCGATCGCGTGGCGACCGGGCACGGCTCCAGGGCTTCGATCTCGCCGCATTTTCCCTCGACGAACCGGTACCCGCTTCGTCGAAAAATGCTCTCAGCAGATTTCGCCGAAGTGGATACCGGTTCGGCGACAAAAATCTGCGACAAAACAATAACCTAAGCGGGCGAAGCGTTGGCCTGCCAACGCAAGTCTGCTTAGCGAGCCTGGAGCGTCGGATAGGCCCGCCGCACGGCCCGCGCGATCAGCACCACGAGCACCACCTTCACGGCATCGCCCGGCAGGAACCAGGCCGAGCCGATCGCCGCCTTGGCGAGGTCGATCCGGGCCACCGCGGCGATCCACGGGATGCCGACCGCGTAGGTGAGCACCACCCCGCTGGCGACGAGGATCAGGACTTCCTTCCAGACCGTCAGGGTCCGCAGGGAGCGCTCGTACAGGTATCCGATCACGAAGGCGGCGACCGGCCACATCAGCACGAAGCCGCCGCCCGGCCCCATGACGATCCCGAGCCCGCCCCGCCCGCCGGCCATCAGCGGCAGCCCGGCGCAGACCAGGACGACGAACAGGGCGAGCGCCGCCCCGCCGCGCATCGAGCCCGCGAGGGCGCCGGCCAGCATCACCCCCATCGATTGCGCGGTGATCGGCACGCCGACGACCGGCAGGGTCACGGGCGGAAACAGGCCGAGGGCGGCGGTGAGGGCGGCAAAGAGCGCGACGAAGACGATGTCACGGGTCGACATGGGTGTCCTTGGACGTCCTGGGAGCGAGGGGGAGGGGAATGTCAGTGTCCGGTCCCGTCCGGATCGTAGGAGCGCGCGTCGATCGCCGCCGCGATGTCGTCGCTCATCTTCAGCATCCGCACCACGACCGGGACGGTCAGCGCCACGAGGCTGCGCTCCAGGCCCCGCGCCCGCTGCGCCTCGCGCACCTCCGCGGTGATGGCGGCCAGCACCGGAATGAACCGCAGGGTCAGCGCGATGGCGAGGCCGACCTTGGCGGGGTTGACCCCGAGAAACCTCAGCCAGGCAAGGCCGCGTTGCAGCGCCTCGATCAGGTCGGCGCTGCGCGTCGTCAGGGTCACGAGACCGGCGAGCAGCACGAGGGCGGCGAGGCGGGCGGCCACCATCAGACCCGCGAGCCAGCCGTCGAGGGCGAGCTGGACCAGCACGAGGATGGCGAGGATCCAGGCGAGCGGACGCAGCTGGGCGAGGACGAGGCGGGCCGGGATGCCGGCCACCCCGTAGAGGAGCCCCGCGAGCCCGAGCGCCGCGAGCGCGAGGCCGAGCCGCGGCAGCGCGAACAGGACCGTGCCGGCGGCGACGAGGCCGAGGATCTTGTGCCCCGGCGGGCAGCGATGGACCGGGCTCGCCCCCGGGACGTACGGGGTCACGACATCATCGCGATATAGGCCGGCAGCGCGACCGCGGGGCGGTCGTCGATCACGACCCGGCCGTCCTCGAACACCAGCACCCGGTCGAAATGCTCCAGGAAGGCGAGGTCGTGCGAGACCACGATCGCGCGCTGGGAGAGGCCGTCGATGGCCTGCGCGATCCGGCGCTTGTTGCGCAGGTCGAGCAGCGTGGTGGGCTCGTCGAACACGATCACGTCGGGCGCCATCGCCAGCACGCCGGCGATCGCCAGCAGCTGCTTCTGCCCGCCGCTGAGGAGGTGGGCCGGGTGGTCGGCGAACTCGTGGAGATCGTAGCGGCACAGGGCTTCCTCCGTGCGCCGCGCGATCTCGTCCTTCGGCAGGCCGAGATTCTTCAGCCCGAAGGCGAGATCTTCCGCGACCACGGGGAGCACGATCTGGTTGTCCGGGTTCTGGAACACGAATCCGACCTTGCGGCGCACCGCCTTGCCGTCGCGCCGCGTGTCGAGCCCGTCGACCCGCACGGTGCCGCGGCTCGGCACGAGAAGGCCGTTCAGCAGGCGGGCAAACGTGCTCTTGCCGCTGCCGTTGCCGCCCACCACCGCGATGCGCCGCTCGGTGAGGTCGAGGGTGAGATCGCGCAAGACGGTGCGCTCCCCGAAGGCATGGCCGACCTGCCTGATCTCGATCACAACGACACCGCTCCCGCCCGCCCCGGGCGGCCGCGTCTTACCATCTCCGGCGGCGGCCGACAGGGGTGCGCGGACGGTTTGGAAACTCCGCCGGGCTCCCCTATCTGACGCGGCGGCGGGCTGGTCCGCCGGGGATGGCGCGATGACGACCGGAACGGCCTACCTTCTGGTCGATGTCGCCGGGACGGACTGCGTCCTGCCGCGCGGGGCGGTGCGGGAGGTCCTGCCCCTGCCGCGCCTGTGGCGCCCGCCGGGCGCGCCCACGACGCTCGCCGGCTTCCTCAACCTCGCGGGCGCGGCCGTGCCGGTCCTCGATCTCGCGGCGTTGTTCGGCCTCGGCCGGCCGGCGACGGCCCGGCAGGCGCTCTATCGCCACCTCGTCCTGCTGCACGGCGAGTCTCTCCTTGCCCTGATGGTCGACCGGGTCGCCGATGTCGTCCGGGTCGAGCCCGAGCGGGTCCGGCCGGTGGCCGACGGGGCGACGCTGAACGGCTGCGTCGCCGCTGAGATCCGGCTCGGGGACCGGCTGGTCCACGGCCTCTCGGTCGACCGCATCCTGCTCGCCGAGGAGCGCGACCGCCTGGCGGCGCAGACCCGGGAGGCGCAGGCCCGCCTCGCCGAGTGGGCGGCCTGAGCCGGACCATGCCGATCGCACGGTCGATCCTGGGGCCGGCGCCGACCGGCGACCCGGCCTTCGCGGCGCTGAAATCGCGCCTCGTCGCCCGCACCGGCCACCATTACTATGCCGACAAGGACGACCTCCTGTGGGAGCGGGTCGGCCGGCGCATGCGCGTCCGGGGCGTGCCCGATCCCGCCGGTTATCTCGGTCTCCTGGAGGAGTCGGAGGCCGAGTGGGCGGCCCTCGAATCCGAGATCACCATCGGGGAGACGTTCTTCTTCCGCTACGCCGAGCAGTTCGCGGCGCTGCGCGGCACGATCCTGCCCGAGCGCATCGCGGCGCGCGGCGACGAGCGGCGCCTGCGGATCTGGAGCGCGGGCTGCTCGACGGGCCCGGAGACCCACTCCGTCGCGATCGTGCTGCGCGAGCTTCTGGGCGAGCGCCTGCCCGACTGGCGCATCGGGCTGACCGGCACCGACATCAACCGCGACGTGCTGGCGGTGGCGCGCCGCGCCGTCTACGGCGCCTGGGCCCTGCGCACCCTCGGGCCCGAGGAGCGCGAGCGCTACTTCCGGCCGGGCCCGCGGGAGGGCACCTTCGCGCTGCGACCGGAATACCGCGGGCTCGCCCGGTTCGAGCCCCAGAACCTGATGAGCCTCCTGGACGGCACCGCCTCGCTGGCGCTCACCGACTACGACCTCATCCTGTGCCGCAACGTCCTGATCTACTTCCACCCGGACGTGGTGCAGGCCCTGGTCCGGGCATTGGCTCGGCGCCTGCGGCCCGGCGGCTGGCTGCTCCTCGGCCATGCCGAGCCGAACCCGGCCTTCGCGGAGTTCCTGGAGGCCGTCCCGCTCCCGGGCACCGCCGCCTACCGGCGCCCGGGGGAGGGGGCGGTCCCGGACCTGCCGCCGCCGCCCGCGCAGCCGGAGCCGGTCCCGGATGCGGCGCCGGGCTTCCACTCGATCTGGGCGCCGCTCCTGCCGCCGGAACCGGCCGCCCCGGATGTCGCGACGGCCGAGACCCCCACGCGCGAGCCTCGGACCGCCCCACTGCCGGCACCTCCTCCCGAGGGCGGTCCCCTGGCGACCGTCCGGGCGCTCGCCGATGCGGGCGACCTCGAGGCGAGCTGGCAGGCCTGCCGGGTCGCCCTCGGCCAGGCCCCGACCGATCCGCGCCTGCGCTACTACGAAGGCCTGCTCGCCCGCGCCCGCGCCCGGCCGGAGGAGGCGGAACGCGCCTTTCGCGGGGCGCTCTACCTCGATAAGGGCTTCGTCATGGCGCACTACCATCTCGGGCTGACCCTGGTCGCCGCCGGCCGCACCGAGGCCGGCCGCCGCGCCATCGCCAATGCCCTGCGGCTCGCCGCACACCTGCCCGCCGACGCGATCCTGCCGGAAGGCGACGGGCTGACCGCCGCCGACCTGTCGGGCGCGGCCCGTCCGTTCCTCGGCGACGAGGCCGCCTGATGCCGCAGACAGCCGCCGCCCCCGGCCCGGCCCTCCCGGGCGAGGCCGACCTCAGCGCCGCCCGGATCGACGAGATCCTGGATGCCCGCACCCGCACCCTCGCGGCCCGCTACGCGGCTCCCGCGGCGCGGCCGACCCGGGCGCTGCTCCTCTGCCGCGCCGGCACCGAGCGGGTCGGCCTGCCGCTGGAGGGCGTCGCCGAGGTGTTTCCCTTCCGGCCCTGCACGCCGGTGCCGGGGGCGCCTGCGGCCCTGATCGGCCTCACCGGACGGGGCGGTCTCCTCGTCAGCGTCCTCGACCTCGCGACGGCGCTGGGCCAACCGGCGGGCGGCACGGCGGCCGGCGGCCACGTCGTGGTCCTGCGCCGCGACGGACCGCGCATCGGCCTGCGGGTCGAGCGCGTCCTCGCGGTGACCGAGGCGGTGGTCGAGGCCGAAGGGCTGGGCAGGCGGGCGGTGGCGGGCTATGTCGACCCCGCACCGACGGGGTCCCGTCAGGAATCGGACTATGGGGAGGCGGGTTTCGCCGTGATCGACGTGCCGGCCCTGCTGGCGCCGCTCCTCGCTGCCGGCCCCGCCCGGCCGGCCTGAACCCGTCGCCATCCAACACAGGGAAGCCCGCGTGTCGCTCTCGATCGGGAACCGCATCCTCCTCGGCTTCTCCGCCGTCGTCCTGGTGATCGTGGCGCTCGGCGTCTACGCGGTCGGGCAGATCGGCGAGGTGCGCAACGCCACCGACATCATCGTCACCCGCGACCTGACGGTGATGCATCAGCTCGAGAACATCCGCGAGGCCCAGCGCCGGATGAGCGACCTGCGCGACGAGGCGACCACCCGCTACTACCTGCGGGCGCTCGGCCGCGAGCCGGCGGCCAAGGAGGAGCCGGCGGTGACCTGGCGGCGCAACGCGGCGAATGCCGAGACGGCGCTCGCCGGCGCCATCACAACCGCCAACGACTACCGGGCGCAATCGCTCTCGCCCGACCGCGCCGCCGCCTGGCAGCGCATCGCCGAATTGCTGGTCGCGGCCGGCGCCGAGTTGCGCACCACCCGCACCGCCACCGAGCGCCAGTTCGAGGCGATCGCGGCCAACGACGTGCCGGGCATCCAGGCGGCCGAGAATGCCCTCGACCAGTCGGGCGACAATTTCGTGCACACCATGGGGTCGGCCCGCGACGCTCTCGACGGGGCGATCACCGCCGGCCAGCGCCGGGTCGGGGCGATCTACGAGGAGAGCCGGCTCTCGACCCTGGTGGCGCTCGCCGTCTGCGTCGTCATGGCCCTGGTGATCACGGTGCTGATCCGCCGCTCGGTGGTGCAGCCCCTCGACGCCGTGATGGCCTTCGTCGGCAAGGTCGGCAGCGGCGACCTCACCGGCCGGATCGCCGACACCCGCCGCGACGAGCTCGGGCGCCTCGGAGGCGTCCTCAACCAGATGGTCGAGGGCCTGCGCCAGCTCGCCACCCAGAACCGCGCCTCGACCTCGAACCTCAACGCCGCCGCCGCCGAGATCCGCGCCTCCGCCCAGGAGCAGGCCGCGAGCGTCGAGGAACAGTTCGCCGCCGTCCAGGAGACCGCCGCCACCGTCGACGAGATCACCCATGCGGGCGCCCAGATCGGCAAGCGGGCCCAAGAAGTGATCGCGACCGCCCAGGCCACCGCCCAGACCTCCAGCGCCGGGCTTCGCGCCGTCGACGAGACGGCCCGCGCCATGGACGCGATCCGCGAGCAGAGCGAGGCGGTGGCCGAGAACATCGTGGCCTTGAGCGAGAAGACGCAGGCGATCGGCGAGATCATCGCCACCGTCAACGACGTCTCGGAGCGCACGCATCTGCTCGCCCTCAACGCCGCCATCGAGGCGGCGGCGGCCGGCGAGAGCGGACGCAGCTTCGCCGTGGTGGCCTCCGAGATGAAGGCGCTCGCCGACCAGGCCAAGGAGGCGACCACGCAGGTCCGCGCCATCCTGGGCGACATCCAGCGCGGCATCAACGCCTCGGTGATGCTGACCGAGGAGGCGGTCAAGCGCGTCGCGGTCGGCAAGGAGCGCACCGACACCACCCACGCGACGATCGAGGAGATCACCGCCCGGGTGCAGGAGAGCGTCCAGACCTTCCAGCAGATCGTCGCCTCGACCAACCAGCAGCAGCTCGGCATCGAGCAGGTGATGGGCGCGCTCCAGAACATCCGCCAGGCGAGCCAGCAGACCGCCGCCGGCACCCGGCAGGTCGAGGCCGCGGCCGCCAACCTGAGCGAGCTGGCGAGCGCCCTCCTGGCGCTGGCCGAGCGCTACCGGCTCTAGAGCACCCGTCGAGGATCCCGGCCAGCGCCGATGGACGACATCCGCCAGCTTCTCCTCGCGGCCTTCGATGCCGAGCACCGCGAGCACATCGCGGCGATCCGGGCGGCCCTCGCCGCGGTCGAGACCGGCCGGCCCGCGGACTGGAACGACGTGTTTCGCCGCGCCCACAGCCTGAAGGGCGCCGCCCGGGCCGTGGATCTGCCGGCGGTGGAGGAGGTCGCCCACCGGCTCGAGGCCCTGTTCGACCGGGTGGTGCAGGGCCGCCTCGGCCTCGATCGGGCGACGGCGGGCGTGGTCGACCTCGCCCTCGACCGCATCGAGGGGCTGGTGGCGGGCCTTCCCGAGACGCCCGAGCCGGAAGCGCCGGCGGACGCCATCGCGGCCCTCGACGCCTGCCTGTCCGGCGGGCCGATCCCCGGGGCCGCCCCGCCGCCCGCGGCGGCGACGGAGCGGGCGCCCGAGCCGACGCCCGCGGCCTCGCAGGCCCAATCTCCCGCTCAGGCTCCCGCCCAGACCCAGACCCCCGCCGCGCAGGACGGCGCCGTCGCCTACCTGCGGATCGCCAGCGACCAGGTCGAGGCGCTGTCGAAGGCGGTGCACGACCTGAATGCGGCGCTCCAGGGCCAGGAGACCGTCACGGCCGCCGTGGCGGGTCTCGAATCCGGGGCGCGGGCCCTGCGCCGCAGCGTCGACACCGTGCAGGGCCGCACCGGCGAGATGGTGGCTCTCGCCCGCCGCCTGCGCGAGGCCGGCGACCCGGCGGGCGCCGCCCTCGACGGCTTCGTCGACCGGGTGCGGCGCCTCGACGGCGACCTGCGGGGCGTGATCCGCGGCATCTCGGGCCTCGCCCGGGTGCAGAGCCGCAGCACCGGGATCGTCGACGGCGCGCTGCGGCGCCTGCGCGACGATTCCGACCGCCTGCTCCTCGTCCCGGCCGAGACGGTGTTCGGCGGCTACGGCCGGATGGTGCGGGAGATCGCCCGCGAGGCCGGCCTCGCCGTGGAGGTGCGCCTCCACGGCCTCGACCTCCAGGTCGATCGCGGCCTGCTCCAGGCGCTCAAGGATCCGGTGCTGCACGCGCTGCGCAACACCATCAGCCACGGCGCCGAGACGGCGCAGGCGCGCCGCCAGGCGGGCAAGCCGGAGGCGCTGAACGTCACCCTGTCGGTCGCCTCGAAGGGCAGCCAGCTCCTCGTCACGATCCGGGACGACGGCCGGGGCCCCGACCTCGCCCGCATCCTCGAGACCGGCCGGCGCCAGGGGCTGGTGCCGCCGGGGGCCGACCCAACCCCCGAGTCGATCCTCGACCTCGTCTTCGCGCCGGGCTTCTCCACGGCGGCCGCCGTCGACCGGATCGCCGGGCGCGGCATGGGCCTGTCGGTGGTGGCGGAGGCCGCCCGGGCGCTGCGCGGCCGGGCGACCCTGCGGGCGGCCGAGCCCCACGGCACCGAGGTCGCCATCACGGTGCCGCTCTCCGCGGCGCGCCAGCCGGTGCTGCTCGTCGAGGCGGCGCTGAGGCCCGGGGAGGCGCCGCAGACCTTCGGCCTGCCGAGCGGCGCCGTCGCGCAACTCCTGCGGCTGTCCGAGCGCGACCTTGCGTCCGTGGCGAGCGAGCCGGCGGCAAGGATCAACCAGGGGGGACGGGACGTTGTCGTGCCGCTCGTTCCCCTCGCGTCCCTCCTCGGTTCCGGTGCTGCTCCCCTTCCTCTCCATGACGGCCTGGTCCGCGCCGTGCTGCTGCGTTGCGGCCCCGCCTTCTGCGCCGTCGCCGTCGACCGCCTGCTCGACGTGCGCGTGCTCCTCGTCGGGCCTGCCCCGCCGCTCGGCGGCGACCCCGCGCTGATGTCCGGCACCGTGATGCTCGCCGACGAGACCCCGGCCCTGGTGCTCGACCCGGAAGGCCTGTGCGTCCGGGCCCGGGCCGGCGGCCTGGTCGCGGCGCCGGTGGCGGTGCCGGAGCGCCGCAAGGCGCGGGTCCGCACCGTGCTCGTCGTCGACGATTCGATCACCACCCGCACGCTCGAGAAGAGCATCCTGGAGGCCCACGGCTACCGGGTCTTCGTCTGCGTCGACGGCCAGGACGCCCTCGACCGCCTGCGCCGCGACGGCGCGGAGGTCGACCTCGTGGTCGCCGACGTCGAGATGCCGCGCCTCGACGGGTTCGGCCTGCTCCAGGCGGTCAAGGCCGATCCGGGCTTGACGCGGCTGCCGGTGATCCTGATGACCTCCCGCGGCGATCCCGCCGACATCCGCCGGGGCCTCGATCTCGGGGCCGACGCCTACCTCACGAAGCAGAAGTTCGACCAGCGCGAGCTTCTCGACACGATCGGTCAGCTGTTGTGAGCACCCCCGTCCGCGTCATGCTGGTGGAGGATTCGCTGGTGGTGCGCCAGCTCCTCGCCCACATCGTCAGCCGCGACCCGCGGCTCGCCCTCGTCGCCGCCGTCGATTCCGGCGAGGAGGCCTTGCGCGAGATCCACCGGGTCCAGCCCGACGTGATCTCGATGGACATCCGCCTGCCGGGCATCGACGGTCTGGAGACCACCCGGCGGATCATGGCCGAGCGGCCGACCCCGATCGTGGTCGTGGCCGACGCGATCGAGGATTCCTCGCTCAAGATCTCGATGAACGCCCTGCGGGCGGGCGCCTTGAGCGTCGTCGAGAAGCCGGTCGGCACCGGGCACCGGGCCTACGAGGCGATCGCCGACCAGATCTGCACCCAGCTGCGCATCATGAGCCAGGTGCCGGTGATCCGGCGCCGGCCGATCGGCGCCGAGCGCCTGGCCCGCACCGAGCCGGGGCGCGACGAGGCGAGGACGGCGCCGATCCCGGCGACGCAGGCCCCGAGCGTTCTGGCGGTGGCGGCCTCCACCGGCGGACCGCCGGCCTTCGCCAAGCTGCTCGGCGCGCTCCCGGCGGATTTTTCGCTGCCCGTGCTCCTCGTCCAGCACATGGGCGCCGCCTTCATGGAAGGCTTCGCCGACTGGCTGAACGGCGTCGTGCCGCTCACCGTCGTCATCGCCCGCGAGGGCGTGCGGCCTCAAGCGGGCCACGTCTACGTGGCGCCGGGCGACCGCCACCTGACCCTCGGGCCGGGCGGGCTCCTCACCCTCGTCGACGAGCCGCCGGTCGGCGGCCAGCGCCCCTCCGCGACCCTGCTGTTTCGCTCGGTCGCCCGGGTCGCGGGACCGCGGGGCCTCGGCGTGCTCCTCACCGGCATGGGCGAGGACGGCGCCGCCGGCCTCCTCGACATGCACGTGGCCGGCGCCGCCACCATCGCCGAGCACGAGAGCTCGGCCGTGGTCTACGGGATGCCGGCGGCGGCGGTGCGCCTCAAGGCCGCCGGCAGCGTGCTGCCCCTCGACCTGATCGCCCCGCGGGTCCTGCGGGCGACCCAGCCGGGCCTCGCGCCGTGACGGCGCCGCTCCCCGCGCGGGACGCCGGTCCGGTCCCCGGAGAGGGCGCCCCGGCGCCCGCGGCCCCGACCCGCATCCTGCTGGTCGAGGATTCCGAGACCCAGGCCCTGCAATTGCGGCTGTTCCTGGAGCGCAACGGCTTCGCGGTGGCGCGCCACGCCACCGCCGAGGCCGCGCTCGAGGCGATGAATCACGGCCTGCCCGACCTCGTCGTCGCCGATTACCACCTGCCGGGCATGAACGGCGACGAGCTGACCCGGCAGATGCGCCTCGCCATGCGCACCCGGGCGACGCCGGTGCTGATGCTGACCGAGGCGAGCGGCCGCGACATCGAGCGCCAGGGGCTCGAGAGCGGCGCCGACGCCTACGTGCCGAAATCCGCCGACCGCGACCTCTTGCTGCTGCGCATCCGCGCGCTGCTGCGCGAGCGCGCCGCCGTGCCGGCGGGCGAGCCCGGCCGGGCGGCGAATTTCCGCCGCGCCCGCATCCTGGTCGTCGACGGCAGCGCGACCTTCCGGGCGTACCTGTCGGCCCTCCTGGCCCAGGAAGGACACGAGGTGGTGGCCGCCGACGGGCCCGACCAGGCCATGGCGGCGTTGCAGGCTCCGGGCGAGGGGTTCGACTGCGTGACGGTCGACCTCCTCGGCACCAGCTTCGACGCCATCGCGCTCTGCCGCCGCATCGACGCCCTGCGGGGCGCCGCGACGGGGGCGGGGGCGCCTGGCTTCTACCTCGTCGGCATCGGCTCGGCGGCGGCCTCCAGCAAGGACCTCTTGGTCGAGGCCTTCTCGGCCGGGGCCGACGACGTGGTCGCCAAGGATGTCGGGGGACGAGACGTCGGGGGACGGGACGTGTCGGGTCGGGACGGGACCGGCCCGAAGGGCACGGATGCCGACCTCCTGGCGATCCGGGTGCGCACCCTGGTGCGCCGCAAGCTCCTCGACGAGGACGACCGCCGGGTGGCCGAGGAGGTGCGCCGCCATGCGCTCGCCGCCGAGCGCGCCAAGGCCGAGGCGGCGGCGGCCGAGGCGAAGGCGGCGCTCGCCGGTGCCCTGGCGCAGGCCAACCACGACCTCGAACAGGCCAATCACCGACTGAAGGACACCCAGGCCAAGCTCGTCCAGGCCGCCAAGATGGCCTCCCTCGGCGAATTGGTCGCGGGCATCGCCCACGAGATCAACAACCCGCTCGCCTTCATCCTCGCCCACCAGGGTACGGTCGAGCGGCTGATCGGCGAGGTGGCGGCGGCGGTGCCGGAGGGCGATCCCTCCCGGCGCGCCCTCGACAAGGCCCGCGACCGGGTCGGATCGATGCGCCTCGGGCTCGCCCGGATCCAGGACCTCGTCGTCAACCTGCGCAAGTTCTCGCGCCTCGACGAGGGCGAGATGCAGACCGTCAACGTGCCGGACGCGATCGAGAACGTGCTGGCGCTGATCCAGCACAAGCTCGGCACCCGCATCGCGGTGCACAAGCACCTCGCCGGCGCCCCCGAGATCCGCTGCTCGCCGGCCTTGCTCAACCAGGTGGTGATGAACATCCTCGGCAACGCCGCCGACGCGATTCCCGGCGACGGCGCGATCACGATCGAGACCGCGATCCGCGACGAGCACGACGTCATCCGGATCTGCGACACCGGCCCGGGCGTGCCGGAGGCCCTGCGCGAGCGCATCTTCGAGCCGTTCTTCACGACGAAGCCCGTCGGGTCCGGCACCGGGCTCGGCCTCGCCATTGCATACAGCGTCGTGCAGGCGCATAGCGGACAGATCTCCGTTGAATCGGCGCCGGAAGGAGGGGCCTGCTTCGTGATCAGCATTCCGAGGCGGGCCGCATGACCGCGGGCATGACGAACAACGCGACGACATCGATCTTGCGCGGCACGATCCTGGCGGTCGATGACGAACCGGATATCTTGGTCGCCCTCGAGGACCTGCTCGAGGACGAGTACCGGGTGCTCACCACCAGCCGGCCGGCCGAGGCCCTGGAGATGATCGCCGCCGAGCCCGACATCGACGTCATCCTGTCCGACCAGCGCATGCCGGGCCTGACCGGCGACGCCCTGCTGGCCCAGGCCCGCGAGATCTCGGATGCGCAGGCGATCCTGCTCACCGGCTACGCCGACATCTCGGCAGTGGTCTCGGCGCTCAACCGCGGCGGCATCACCGGCTACGTCACCAAGCCCTGGGACCCCTCGCTCCTGCGCAACGCCGTGCGGGCCGCCCACGAGCGCCACCGCCTCGCCCGCGAGCTCGCCACCGAGCGGGCCCTCCTGCGCGGCCTCCTCGACCATTCGGGCGATGCGATCGCGTTCAAGGACGCGCAAGGCCGCTATCTTCGCCTCAACGCCCGCATGGCGACGCGGCTCGGTGCATCGTCGGCCGAGTCCTGCCTCGGCCGCCGCGAGGCGGAGGTCGCCGGCCCGGCGAGCGAGGCGGCCGAGGCTGCCGATCTGGCGGCGATCGCCTCCGGCGCGCCGACCGAGACCACGGTGGCGAGCGGCCCCGAGGCGGCCCCGACCTGGAACCACGTCACCCGCGTGCCGATCCGCGACGCCACCGGCGCGGTGGTGAACCTCGCGGTGATCGAGCGCGACGTCACCGAGCAGCGCCTGCTCGAGACGCGCCTGCGCCAGGCCGACAAGATGCAGGCGCTCGGCACCCTGGCGGGCGGCGTCGCGCACGACTTCAACAACCTGCTCACCGCGATCCTCGGCAGCCTCGAACTCGCCCAGCCGAAGGTGGCGGGGGATGCCAGGCTGTCGCGGCTGATGGGCAACGCCACCCAGGCGGCGCAGCGCGGCGCGGCTTTGACCAAGCGCCTCCTCACCTTCAGCCATCGCCGCGAGCTCCAGGCCCGCACCGTCGACCTCAACGCGGTAATCCGCGGCATGGACGACCTACTCGGGCGCAGCCTGGGCGGCTTCGTCCAGGTCGAGCGCCATCTCGACGACGACCTGTGGCCGGCCCGCGTCGATCCCGACCAGCTCGAACTCGCGATCCTCAACCTCTGCATCAACGGCCGCGACGCGATGCCGGAGGGGGGCGTCGTCGCCCTCTCGACCCGCAACGAGACGGTGCGGACGAGCGCCGACCCGAACCTGAAACCCGGCGACTACGCGGTGATCGCGATCCGCGACACCGGGACCGGCATCCCGCCGGAGATTCTCGGCCGGGTGTTCGAGCCGTTCTTCACCACCAAGGGGGTCGGCCAGGGCACGGGCTTAGGCCTCGCCATGGTGTTCGGCCTCGTCCAGCAATCCGGCGGCACGATCCGCATCGACAGCGAGGTCGGTCACGGCACCACCGTGCTCCTCTACCTGCCGCGCTCCCACGAGGCGGTCGCGGCAGCCCCGGTGGCGGCGAGCGCCCCCGCCCCGGCGCCGCGCCGGGCCCGGATCCTGGTGGTCGACGACGATCCCCAGGTCCGCCACGTCACCGCCTCGTTCCTCAGCGGCTTCGGCTACGACGAGACCGCGGTGCCGAGCGGCGAGGCGGGGCTCGCGCGGCTGGAGGCCGAGCGGTTCGACCTCGTCGTCGCCGACCTGGCGATGCCCGGGATGAGCGGCCTCGACCTCGCCGAGGCGGTGCGCCAGCGCTGGCCCGCCCTGCCCTTCCTCCTCGTCACCGGCCACGCCGAGGCGGCCCGGATCCCGGCGGATTTCTCCGTCCTGGAAAAGCCGTTCCCGTCCGCCGACCTGGCCGCCCGGGTCGCGGCCCTGCTCGCGCCGGAGGGGTGAGGCGCAGTAGCGACCGATCTAAGACGGTCGATCTAAGACGACAGTCGTGTATCGCCCGCGGCACAGCGGGCCCGGAACTGTTCGGGCCCGATTTCCATTCACGCTTGCGTCAGCAAAATTGGCTAGACGTTGCCCGCGCGTTGCCGATCGGTCATGCCCGGTCCGCCGCAGCAACACGCCCGCCGACGATAGAGTGTGACGACCATGGCCCGGACGCTGAGACTGAGCACCCAAGTCGTCGTCCTGGCCGTCGTGGCCGCCGGCGCGGTCTTCGCCTATCCGTACCTGCGCCCGGGCCATCGCCAGGAGCCGGTCGTCACCTTCGCGGAGGTGCCGGCCAAGCCGGCGGCCGGCAAGGCCTTCACCCTCACGGCGTCGCAGCTCGCGACGGTGTCGAGCGAGCCGGTGGTCAAGCGCCAGTTCTTCGAGGAGATCGCCACCGAGGGCAAGATCGGGGTCGACGAGTACATGGCGACGCCGGTCTTCTCGCCCTATCCCGGCCGCGTCATCGCGATCTTCGCCCGCACCGGCGAGCAGGTGAAGCGCGGCCAGCCGCTGTTCTCGGTCCAGGCCAACGAGATGGTCCAGGCCCAGAACGACTATCTCGCCGCCCTCAACGTCCTGAACAAGAGCCGCTCGCAGCTGACTTTCGCGCAGGCCGCCGAGAAGCGCCAGCGCGACCTCTACGAGACCCGCACCACCACCCTGCGCGAGCTGCAGGTCGCCCAGAACGACCTGACGTCGGCCACCAACGACAACCGCACCGCCGAGGTCGGGCTCGAGGCGGTACGCAACCGCCTGCGGATCCTGGGGCTTCGCGACGAGGAGATGGCCGCGCTCCAGAAGGGCTCGGCGATCAACCCCGACACCCCGATCAACGCGCCGCTCAGCGGCACCATCATCCAGCGCAAGATCGGCCCGGGCCAGTATGTCGGGTCGAGCGGCGACCCGTCCTACATCATCGGCGATCTGTCGAAGGTCTGGCTCATCGCGCAGCTGCGCGAATCCGATGCCGCCAAGGTCGAGATGGGTGAGAAGATCACCTTCCGGGTGCCGGCCCATCCGGAGACGACCTTCGAGGGGAAGATCAACTTCATCGGCACCTCGGTCGATCCGGCGACGCGGCGCATCACCGTGCGGGCCGAGATCGACAACAAGCAGGGTCTGCTCAAGCCCGAAATGTATGCGAGCGTGCGCATCATCAACGAGCGCGAGAACCTGTCCCACGCCGTGCCCCGCGCCGCGGTGATCCTGGAGGGCAACAAGGCCAGCGTCTGGGTCCTGCGGGCCGACAACTCGGTCGAGAGCCGGCCGGTCCGGGCCGGGATCGTCGAGGGCTCGACCGTCGAGATCCTCGATGGCCTGAGGGAGGGCGAGCGGGTGATCTCCCGCGGCTCGCTCTTCATCGACCGGATGTCGACCCAGAGCTGACGCGCTCCCCGCCCTCGTTCTCTTCAGCATTTCGGATCAACGGCCATGACCGGCATCGTCGGCCTCGCCCTGCGCCAGCGCGCCCTCGTCGTCCTGGCCTTCGTGGCCCTGATGGTGGGCGGGCTCGCCGCGTTCCAGAGCCTCAACATCGAGGCCTATCCCGACCCGACGCCGCCGATGGTGAACGTCATCACCCAGGCGCCGGGCCTCTCGGGCGAGGAGATCGAGCGCTACATCACGGTACCGATCGAGGTCATCACCTCGGGGCTCCCCGACCTCAAGCAGGTCCGCACCGTCTCGCTCTACGGCCTGTCCGACGTGAAGCTGCAATTCGGCTTCGCCAACAGCTACCGCGAGGCCGAGCAGCAGGTGCTCAATCGCCTCGCCCAGCTCGACACCCTGCCGAACGGCGCCAAGCCCACGATCTCGCCGGTGAGCCCGATCGGCGAGATCTTTCGCTACAAGCTCGTCGCGCCGGAGGGCTACAGCGTCCTCGATCTCAAGACGCTCCAGGACTGGGTCCTGCGCAAGCGCTTCCGCGCCGTGCCGGGCGTCATCGACGTGATCGGCTGGGGCGGCAAGACCAAGACCTTCGAGATCGGCGTCGACCTCGACCGGCTGATGGCCCACGGCCTCACCCTGTCGGGGGTGGTGAAGACCCTCAACGACAGCAACCTCAATGTCGGCGGCAACCGCATCACCCTGGGGAGCCAGTCCGCGGTGGTGCGCGGCGTCGGCCTGATCCGCTCCGTCGACGACATCGGCGAGACGGTGCTGTCGCAATCGGGCGGTGCGCCGGTGCTGGTGAAGGATGTCGCCACCATCACCATCGGCCACCAGCCGCGGCTCGGCATCGCCGGGATGAACGAGGACGACGACATCGTCCAGGGCATCGTGCTGATGCGCCGGGGCGAGCGCTCGACCCCGTCGATCGAGGCGGTGAAGGCCGAGGTCGCGAAGATCGAGGCCGCCGGCATCCTGCCGCCGGGTGTCAGGATCGAGCGGATCTACGACCGCGCCGACCTCATCGCCGTCACCACCCACACCGTCCTGCACAACATGATGGTCGGCATCCTGCTGATCCTCGTCGTGCAGTGGCTCTTTCTCGGCAACCTGAGGAGCGCGCTCATCGTCGTCGCGACGATTCCGTTCGCGCTGTTCTTCGCCGTCATCATCCTGGTGGTGCGGGGGGAGTCCGCCAACCTCCTGTCGGTCGGCGCGCTCGATTTCGGCCTCATCGTCGACGGCACCGTCATCATGGTCGAGGCGATCTTCCGCCGCCTCTCGGGCCACGGCCCGCCGCTGGCGCCGGGGCTCGCCGGGGCCAAGGGGATGCCGCGAAAGCTCGGGCTGATCGCGCTCGCCTCCTCCGACGTCAGCCGCTCGATCGTCTTTGCCGCCATCATCATCGTGACCGGCTTCCTGCCGCTGTTCACGCTGTCGGGCGTCGAGGGCAACATCTTCGGGCCGATGGCCCAGACCTACGCCTACGCGCTGGCGGGCGGCCTCATCGCCACCTTCACGGTGACGCCGGTCCTGTCGGCCTACCTGCTGCCCGACCACATCCACGAGGTCGAGACGATCCTGGTCCGCGCCCTCGACCGGCTCTACCGGCCGGTGATCCGGGCGGCCCTGGGGCATCGCACCCTGACGCTGGGGCTGGCCGGCCTCATCTTCCTCGGCGTGGCCGTGGAGGGGCGCAATCTCGGCCTCGAATTCCTGCCCAAGCTCGAGGAGGGCAACCTCTGGATCCGCGCCACCATGCCGGCGACGATCTCGCTGGAGGAGGGCAACCTCTACGTCAACCGGATCCGCCGGGTGATCGCCGAGGTGCCGGAGGTCGAGCGGGTGGTCTCCCAGCACGGAAGGCCCGACGACGGCACCGACGCCGCCGGCTTCTTCAACGGCGAGTTCTTCGCGCCCTTGAAGCCCGCCGAGCAGTGGCGCGAGGGCATGAGCAAGGACGCGATGACCGGCGCCCTGCTGGAGCGGCTGCGCACCGAGTTCCCGGGCGTCGAGTTCAACCTGTCGCAGTATCTCCAGGACAACGTCGCCGAGGCGGTGTCGGGCATCAAGGGCGAGAACTCGTTCAAGGTGTTCGGGCCCGACCTGCAGAAGCTCACCGACGTGGCGCGCGAGGTCGAGGCCGTCCTCAAGCGCGTGCCGGGCGTCACCGATCTCGGGGTGTTCACCTCGCTCGGCCAGCCGACGGTGCAGATCAACGTCGACCGCATCCGGGCCGCCCGCTACGGCCTGACGCCGGGCGACATCAACACCACGGTCCGCACCGCGATCGGCGGCGATTCGGCGGGCGAGCTCTACGACACCGGCAGCGAGCGCCACTACCCGATCGTCGTGCGGCTGGCCTCGCAATACCGCCAGAGCGTCCGCGCCATCCGCGAATTGCGCATCGCCGGGCAGACCCAGGGCGGCGCGACCGTCCAGATCCCGCTCAACGCCGTCGCGGATGTCGAGCTGGTCTCGGGCCCCGCCTACATCTACCGCGAGGGCCAGGAGCGCTATCTGCCGGTCAAGTTCAGCGTCCGCGACCGCGACCTTGGCAGCACGATCATCGAGGCCCGCGAGCGGGTGGCGCAGGAGGTCAAGCTGCCGCCGGACTACCGGCTGGAGCTGGTCGGCGAGTTCAACAACATGCAGGGCGCGCTCGCCCGGCTGTCGGTCACGGTGCCGCTGGCGATCCTGCTGATCGCGGTGCTGCTCTTCGTCAATTTCGGCTCGGTCGTCGACACGCTGCTGGCGCTCTCGGTGATCCCGATGGCGGTGGCCGGCGGCGTGGTGGCGCTCGCCGTCACCGAGACGCCGTTCTCGGTCTCGGCGGCGATCGGCTTCATCGCGCTCTTGGGCATCGCGGTGATGGACGGCATCATCGTGCTCACCCACTACAACGCGCTGATCGCCCGCGGCGAGGAACGGGCCGAAGCGATGCTGAAGACCTGCCTCACCCAGATGCGGCCGGTGGTGATGACCTGCGTCGTCGCCGGCGTCGGTCTCCTGCCGGCGGCCTTCTCGGCCGGCGTCGGCTCGCAGGTGCAGAAGCCCCTGGCGCTGGTGGTGGTCGGCGGCATGAGCCTGGCGCCGGTCCTGATCCTGATCATCCTGCCGGTGCTGATCATGCTCTTCTCCCGCCGCCGGCCGGCGGCGGTGCATCTCCTGGCCGAGCCGGGCCTGCCGGCGCCCGCCGGCGCCGCGACGCACTGACCGGCGGGACACCCCTGTTTCCGTCCAGACGCGAGAAGGGCCGGTTCGACGAGAGTCGAACCGGCCCTTCTCGTACCCGGAAACCGGGCTTCGTCCACGACGCGCCGCGGCCCGGGGAGGGCCGCGGCGCGTGACGCGGCTTAGTTCTTTGCCTTGTCGACCAGGGCCTTCTCCTTGATCCACGGCATCATGCCGCGGAGGCGCTCGCCGACCTCCTCGATCGGGTGGGCGGCGTTGCGGGCGCGGGTCGCCTTGAACGAGGTCTGGTTGACCTTGTTCTCCAGCATCCAGTTGCGGGTGAAGGTGCCGTTCTGGATGTCGGTGAGCACCCGCTTCATCTCGGCCTTGGTCTCGGGCGTGATGATGCGCGGGCCGGTCACGTACTCGCCGTACTCGGCGGTGTTCGAGATCGAGTAGTTCATGTTGGCGATGCCGCCCTCGTAGATGAGGTCGACGATCAGCTTCACCTCGTGGAGGCACTCGAAATAGGCCATCTCGGGGGCGTAGCCGCCCTCGACCAGGGTCTCGAAGCCGGCCTTGATCAGCTCGACGAGGCCGCCGCAGAGCACGACCTGCTCACCGAACAGATCGGTCTCGCACTCTTCCTTGAAGGTCGTCTCGATGATGCCGGCGCGGCCGCCGCCATTGGCCGAGGCGTAGGACAGGCCGAGGTCGTGGGCGTTGCCCGACGCGTCCTGGGCGATGGCGATCAGGGTCGGCACGCCGCCGCCGCGCAGGTACTCGGAGCGCACGGTATGGCCCGGGCCCTTCGGGGCGACCATCAGCACGTCGAGGTCGGCGCGCGGCTCGATCAGGTTGAAGTGGACGTTGAGGCCGTGGGCGAACAGCAGCGCAGCGCCCTGCTTCATGTTGGCCTGGAGCGAATCGCGGTAGATCTCGCCCTGCAGCTCGTCCGGGGTCAGCATCATGACGACGTCGGCCTGCTTGGCGGCGTCGGCGACCTCCATGACCGTGAAGCCCTCGGCCTCGGCCTTCTTGGCGCTGGCCGAGCCCTTGCGGAGCGCGATCACCACGTCCTTGACGCCGGAATCGCGCAGGTTCAGCGCGTGGGCATGGCCCTGGCTGCCGTAGCCGACGATGACGACCTTCTTGCCCTTGATCAGATTGATGTCGGCATCACGATCGTAATAGACCCGCATGGCGGCTCCCCCTTGTGCAGATGGCGAGAATCTCGAACGCTCCGGGCGCTGGAGCGGCCGTGCGACGGCCGGCTTGTAGCGGCGTGATTCGCGTCAGGGAATAGGCGATGCGCACCAAGCTGCACATGGCTGCCAAGTTCGGCGTGCGCATGCAGCCGGACCGGGCACGATCGTCGTGCGGGATGGGTGGGTTTCGGCAATGGTGGAGGCCGGCATGACGCAGCGGGCGGGACCCGCCGAACTGGTGGCGTTCTGGCGCGAGGCGGGACTCGACCGCTGGTTCACCGCCGATCCGGCCTTCGACGCAGCCTGCCGGGCCTACCGGCCGCTGCACGAGGCGGCGGCGCGGGGCGAACTCGCGGCCTGGGAGGCGACGCCGGAGGGCGCGCTCGCCCTGGTGCTGCTCCTCGACCAGTTTCCCCGCAACCTCTTTCGCGGCACGCCCCGGGCCTGGGCGACCGACGCAGCGGCGCTGGCGGCGGCCGAGCGCGCCCTTGCCCGCGGGCACGACCGGGCGATCGAGCCGGGCTTGCGCATCTTCCTCTACATGCCGCTGACGCATGCCGAGGATCGGGATTTGCAGGAGCGCAGCGTCGCGCTCTTTGCCGCCCTCGGCCTGCCCGTGCACCTGGAAGCGGCGATCGAGCACCGCGACCTGATCCGCCGCTTCGGCCGCTTTCCCCACCGCAACGCGGTGCTCGGCCGGCCCGAGACGGCGGCCGAGCGGGACTATCTGGCGGGGGAGGGCGCCTTCCGGGGCTAAGCGGATTTCGCCGGAGTGGACCCCCGCGGCGGCCGGGTCACGCGGGCAGCGGCAATCCCTCGCGCGCGAAGGCGCGCTGCACCGCCGGGCGGGCGGCCATGCGGCGGGCGTGGTCGGTCCAGTACGGGAACTGGCGGGCCATGTCGTAGCCGAGCACCTGGCCGCGGCCCCAGTGCCAGAACACCAGGAGGTAGGGGTCGGCGACGCTGTAGTGCTCGCCGGCGGCCCAGCCGCCGCGGGAGAGCCCGACCTCGATCATCGTCCACAGATCGGCGCAGGTCTCGAAGCCCTTGGCCTTCACGTCCTCGATCGCCGCCTCGTCGGTGGCGTAGCGCTCGGCCCGCCGGATATGGGCGTAGGCGGGGTGGATGGTGGAGGACAGCCAGGCCAGCCACTCGGCGCACCGCGCCTCCTCGCGCGGGTCCTCCGGCCACAGGCCCGCCTGCGGGTGCCGGCGTGCGATGTAGCGCAGGATCGCCGGGTTCTCGGTCAGCACCCAGTCGCCCTCGGCCAGCGCCGGCACCCGGCCCTTCTGGTTGATGGCGAGGTAGCGGCCGCCGCGCTGCTCGGCGGTGGCGAAGTCGACCTTCACCGCCTCGAAGGCCGCGCCGGTCTCCTCGAGGGCGATGTGGGGCGCGAGCGAGCAGGCGCCCGGCGAGTAGTAGAGCGTGAGGGTGTCGGACAACGGAGGCCTCCCGGCGCGCCGCGATCGCCCCGGTCGTGCGGGGCGCGGGCGCCCCCGTCCCTTACCGCGAAGAAGCCCCCGCGGGGTACCGCGCCGCGCGCGGGGCCTCAGGCCGAGACCTGCGGGCGGGCCGCGACGCCGGCCGCCGGGCGGGACCGCCGCATCAGCATCCAGGCGAGGGCGCACAGCACGATCGCGCCCTGGACGATCAGCGCCTCCCAGCTGCCGTTGAAGCCGAGATCGGTGACGAAGTCCGGCACGCCGTCGTTGTGGACCGGCACCAGCACCTGCTCCTGCAATTCCTGGATCGCCGCGCCGACGAGGCGCAGGCCCATCACGAACAGGAAGGCGGAGGTGAGGAGGAAGACCGGGCGCAGGGGCAGCCGCAGGGCCAGCCACTGCATCGCCACGAACATCGCCGCGAGCGCCGCGGCCGCCACCACGAGGCCGCCGAGCAGCGAGGCGTCGAAGCCGCCGACGGTGCGGGCGAGGGCGTGCAGGAACAGCACCGTCTCGGCGCCCTCGCGGAACACCGCCAGGAAGGCGATGCCGGCGAGCGACAGCACCGTTCCGGCGCCCATCGCCCGCTCGGCCATGCGGTTGATCTCGGCCTTCCAGGCCGCCGGGTCCTGGCGCAGGAAGAGCCAGCCGCTCATCGTGAACATGAGCGCGGCGGCGACCACGATGACGCCGGCCTCGATCAGGTCGTTGTGGTTGCCGTCGAAGAAGGTCTCGAACACCCAGGCGAGGCCGAAGCTCGCCAGCACGGCGAGGCCGGCCCCGGCATAGACCGGGCGGATCTTCTCCGCTGCGCCGGCCCGGCGCAGGAAGGCCGCCAGGGCCGCCACGACCAGCATCGCCTCCAGGCCTTCGCGGAACAGGATGGTGAAGGCCTGCGCGAAGGTGGATCCGTCGGCCATGGGGGTACTCCTCGCTCGGGCGCAGGGAAAAACTGGGATCGTCCGGACGGGCGCCGTCGCGCCGCACGTCCGGCGCCCTCTTAGGCGAGGCGGCCCCGGCTTTCAAACGCCATATCCTTGTTTCGTATCGTTCTAAATTAGCGGGAAACAAATCGAAACTATCGCACGTCCCCCGCGCGTGGCGGCCATCGCTGCATCATCTCGCGATGACGAAGAAGATCCGTGTGAACGACTGCCGCTCCGCCCCGGCCGCCGGGCAGGGGCAGCTGGTTGAGAGCCGCCGGGCAAGAGGCCTCGGCCGGCGGCATCGGGCGCGAGCCGCCATCCCCAGCCCATGCCGGTGCGCGTTGTCGACAATCTGGACGCCTTCCGCCCGCGTCCTTACGGTTCGCTCACGCAGGATGCGTTCCACGGGGAGTCAGGTTCATGAAGGCGGGTTCGGTGACGTCGCGGCTGGTGGCGGGCGCGATGCTGGTCCTCTCGGCGACACGAGCCTTCGCGGCCGACGAGCCCTCGCGCCTCGACCGGGTGATCGACCGCAAGGTCCTGAACGTGTGCACGACCGGCGACTATCGCCCGTTCTCCTACCGCCCCGACGGCGCCAACGACTTCGTCGGCCTCGACATCGATCTCGGACGCTCGCTGGCCAAGTCCCTCGATGCCGAGGCGGTCTTCATCCAGACCAAGTGGTCGAACCTGCTCGCCGACTTCAAGAGCCAGTGCGACATCGCGATGAGCGGCATCTCCGTGACGCTGCCGCGCCAGCGCGAGGCGTTCTTCAGCGAGATGTATCTCGTGAACGGCAAGGCGCCGATCGTGCGCTGCGACGACGTCGCGAAGTACCAGACGACGGACGCCATCAACCAGCCCGCGACCCGCGTCGTCGTCAATCCCGGCGGCACGAACGAAAAATTCGCCCGCGCCAACCTCGCCAAGGCGCAGATCCAGCTCTTCCCCGACAACCGCGTGATCTGGCGGGAGATCGCGGAAAACCGGGCCGACGTCATGGTCGCCGAGTCCGTCGAGGTGAAGCTCCAGGAGAAGCTGCATCCGGGCCTGTGCGCGGTGAACCCCGACCGGCCCCTTCAGTACGGCGAGATGGGTTTCCTGCTGCCGCGCGGCGACACGGTGTTCAAGGCCTATGTCGACCAGTGGCTGCACCTGACGAAGGCGTCCGGCGAGTTCGAGCGGATCTTCGACGCCAACATGAAGTGACGGTGGGCGCGATCACGGCCCGGTCGCGTTGCGATCGGGCTCTCCTCCGGCGCCGAAACCTTCACCATCCCGCATGCGGCCTCAAACCCCGCACCCGCGCCACCGCCGCTTCCAGCCCGGTCCAGGCCGGCGCGTCGGGCGCGTAGCGGGCGCGGGTATAGGCGACGACCTCTGCCACCTGCCGGTCGGTGAGGGTATCGCGAAACGCCGGCATCGCGGCGGGCGGGGCGCCCGGATCGGGGTTCGGAAAGCGCTCGGCCGCTGCCGCGACGCCGTTCAGGACCGCCTGGATCAGGTTGTCCGGGTGCGCGCTGTGGACGGAGGTCACGAGACCCAGCGGCACGAGATCGCCGCCGGCCCCGCCCTCGTGGCAGGCGGCGCAGGCGCCCTGGAACAGGGAGGCGGAGCCGGCCGGGCGTGAGGTTGCCGTAGCGGTCGGCCGGGGCGCCGGAGCCTCGCCGGCGAGGCTCGCGAGGTAGACCGCCATCGCCCGGATATCCTCGTCGGGCAGGGGGGCCAGCGAGGCGACCACGTCGGCCATCGGGCCGGCGGCGCTGCCGTGGCGGGCCGAGCGGCCCTTGCGCAGGTAGGCAAAGAGGTCGTCCTCGGTCCAGGGCAGGGGGGAGCGGGACAGGCCGGTGAGCGCCGGCGCCTCCCAGCCGTCGGCGAAGCCGCCGGCGAGACGGGCCTCGCCACGCCGCTCGGCCCCGAGCGCGTTGCGCGGGCTGTGGCAGGCGCCGCAATGGCCGAGGACCTCGACCAGGTAGGCGCCGCGGTTCCAGTCCGGCCCGCGGGCCGGATCGGCGGTGGCGACCGGGCGGAGGAAGAGGGCGTTCCAGTCCGCCATCAGCGGCCGGAGGTTGAAGGGGAAGCGCAGCCCCGTCTCGGGCGCGGGCCTCGCCACCGGTTCCTGCGCCATCAGGTAGGCGTAGAGCGCCTGGAGGTCGCGCTCCGCGATGCCGGCGAAGCTCGGATAGGGATGGGCCGGGTAGAGATGGTGCCCGTCCCGCGACACGCCCTCGCGCATCGCCCGGGCGAAGGCCGGGTAGGACCAGGCGCCGATGCCGGCGCCGACATCGGGCGTGATGTTCGAGGCGTAGACCGTGCCGAACGGCGTCTCGAGCCCGCGCCCGCCCGCGAAGCTCCGGCCGTCCGGTCCGGCATGGCAGACGAGGCAGGCCCCGGCCGCCGCGACGAGGCGCCCCTGCGCGATCGTGGCGGCGGAATAGGCAGCCGAATCCGGCCGCTCGATCGACGGATAGGCCGGGCGCCAGGGCAGGAGGGTGGTGGCGAGCGCCAGCGCCCCGGCCCCGGCGCCGAACAGCCCGGCGAGGAAGCCGCGGCGGCGGCGCGGGGCGGAGTCCCCGCCGGGGTGTTCGGGCCCGGAGATCCGCGGCGGGTTGAGGGCGGCGCGCACGGCGTCCGCCGTCAGCGGCAATTCGCGGAATCGGATGCCGGTCGCGTCGAACAGCGCGTTGGTGATCGCCGCGGCACTCGGCACCGAGGCCGATTCGCCCGCGCCCAGAGGCGGATCGTGCGGCCGGGGCACCATCAGCACGTCGATCTCGGGCACCTGCGGAAAGGCGAGGATCGGGTAGCTGCCCCATTCCCGGCTGGTGACCCCGGTGGCGTCGAACCCGACCGATTCCTTCAGCACCCGGCTCGTCGACTGGATGACGTTGCCGTGGATCTGGTGGCGCACCCCGTCCGGGTTGATCATCAGGCCGGAATCCTGGCCGACCACCACACGGGTGACGGCCACCTCCCCGGTGACCCGGTTGACCGCCACGTCCGCCACCCAGGCCGCCCAGGCGGCGGCCTTTCCGGGAAACGGCCCGTGGACGTAGACCGCGTAGGCGAAGCCCCGCCCGTACAGCACGTCGCCGGAGCCGCCATGGCTGCCGGGCCGGGTGTGGGGCACCCAGGCGGCGCGCTCGGCGACCGCGCGCACGAGGTCGGCGGCGCGGGGATCGGGCAGGTAGCGCAGGCGGTACTCGATCGGGTCGATGCCGGCGGCCGTGGCGAGCTCGTCGATGTAGGATTCGTGCGCGAAGGTGTTGGGCAGGGCCGAGACGCCGCGCATCCACGAGGCGCGGGCGATCGGCGGCATGTCGTGCACCGTCACCCGGGCATTGCCGAAGGCGTAGGGCGGCACCGCCGTGCGGTCGCCCATCGGGTAGGTGGCGGGCGTCGCCGTCACCTTGCCGGTGAGGATCAGCGCGAGCGTCGGCGCGCCGTTCGAGGGATAGCGGGTCTCGAAGTCGTAGGCCGCCGGTCCGCCCTCGGCGTCGAGGCCGCCGCGGACGTCCATCACCTGCGCGGCGCCCTTCGGCTCCCAGGCATGCTCCTGCTCGCGGGTGAGCTGCACCCGCACCGGCCGCCCCACCGCCCGGGCGAGCAGCGCGGCATCGGCCGCCACGTCGTCGGCGCAGTTGCGGCCGTAGCAGCCCGCCGCCTCGTGGCGCTCGATCGCGATCCGCTCCTCCGGCAGGTCGAGGAGGGTGGCGAGGTCGCTCTGCAGGACGTGCGGGTTCTGGGTGCCCGACCACACCACCAGGTCACCGTCCCGGAACGCCGCCACGGCGCAGGACGGGCCGATCGAGCCGTGCATCTGGTAGGGCCAGACATAGGTGCGGTCGAGCCGCGCCTCGGCGTGGGCGAGCGCCCGCTCGACGTCGCCGCGGTCGAGGAGCTTGCGCGGGGTCGCCGGGTTGTCGCGGAGCGCCGCCTCGGGCCGGTTGAGGTCGGGCAGCGTCTCTCCGGGCCGCCAGGTCACGCGCAGCGCCCTCGCCGCCTCGATGGCGTTCTCCTCGCGCTCGGCCACCACGCCGACGAAGTCGCCGAGCGTCACGACCCCGACGAGGCCGGGGATATGCGCGACCGAGGCTTCGTCCACCCCGAGCAGCAGGCCGCCGAGCGCCGTCTCGACACCCGGGACCGGCGGCCGGACCACGCGGCCATGGACCATGCCGGGCACCCGCACGTCGTGGACGTAGGTGAAGGCGCCGACGGCCTTGGCTGGGATGTCGACTCGCGGCACCGGCTGCCCGACGATGGCGTAATCCTCCACCGGTTTCACCGGCGCCTCGGGATCGAGGGTCAGCTCGGTGCGTCCGCCCCGCACGAGGTCGCCGTAGGCCACGGCGAGATCCGGCTCGTCCGCGACCCGGACGGTGCCGGCCGCGACGACGAGTTCCCCGGTGCCGCGGTTGAGCCGGCGCGAGGCCGCCTCGATCAGGTGGCGGCGGGCGGTGGCGGCGGCCTGGCGCAGGGGCACGGCGGCGATCTGGATCGTCTCGCTGGCGATCGTGCCGCCCTGGTCGGGGGCGGTGGCGGTACTCCCGAGCTCCATCGCGACCCGGGCGAGGGGCACGTCGAGCTCCTCGGCGACGATCTGGGCGAGCGCCGTGCGGATGCCGGTGCCGAGATCGACGTGGCCGTTGAAGGCGGTGACCCGGCCCCCGGCATCGACCGCGAGGTAGAGGGCGCGTTGCGGCCCCACGGCCAGCGCGGCGCCCGGCGCGTCGCCGAGCCGGGGCGGGCGGCCCATCGTCTCGCGGTAGATCAGCAGCAGGTCGTCCGCCTCCTGCCAGCGGCGGCGGCGCGCGGCGGGTTCCTCGGTCATGCGGCGCTCGCTTGTGCCGCGGCGCTCGCCTGTGCCCTCCCGCGCAGCCGCGCGGCGGCGGCGCGCACCGCGCGCAGGATCTCGACATGGGTGCCGCAGCGGCACAGGTTCGCCCGGAGCCCGTCGCGGATCTCGGCCTCGCTCGGGTCCGGGTTGGCGGTCAGCAGCGCCACCGTCGTCATGATCATGCCGTTGAGGCAGTAGCCGCATTGCGCGGCGTTCTCGGCGATGAACGCCTCCTGCACCGGGTGCAGCCGCCCGCCCTCCGCCAGCCCCTCCAGGGTGGTGATCCGCCGCCCGGTCGCGGCCCGCAGCGGGATCGTGCAGGAGCGCAACGCCCGCCCGTCGACCAGCACCGTGCAGCTGCCGCACTGGCCGAGGCCGCAGCCGTATTTCGGGCCGTTCAGCGCGAGGTCGTTGCGCAGCACGTAGAGCAGGCGGGTGCCGGGCGCCGCCTCGACGCTCACGCCGCGCCCGTTGACGTGGAGCCGGTGGCGCGCGGGCGCCAGCCGCGCATCGTGCGGCCGCGCGTCTTCGGCCATCGGCCGCCCCTCGTCCTGCATCGCTTCGTCCTGCCCCGAGACCCGGCTTTTCGCCGGTTGCCTTGTTCTCACAGATTTCCGGGCGGACCGGAACCCGATCGCCGGACCGTGCCGCTTGCAAGAGGCTGGCCATCGGAGAGGCCGGCGTGACAGCCAGCCCATTCGATGGCAGACCGCGGGACGGCGCAGCGCCGGTTGACCGCCCGTTTGGTCGGTGACACCGTCATCCCGACCTCCGACCAGCGGCATTCGGGAGTGGCGGCATGACGAAGGCCCATGATGACGCGGCCGCAGAGCCGCGGGCGATCAGCCTCGATGCTGCGGCTCACCGTGAGGCGGTCGCGGATATCGAGCGTCGTGTTCCGGCGCCCCGCTCACGCACACCGTTCAAGTTCGGGCTGCTGCGCGGTCGGCTCGGTGACGGCCCGGACTTCTTCTCACCGCTTCCGGACGAAGACCTCGCTCTCTGGGAAGGATGACGGTGATCCCGGGCCGGTCGCGATCCGAGCCGGGGCAGCGTCCACCTAGTATCCCGACAATACGGATCGACAACGAAAGCGCCGCAGCCACCGCCGCTTGCTGACCCTGCCGCCTCCGCTAGCTGACCCTCCCGGACACTCGGGGGGAGCAATGCAGCAGCGCTGGCCGGACCGGATCTGGATCGTGCGGCACGGCGAGAGCGCCGGCAACGTCGCCCGGGACGCAGCCCAAGCGGCGGGGCACACCCATATCGACATCGCCGGGCGCGACGTCGACGTGCCGCTGAGCACGCTCGGGGAGCGTCAGGCCGCGGCGGTCGGGCGGTGGTTCGCCGAGAAGCCGGCCTCCGAGCGGCCCGACGTGGTGCTCACCTCGCCCTATCGCCGGGCCGAATCCACCGCCCGGCTGATCCGCGAGGCCGGCGGCGTCGCCGACCCGCTGCTCGATTTCGTCGCCGACGAGCGCCTGCGCGAGAAGGAATTCGGGGTTCTCGACCGGCTCACCCGCGAGGGCATCGTGCAGCTCCATCCCGAGCAGGCCGAGCTGCGGCGCCTTCTCGGCAAGTTCTACCACCGGCCGCCGGGCGGGGAGAGCTGGTGCGACGTGATCCTGCGCCTGCGCAGCGCCCTCGACACGATATCGCTGCATTACGGCGGGCGGCGGGTCCTGGTGGTCGGGCATCAGGTCGTGGTGCTGTGCCTGCGCTACCTCATCGAGGGCATGACCGAGGACGAGATCCTCGCCATCGACCGCGAGGGCGACGTCGCCAATTGCGGAGTCACCGAATACGCTTTCGATCCGCGCCAGGGCAGCAGCGGCAAGCTCGTGCTCCAACGCTACAACGTCGTGGCGCCGCTGACCCGGGCCGGTGCCCCGGTGACGGCCGAGCCGGACGCCACGGGGGCCGCCCGATGACCATCACGATCGACGCCGCGACCCTGCGCGGGTATCCCCTGCCGGACCCCGGCGCCGGCACCAAGGAGGCCCGCGGCAGCGCTCTCGTGGTCGCGGGCTCGGTCGAGGTGCCGGGTGCCGCGATCCTCGCGGGCACCGCGGCGCTCCGGGCCGGCGCCGGCAAGCTGCAGATGTCGATCGCGGCCGGCACGGCGCCGCACGCCGCGCTCGCGGTGCCCGAGGCCCTGGTGGTGCGCCTGCCCGAGGGCGCGGACGGCCATGTCGACCATCGGGTCGCCGCCGAGGTGCTCCTGCCCCGGACCGAGCGGGCCGCCGCGATCCTGGTCGGCGCCGGCATGACCGCCGGCGCGCCGACCCGCGCGCTCACCGCCGCCCTGCTCGCCGGCCCCGCCGAGGCGCCCTTCGTCCTCGACGCGGCGAGCATCGAGGGCCTGTGCGAGCAGGCCGAGGCGGTGCGGGCGCGGGCGGGTCGCGTGGTGCTCACGCCCCATGCCGGCGAGATGGCGCGCTGCCTCGGCTGCGAGCGCGAGGCCGTCGAGGCCGATCCGCTCGCGGCGGCACGCCGGGCCTCCGAACGGTTGGGGGCCGTCGTGGTGATGAAGGGGGCCGAGACCTGGATCGTCGATCCGGCGGGCGAGACCTGGCACTATGCCGGCGGCGGCGTGGGGCTCGCCACCTCCGGCTCCGGCGACGTGCTCGCCGGGATCATCGTCGGGCTGCTCGCCCGCGGCACGAAGCCCGGCGAGGCCGCGGCCTGGGGCGTCTTCCTCCACGGCGAGGCGGGGCGGCGGCTCGCCCAGAGCCGCGGGCCGATCGGCTTCCTGGCGCGGGAACTGCCCGGCGAGGTGCCGGGGCTGATGCGGGACGTGGCGGCGGGTACGATCTGACGCCCGGGGCGCAGGGGCTTCACCCCCGGCGTCGGAGCCTCCCGCTCACGCGGCCCTGACCGTGGCGAGGAAGCGGCGCACCTCCGAGGAGAGGTGCTCCGATTGCCGCGACAGCTCGGACGACGAGGCGAGGACCTGGCTCGCTGCCGCGCCGGTCTCCTCGGAGGCCTGCGCCACGCCCGCGATGGTATGCGTCACCGCGCTCGCGCCGGTCGCGGCCTCGGCGACGTTGCGCACGATCTCCCGGGTCGCGCCGCCCTGCTGCTCGACCGCGCTCGCGATGCCCGCCGTCACCGCGTCGATCTCCCGGATGCGCGCGCTGATCGTGCCGATTGCCGCGACGGCCCGGTCGGTCACGCCCTGGATCTCGCCGATCTGTCCGGAGATCTCCTCGGTGGCCCGGCTGGTCTGGTTGGCGAGTTCCTTCACCTCGGCGGCGACCACCGCGAAGCCCCGGCCCGCTTCGCCCGCCCGCGCCGCCTCGATGGTGGCGTTCAGCGCCAGGAGGTTGGTCTGGCTGGCGATGGTCGCGATCATGCCGACCATCTCGCCGATCCGCCCGGACGCCGTCTTCATCACCTGCACGAGATGCACCGTCTGGTCGGCCTCGGCGACGGCGCTCCGGGCGAGCCCGGCCGAGCCCTGGACCTGCCGGCCGATCTCCCCGACCGATGCGCCGAGTTCCTCGGTCGCCGCCGCCACCGTGTTGACGTTCGCCGCCGCCTCCTCCGCCGCCGCCGCGACCGTGCCCGACCGCGCGGCCGTGTCGGCCGCGGTCGCGGTCATCTGCTCGGCCGTGGCCTGCAATTCCGTCGCCGCCGACGAGACCAGGGTGACGATGCCGCCGACCGCCGATTCGAAGCCCTCGGCCATCTGGCGCATGCCGGCCTTGCGCTGCGCCTCGGCGGAGGCCCGTGCGAGAGCGGTTTCCTCCTCGAGCTGCCGGGTCCGGATCACGTTCTCCCGGGAGGCGTCGACCGCGGCCGCGATGGCGCCGATCTCGTCGGTGCGGCCGAGATAGGGAACCGGGGCGGCGACGTCGCCGGAGGCCAGGCCGTGCATCCGCCGGACCAGGCGCTCGATCGGCCGCGCCACGGCGGCCACGACGTAGACGATGCCGGACAGGCCGATGGCCAGCGCGACGGCGCAGACCAGTCCGGTCAGCCAGAGCGCGTTGGAATAGATGCCGATCGCCGTCGACCGTGCCCGGTCGCTGCCGGCCACGTTCAGCACCGTGTCGCGATCGAGCGCTTCCATCGCGGCATCGAACGGACGGCGAGACGCCTGGAACAGCTCGTTGACGGTGACGGCGTTCTTCTCCCGCGCCGCGATCATGATCTTGCCGCGCAGGGTCAGGTACTCCGCCCAATGTCCCTGGAACGCGGTCCAGAGCGCCTGCTCCTCGGGACTCGTGATCACCGTCTCATAGCGGCGCGCCACCGCTTCCGATTCCTTGAGGCGGCGGTCCGAGATGGCGTCGAGCTCGGTCACCGGCTCCGTCGCCATGACGTAGCGGGCATCGACGAGACGCAGGCGCGTTATCTTGTACTTGTATTCCCCGAGTTCACGTACGCTCGGCAACCAGCTGTCGGAGATGTCGAGCGTATTGGCGTTGACGCTCCGCAACTGCGTCATGCTCAAGACGCCTTGCGAGAGAAGGCCAATGGTCAGCAGGGCGATCAATCCGCCCAGTACGTGAGATAATTTAATCTTCATGTATCGGCCTCGCAGCGAGGTTCGTTTCATGATGACTCTTGGTAAAATCACGATTAAAATTCCTGCGAGCCGATGATTTGCAAGAACTAACCGGTAAGAATTTTCGCTCGCGACGGGCGGAGCCGATTCGCCCAGGGGGGCGGTGGAGCGACGGCTCGCGCGACGGCCCGCCCCGGATCCCGGTATGCGAATCCGTCCGCCTGCCCGGCTTCTTCGTCGGGAGGCTCCGGCCTCCTCGCGATCCCGGTCGAACCCGGGCCCGTTTCGGATGTTGACGGCCGACAGCTTCCCTGCGGACAGGCCGATGATCAGATTCACCCTCGCGCTCGCCCTCACGCTGGGCATCGTCGCCGCCACCCAAGCGTCGACCGCGCAGGCCCAGACCGCCCGGCTCCCGCCGCCGAGCGACGCCGTCGGCGCGCCGGGCCCCGGCACCGGCACGAAGCCGCCGGCCTCGCGTCCGACGCAGACTCTTCCGGGCAACCCGAGCAGCACGTCCGTCCCCGGCACCAATCCGGGGGTCTGGATCGGCGGCAGCCCGACCGCGGGCCCGCCCGGCAGCGGCGGCACGGCGGGTGGGCCCGCCGCCGGGAACCGGTGACCCGCTCTCACGCGTGAAGGGAGGCAGTGCGATGCTGACGGTCCACCACCTCGGCCGCTCGCAATCCGAGCGCATCCTCTGGCTGTGCGAGGAGCTGGGCGTTCCCTACGACCTCGTGCGTTACCAGCGCGACCCCGTCACCATCCTGGCGCCGCCAGATCTGCGGGCGCTGCATCCGCTCGGCGCGGCGCCGGTGATCGAGGAAGACGGGCTGGTGCTCGCCGAATCCGCCGCGATCGTCGAGTACATCGCGGTGAGGCATGGCGGCGGCCGGCTGCGGCTCGGGCCGGACCACCCGGATTACGCCGCCTTCCTGTACTGGTTCCACTTCGCCAACGGGAACCTCCAGCCGGTCCTCGGCCGGATGATGATGGTGGGGCGCGTCGGCCTTCCCCCCGACCATCCGGTGCAGGCGGCGGTCCAGGGGCGCCTCGACCGGGTGATGGCGCTGGTCGAGGCGCGGCTCGCCGCGGTGCCCTACCTCGCCGGGGAGGAATTCACGACGGCCGACATCATGAGCGTCTTTTCGCTCACCACCATGCGGCTGTTCCAGCCGGTCGACCTCGCGCCCTATCCCGCGATCCTCGCCTACCTGCAGCGCATCGGGGCGCGCCCTGTCTATCGCCGCGCCATGGAGATGGGCGATCCCGGCTTTGCCCCGATGCTGACCTGACGCGTCAGGCTTCCAGCCACTCGCGCAGCAGCGCGGCGGTTCCCTCGGGCCGCTCCAGCGGCGGGAGGTGGCCGCAATCGGCGAGGACATGCAGGCGCGAGCCGGCGATGCCGGCATGGATCTCCTGCGACAGGACGGGGGGCGTCAGCACGTCGTCCGCGCCCACCGCCACCAGGGTCGGCACCCGGATCGTGGCGAGGATCGGCCGGCTGTCGGGCCGGTCGAGGATTGCCCGCTGCTGGCGCAGGAAGGCCTCGCCGCCGACCCGCTCGGCCATCGCCTTCACGGCCTCGCCGACCGGGCCGGCGACGTGCGAGGCGTGGACGAGCTTCGGCAAGAGGCGCGTGGTCACGCCGGCGAAGCGGCCGACCTTGATCTGCTCCATGCCCTGGCGCCGCAGCGCCGCGTGGGCCGCATCCTCCGGCGCGGCGCCGGTGTCGAACAGGGCCAGCCGCGTCACCCGCTCGGGCGCCTGGCGCAAGATCTCGAAGGCGACGTAGCCGCCCATCGACAGGGCGACGAGCCCGAAGCGCGGCGGCGCCGCCGCGAGCGCCCGGCGGGCCATCGCGGCGATGCTGTCGTCGAGGGTCAGGTCGGCCACCACGGCGGCCGTCCGGTCGGCCAGCGCGGCGATCGGGCGGCGCCACAGCACGGCGTCGTTGAGGAGCCCGGGCAGGAACAGAAGCGGGCCGGAGGGAAAGGTCATGGGGGATTCCGTGCCCGCCCCCGGGACCCCGAGGGCGGCGTTCGCCGTCATACGATGTCCGGCCGGTCGCTTCACGACGCAGATATCGGCGTCGCTCGGGCGCCGCGCCGGCTTGTGACACGAATTCCGGACGTCATCGTCCGGAATTCACATCAGTATGAACGCGGCATCCCGAGCACGTGCTCGGCGATGTAGGACAGGATCAGGTTCGTCGAGATCGGCGCCACCTGGTAGAGCCGGGTCTCGCGGAACTTGCGCTCGACGTCGTACTCTTCCGCGAAGCCGAAGCCCCCGAAGGTCTGGATGCAGGCATTGGCCGCCTCGAACGAGGCGTCGGCGGCGAGCATCTTGGCCATGTTGGCCTCGGCCCCCGGATTGGCCCCGGCCTCGTAGAGCGCCAAGCCCTCCCGCACCATCAATTCGGCGGCCCGCATGTTGGCGTAGGCCTTGGCGATCGGGAACTGGATGCCCTGGTTCTGACCGATCGGCCGGCCGAAGACCTGGCGCTCGCGGGCGTAAGCCGAGGCCTTGGCGATGAACCACTTGGCGTCGCCGACGCACTCGGCGGCGATGAGCAGCCGCTCGGCGTTCATGCCCGAGAGGATGTAGCGAAAGCCCTTGCCCTCCTCGCCGACCAGGTTCTCGGCCGGCACCTCCATGTTGTCGAAGAAGACCTCGCAGGAATTGTGGTTCATCATCGTGCGGATCGGCCGGATGGTCAGGCCGCGGCCGAGCACGCTGCGCATGTCGACGATGAAGGTCGAGAGGCCGTCGGTCTTCTTCGCCACCTGGTCGCGGGGCGTGGTGCGGGCGAGCAGCAGCATTAGGTCGGAATGCTCGGCCCGGCTGGTCCAGATCTTCTGCCCGTTGACAATGAACTTGTCGCCCTCGCGCCGGGCGGTGGTGCGGAGCGCCGTGGTGTCGGTGCCGCTCGTCGGCTCGGTGACGCCGAAGGCCTGGAGCCGCAGGCGCCCGGCGGCGATCTCCGGCAGGTAGCGCTCCTTCTGGGCCTGCGTGCCGTGCCGCAGCACCGTGCCCATCGTGTACATCTGGGCGTGGCAGGCGGCGCCGTTGCAGCCGGAGCGCTGCACCTCCTCGAGGATCGCGGCGGCGGCCGAGAGCGGCAGGCCCGAGCCGCCGTACTCCTCCGGGATCAGCACCGAGAGGTAGCCGGATTCGGTGAGCGCGTTCACGAAGTCCGTCGGGTAGGCGCGCTCGGTGTCGAGCCGGCGCCAGTATTCGTCGGGGAAGCGCGCGCAGAGCTTGGCGACCTCCTCGCGGATCTCCGGATGGCGCAGCGCGTCGGTCTCGGTCATTCGGGCGTCTCCTGCCTGCCGGGCCGTCGGGTGGGGTCCGGGGCGCCGGTCGTTCGGAACAGGCTTACACCGTCCGCGGCCGGCCGTGTCATACCGTCGAGGCGCGCCTGCCATCGCGGCCGGCGCACGTCACGGCGCGCGGCGGCGTCAGAAGTCGGCGTGAAGGCGGGTGCCGAAGAAGTTCGCCGGGCCGCGGTCGCGGTTATAGGCGGGGTTCACCACCAACTGGTAGTTGAACGATACCGTCACGGCCTTGGTCAGGCTCAGCGCGTAGTAGGTCTCGAACGCCCGCTCGGTGCCGTAGGTCAGGCGTCCGTCGCCGATCAGCAGGCCCAGGCCTCCATTGGCGAAGAAGGCCCGGTGCGACGGCGACAGGCCGTTGATCGCCCCGCCGATGCCGACCGTGTCGCTCGGCCGCTCCCAGGCGGTGCCTTTCAGGGACAAGCCGCCCGAGACCGACCGGTCGACGTCGGTGAAGGACAGGCTCTCGTTGCGCCCGTCGGACAGGCTCGCCCGGGCGAACAGGCCGAGATCCGGGGTGAGCGCCTGCTCCAGGTTGATGTAGGCGCCGGTCTTGCGCCGGGGCCGGCGGGTCGCGGCGGCCGCGTCGTTGATGTCGTCGTAGATGCCGGCTTGCGTCAGGTCGACGACCTGGCGGTAGTTGGCGGTGTTGCCGACATTGCTGAACAGGCCGATGCGCAGCTTGCCGGGCTGGTCGAGGCCGGGCAGGACGTGGCGCTCCTCGAACTCGATGTTGGTGCCGGCGCGCTCGAAGACCCGCGGGTCGAGGACGTCGTTCGAGGGCTGCTTGGGCACCTGGGTGTAGGCGGCGCGGATCGCGAATTCCGGCCGGTTGTACTCGACCATCACGCCTTGCGTGAAGCCGGGGAGGTTCGCCGGGAAGTCCCAGGCCGAGGAGCCCCAGATCGACCAATTCATGAAGTCGACCCGGGGGTCGTGGGCGTAGACGTTGCCGTCGAAGAAGTCGCCGAGGGCGAACTTGCCGGCCACGACCGAGATCCGCTCGACGTCGCGGGTCATCGCCACCTGGTTGACGCCGTCGGGCACGTCCTCGGTAGCACCGCCCAGCCCGAAGGTCTGGCGGATGAAGTAGCGGTTCGAGCGCAGCTTGGGGAACGGCGCGCCGGCCTTCTGGGCCTCGCCGTTGACGAAGCCGGCGACGCCGAGCGTCCGCGACAGGCCGAAGCCCTGCGAGAATTCCGGGTTGTAGTAGAGCTCGGTGCTGTCGGTCAGCTTCACGCCGAGAAAAAGGGTCGCGGTGGTGGTCGACTGGACCTGGTTCGGCACCAGGCTGTTGTCGCCGCGATAGGGGGCGCGGAAGCCCGGTACCCCTTGCATCACGAAGGTGGTCTGGCCGTGGAAGGAGTAGCGGCCGGTGTCGCGGCTCGCCGGCGCGTCCTCGGCCACCTCCGCCGGCAGCCTGAGGCCGTAGGGGTACCAGGACAGGCGCGCCATCATCTGGTGCGACGAGAAGGCGGCCTGGGTGGTGACGGGCCCGAGCCCCGGTACGGTGCCGAGATCGAAGCGGTTCGAGCGTCCGAGGTCGACGTAGCGGTAGTCGAGGCCGAGCGCGAGGTTCGGGGTGATGGCGTATTGCACGCCGGCCCCGAGGGTGAAGCCGAGGAAGGACAGGTCCTTGCGCGCCGTCGCCACCGCCCCGGTGGCGAGGTCCGGGTAGGTCGCGAGCACCCGCGCATCGGCGCCCGCGAGCCCGAACGTGGCGTAGACGAGATAATTCTCGAACGAGTAGCCGAGGCGGGCGCGCACGGCCCCATAGAGGTCGGTCTTGCCCCGGATCACGCTGAAGGGCGGATCGACGTCCTCGTAGCCGAAGCCGGTCGCCGTCGAGGGCACCGGGCGCTTGAGGTTGGCGCCGTAGAGGTCGGCCTCGATCCCGTACAGGTAGGGACCCGTCTGCCAGTTGTAGCCGCCGAACAGGCCGCCGACCGCCGTGGTGGCGGTGCGGCCGGTATCCGAGCGCCGCGTCGAGTCGCCGCTCTGGAAGGCCGGGATCGGCCGGCCGCCGACCGTGCTCGGCCCGAAGCGGTAATTGCCGAACGAGGCGCCGGCGCTGCCCTCGATGCCGAGATAGGGGCCCGACCAGTCGGTGAAGCTGGGCCCCTCCGCGGCCGCGGGGGCGGGAGGGCGCAGGTCGGCGGCATTCGCCAGGCCGGCCCAGAGGCCGAGCGCCACCCCGATTCCCGCTCCGCCCACGCGCTGCATCGCCGCTTCCCCTGCCGTTCCGGCGCCAGGTATAGCCAATGCTATATTCCTGGCAACCGGCCACGCTTGCCCGGAAGAGGCCTCTACGGTTTCCGTGACGGTATTGTCACGGTGCGGCGTCTTAAGCCCGCTGTCCTACGCCCTTGGGCCGCCTCACGCCCCGAGGAGGCCGCGGCCCGCGAGGTTGCGCATCAGCGCCGCCGCCCCGAAGGTCCAGGGCTCGCAATCCTGGCAATGGCGCATGCGGTTGACCAGCGCCCCGAGCCCGGGGCTGCGGATCACCACCCGGTCGCCGACCTGGTGGGTGAAGCCCTGGCCCGGCGCGCCGCGGTCCTCGACGGGGGCGAACATCGTGCCGAGGAAGAGCACCGCGCCGTCCGGATACTGGTGGGTTCCGCCCATCATCGCCTCGACGAGGTCGGCCGGGTCGCGGCTGATCTCGGAGAGCGGCGACGTGCCGGCGAGCTCGAACCCGTCCGCGCCCATCACCTCCAGGCTCACCACCGTGCGCCGGACGTGGTCGAGCGAGAAGCCGGCATCGAACAGGCGGACGAACGGCCCCAGCGCGCAGGAGGCGGCGTTGTCCTTGGCCTTGCCGAGCAGCAGGGCCGAGCGGCCCTCGAAGTCGCGCAGGTTGACGTCGTTGCCGAGCGTTGCCCCGACGATGCGCTGGTCGGAGGCGACCACCAGGGCGATCTCGGGCTCCGGATTGTTCCACTGCGAGCCCGGATGCAGGCCGGCCTCCTGGCCGCAGCCGACCGCCGAGAGCGGCTGGGCCTTGGTGAAGATCTCGGCATCGGGGCCGATGCCGACCTCGAGGTACTGGCTCCACGCTCCCTGCGCCACCAGCACCGCCTTCAGGGCCATGGCCTCGGGCGAACCGGGCTTCAGGCGCCGCAGGTCGTCGCCGACGAGGCGGCCGACCTCGAGACGGATCGCCGCCGCGGCATCCGGGTTGCCGCGGGCCCGCTCCTCGATCACCCGCTCCAGCATCGAGACCGCGAAGGTCACGCCGGCGGCCTTGACCGCCTGGAGGTCGATCGGCGCCAGGAGCCAGGGCCGCGACGGGTCGCGGGTGTCCGGCGGCGTGTTGGCGAGCACCGCGTCGAGGGTCCCGACCGTCTCGCCCGCGGCCGCCCGCAGGGCGCCGGCGGGGTCGGCGGCCTCGCACAGGTCGCGGATCGTCGGGAAGGCGCGGGTGATGTCGACGAGCTCCGGCGTCCCGTCGGCGCCCGGCCGCACCGCGACGGTGCTCGGGCCGTTCAGCTCCGGCCGCCAGACGCGGCCGGCGAGGGCGCCGGCGCAGCCATCCTCCGGCAGGATGGCGCGGGCGTCGAAGGCATCGAGGATCGGCTGCATGACTTGGATCTCCTCCCGGCCGGCTCCCGTTCGGCGGGGGCGCAGCACCGGGAGAGACCTAAGCCGATCGACCGCGGCGGGAAAGCGCCGAGACGCCGGATCGCCTGCGCGTCGGCGCCGGCCTGAATTCGCCGCGGGGCGGGCCGGGGCCGGGTCAGGCGGCGTCGGGCCGGCAGGCCAGGGCCTGGTGGAGCGCCTGCTCGGCCGGGACGGGGCGGCCCAGATGGTAGCCCTGGACGAACGGGCAGCCGAGGCTGCGCAGCACCGCGAGATCCTCCGCGGTCTCGACGCCCTCGGCCACCACTTCGAGATCGAGGGCGCGGCCGAGACCGAGCACCGCCTGGACGAGCCCGCGCTTGTCGTCGGATTCCGCGAGCCCGGTGACGAGGCTGCGGTCGATCTTCACCCGTCCGGCCCGCAGCTGGCGCAGAGAGGCCAGCGACGAGTAGCCGATGCCGAAATCGTCGAGCGCGACGCCGATCCCGGCCCGCGACAGGGCGAGGAGCTTGCCCTGCACCGCCTCGATGTCGAGGGCGGTCTCCTCGGTGATCTCGATCTCGAGCATCGACGGCGGCAGGCCGAGCGCCCGCAGGCGCTCGAGCACGATCTCGTCGACCGGGATCTGCACCATCTCCCGGGGGGAGACGTTCATCGCCACCCGGACGTGATGGGCGCCCCCGGCCCGCAGGGCCTGCAGGGCGGCGCAGACCTGCTCCAGGATGACGCGCAGGAGCGATTCGGTCAGGCCGGCCCGGGCCGCGGCGGAGACGATCTCGCCGGGCGGGATCCAGCCGTGGACCGGATGGTGCCAGCGCACCAGGGCCTCGAGGCCGGCGACCGCGCGGCCGCCCTCGCCGAAGATCGGCTGGAACCAGACCACGATCCCGCCCTCGGCGAGGGCGTGCGACAGGTCGCGCTCGCTGTCGCGCCGCATCTCCAGGCGCCCGCGCAGACTCTCGTCGAAGATCCGGAAGCGGTTGTGCCCGGCGGCCTTGGCGGCATGGAGCGCCGTGTCGGCGCAGCTCAGCATCTGCGTCAGGTCCGGGCCGTGGGCGTGGCACAAGCCGGCGCTGATTCCGAGCCGCCCGGCATCCAGGCCCTCGATCGGCTCGACCACCGTCCGGATCAGCGCCGCCGCCAGGTCGGCGGGCGGCAGGGCCGTGCCCGGGTCGTACAGGACCGCGAACTCGTCGCCGCCGAAGCGGGCCGCCAGGGCCTCCGGCGGCAGGCTCCGGCGCAGGCGCCGGGCGACCTCGATCAGCACCCGGTCGCCGGTGGTGTGGCCGTAGACGTCGTTGACCGACTTGAAGCCGTCGAGGTCGAGGAGCATCAGGCACGGCGCCGGGCCGGGGCGCTGGATCCGCTCCTCCGCCGCCAGGGCGAAGCCGGCGCGGTTGTTGAGGCCGGTGAGCACGTCGTGGGTGGCGCGCCGGCGCATCTCCTCGGCGAGCGCGGAGGCCGCCGCGTGGGCCTCCTGGCGCGAGCGCGCCAGGGCCGTGGCCTCGTTCTTGAGCCGGCTGGTGCGGCGGAAGTTCCGCTCGGTCTCGACGGCGCTGCGCAGCAGGGCCGCGAGGTAGAGCAGCACCGTCAGGGCGAGGCAGACCCGGTCGAAGCCGCCGGCCCAGGCGAGGCAGCCCGCCGCCGTCAGGAGCGGCGGCGTGATGAAGCTCGCGGGGATCGCCGCGAAGGCCATGCCGTGGGTCACGGCGCCGGCGGTGATGCCGCAGGTCACGATCAGGTAGAACAGGGTCTCGGGCGAGGTGTAGCCGTCGCACAGGAGCGGCACCAGGGACCAGACGATGCCCGACAGGAGCGCCGCCAGGGTGGCGAGCCGCAGGTGCCGGTCGACCGAGCGCGCGCCCTCCAGGGCTTGTCCCAGCGTCATCGCCTCGCCGGCCGCGAGGCCGGGGCAGGATGCCCGGCACAGACCGACGCGCAGGAGGTTCACGGCCGAGGAGACCGCGAACCAGGCAAGACCGGCGCGTCCGCTCCCGGCCTGGAACGCGACCAGGGCGCTGGCGACGCCGAGGAGCGCGTTGATCAGCATCGCGGGCTGGATGCTGCGCCGGACCGATTCGAGCTGGTCGCGTCGGATCGATGCGCGCAGATCCGGGTCGTCGCTCGTCGGCAACATGTCGGAGCCCGCTTCCTGGCTGCCTCGTGCTGACATGTCCCCTCGGCGCGTCAGTCGTCTTCCCTTACCGGCTGCCGGTAAAGAATCGTTGACCGGGGGATGCGTCAACCCTCGCGTATCGCGAAGTTCGTCCGATCCGGCCGCCCGACGCGACGGAACGTCGGCCGAGCCTGGCCGTTGAATTCGCATCGCAGAGCGGAGGAGGCAACATGCGGAACGTGGCGAAGGCGGCCGTGGTGGCGGTCGTGACGCTGATGGGTGTCGGCGCGGCCGAGGCCAAGGGCTGCATCAAGGGCGCGATCATTGGCGGCGTGGCGGGCCATTACTTGGCCGAGCGCGGCGTGGTCGGAGCGGTCGCCGGATGCCTCGCGGGCCGGGCCCTCGCCAAGCGACGCGACCGGCAGCGCGAGGTCGATTACGGCGCCCGCGTCGGACCCCGCGACGGCTACGCTCCGCGCCGGACCTACGGCTACTGAGGGCCGAGACCCAAGCAGATTTCGCCGAAGTGGATGCCGGTTCGGCGGCAAGAATCTGCGACACGACAAGAACCTGAGCGGGCGAAGCGTTGGCCTGCCAACGCAAGTCTGCTTTATGAGAGGCGGCGCCGTGTCGGTGCCGCTCGACCTCGACGCGGCGATCGGTCCCGTGCCGACGAAGCCGTCCGCCCCATCTGACACGGCCTCCGTCACGCCCCGCGGGTGCTCATGGCCGTCTTCTTCACCGCCGACACGCATTTCGGCGATACCCACATCCTGCGCCAGCGCGGCCGGGTGTTCGCGTCCATCGAGGAGCACGACGCGACGCTGGTGGCGAACTGGAACGCGGCGGTAGGACCCGACGACGAGGTCTGGCACGTCGGCGATTTCGCGGCCCATGCCGAGCGGGCGCATTGCGTGGCGGTCTTCGCGCGCCTGAACGGCGTCAAGCGCCTGGTGCGCGGCAACCACGACAGCAACCGCGTCCTCGACCTGCCCTGGGCCGATCCGCCGGTCGAGAGCGCCCGCGTGACCCTGCGGGAGGAGGGCCGGGAGTGGCGGCTGTTCCTGGCGCATTACGCCCACCGGGCCTGGCCCGGCCTGTGGCGCGGCACCCGCCACCTCTACGGCCACACCCACGGCACCCTGGCCGACACCACCCGCTCCTGCGACGTCGGCGTCGATGCCTGGGATTACCGCCCGGTGCGCCTCGCGGCGCTGGCGGCGCGTCAGGACGCGGCGACCTTGGTGCCGGAGGAGCTGGCCCGGGACAGGGCCCGGGAGGAGGCTGCGTCCAGGGATCGCGACGGAGCGACGGAAGCCGTGATTCCACCCGCGACCTCATCCTGAGGTGCGGCTGCTTGCAGCAGCCTCGAAGGAGGGCTCCAGACGTCGCTGCGATCCCTGGAGCCCTCCTTCGAGGTCGGTCCATCGATGATGGACCGACACCTCAGGATGAGGTCGAGGAGGGGATGGAAGGGAGCCGAACGGCTCCCAGGCTTTCCTCAGCCGCCGATGTTGTAGGCGGCCAGCGCCGCCATGTTGACGAGGTCGGAATCGGTCGCCCCGAGCGGGACGATCTGCACCGCCTTGTCGAGGCCGACGATCAGCGGGCCGAGCACCTGGGCGCCGCCGAGTTCCTGCAGCATCTTGGTGGAGATCGAGGCCGAGTGGAAGGCCGGCATCACCAGGACGTTGGCCGGCTGCTTGAGGCGGCTGAACGGATACTGGGCGAGCAGGTCCTTGTTCAGCGCGACGTCGGCCGCCATCTCGCCGTCATACTCGAAGTCGACCCGCATCCCGTCGAGGATCCGCACCGCCTCCTGCACCTTCTCGGCGCGCTCGGCCTGGGGATGGCCGAAGCTCGAGAAGGACAGCATCGCCACCCGCGGCTCGTAGCCGAGGCGCCGCGCCACGCCCGCCGCCTCGATGGCGATGCCGGCGAGTTCCTCGGCGCTCGGCATCTCGTGGATCGCGGTATCGGCCACCAGCACCACCCGGCCGCGGGCGAGGCAGAGCGAGACGCCGATCACCCGGTGGCCGGGCTTGTGGTCGATGACCCGGCGCACGTCCTCGAGCGCGATCGAGTAGTTGCGGGTGGTCCCGGTCACCATCGCGTCGGCATCGCCGAGCGCCACCATCGAGGCCGCGAAGTGGTTGCGGTCCTGGTTGATCAGGCGCTGGCAGTCGCGGAACAGCAGGCCCTGGCGCTGCATCCGGGCGTAGAGGAACTGCGCGTAGACGCCGTTGCGGTCGGACTTGGCGGCGTTGTGGATCTCGATGTTGTCGCGGCCCGACAGATCGATGCCGGCGGCCTCGGCATTGGCCATCACCCGGTCCTCGCGCCCGACCAGGATCGCGGTGCCGAGGCCCTGGTTGACGAACGAGATCGCGGCGCGGATCACCACCTCCTCCTCGCCCTCGGCGAAGACGACGCGCTTGGGGTACTTGCGCACCCGCTCGAACACCCGGTTCAGCGTGCCGGCGACGGGGTCGCGGCGGGCCGAGAGCTGGGCCCGGTAGCGGTCCATGTTGTCGATCGGCTTGCGGGCGACGCCGGTTTCCATCGCGGCCTTGGCCACCGCCGTCGGGATGGTGTGGATCAGGCGCGGATCGAACGGCACCGGGATGATGTATTCGCGCCCGAAGCGCGGACGGGTGCCCTGGTAGGCCGCCGCCACCTCGTCCGGCACGTCCTCGCGGGCGAGCGCGGCGAGAGCCTGCGCGGCCGCGATCTTCATCTCCATGTTGATCGTGGTCGCGTGCACGTCCAGCGCTCCCCGGAAGATGTAGGGGAAGCCCAAGACGTTGTTGACCTGGTTCGGGTAGTCCGAGCGCCCGGTCGCCACGATGGCGTCGTCGCGGACCTGCGCCACCTCCTCGGGGGTGATCTCGGGGTTGGGGTTCGCCATCGCGAAGATGATCGGCTGCGGCGCCATCGAGGCGATCATCTCAGGGGTGAAGGCCCCCTTCACCGAGAGGCCGAACACGATGTCGGCGCCCTCCATCGCCTCCACCAGCGTCCGCTTGTCGGTGGCGACGGCATGCGCCGACTTCCACTGGTTCATGCCTTCGGTGCGGCCCTGGAACACCACGCCCTTGGTGTCGCACAGGATCACGTTCTCGGAGCGGAAGCCGAGCGCCTTGACGAGCTCGATGCAGGCGATGCCCGCCGCGCCCGCGCCGTTGACGACGAGCTTGGCCTCGGAGATGTCCCGGCCGGTCAGGTGCAGGGCGTTGACGATGCCCGCCGCCGAGATGATCGCGGTGCCGTGCTGGTCGTCGTGGAAGACCGGGATGTCCATCAATTCCCGCAGGCGCTCCTCGATGATGAAGCACTCGGGGGCCTTGATGTCCTCCAGGTTGATGCCGCCGAAGGTCGGCCCGAGGTAGCGCACGCAGTTGATGAACGCCTCGGCATCCTCGGTCCCGACCTCGAGGTCGAAGGAATCGATGTCGGCGAAGCGCTTGAACAGGACCGCCTTGCCCTCCATCACGGGCTTCGAGGCGAGCGCGCCGCGGTTGCCGAGGCCCAGGATCGCGGTGCCGTTCGAGATCACCGCCACGAGGTTGCCCTTGGCGGTGTAGTCGTAGGCGAGCGCCGGATCGTCCGCGATGGCGAGCACCGGCACGGCGACGCCGGGCGAATAGGCGAGCGACAAGTCGCGCTGCGTCGCCATCGGCTTCGTCGCCACCACCTCCAGCTTGCCGGGCCGGCCCTGCTGGTGGAACTGCAACGCCTCCTGGTCGGTGAAGGTCGGGCGCTTGCCGCGGGTGACGGGGCGGGACTCGCTCATGCCAAGCTCTTCTCGTGCGACCAGAATCAACCTCTGGGGGACCCGTCCCTTAGGGCCATGATCCGGCCGGCTCAAGCGGCGCCGGGACGGCAAAGCGCGCCGCCGCGGGATTTCCGCGGGGGATGACGATCCCCATCATCCCCGCTCTGCCGGTCTGGAGCGTGGCCGCGGGCCTCTGTTAGTCTGGCCAACCACTTCGCCGCGGACCCGACGACAGCCCCCTGATCTCATGACGATGGACAGCGACACCGGCCGCCTGCTGCGCGACGAGGCTTACGAGCCGACCGACGCGGCGCCCCCGGCCCCCGCCCGCGGCCGGCGCTCGGCTGCGCCCGACGACGAGGCCAAGGTCTCGCCGATGATGGCGCAGTACATCGAGATCAAGGCGGCCAACCCCGATTCCCTGCTGTTCTACCGCATGGGGGATTTCTACGAGCTGTTCTTCGCGGATGCCGAGATCGCCTCGCGGGCTCTCGGCATCGTGCTCACCCGCCGCGGCAAGCACGGCGGCGCCGACATCCCGATGTGCGGCGTGCCGGTGGAGCGCTCCGACGACTATCTCCAGCGCCTGATCGGGCTGGGTCACCGGGTCGCGGTCTGCGAGCAGACCGAGGATCCGGCGGAAGCCAAGAAGCGCGGCTCGAAGTCGGTGGTCCGGCGGGAGGTCGTGCGCCTCGTCACGCCCGGCACCATCACGGAAGACCGCCTGCTCGATCCCGGTCGGGCCAACGTGCTGCTGGCGCTGTCCCGCCGGCGCGCCTCGGAGGCGGGCTGGACCTACGGCTTGGCGGCCGTCGACATCTCGACCGGTCGCTTCTCGCTCGGCGAGGTCGAGGGGCCGGGGCTCGCCGCCGAGATCGCCCGGCTCGACCCGCGCGAGATCGTGATGGGCGACGCGATCCACCAGGATCCCGACCTCGCGCGGCTGTGGCGCGACACACGAGCCGCCGTCACCCCGGTCGGGCGCGGCGACGTCGATCCGGCCTCGGCCGAGCGGTCGATCAAGGAGCAGTTCGGCGTCCAGACCCTCGACGGGTTCGGTGCCTTCAGCCGGGTCGAGGTCGCGGCGGCGGGTGCCGTCCTGCATTACATCGCCCGCACCCAGCTCGGCGCCAAGGTGACCTTGAGCCCGCCCACCCGCCAGGCGGCGGGGGCGAGCCTGATGATCGACGCGGCGACGCGCCAGAACCTGGAGCTGACCCGCACCCTCTCGGGCGAGCGGGCCGGCAGCCTGCTCGCCGCCATCGACCGCACGGTCGGGGGCGCGGGCGCGCGGCTTCTCGCCGAGCGGCTGGCCGGCCCCTCGACCGACCTCGCCCTGATCCGCCGCCGCCACGACGCGGTGGAGTTCCTGGTCTCCGAAGGACCGCTGCGGGCGGAGTTGCGGGCGGAACTGGCGCGGGCCCCCGACATGGCTCGCGCCCTCACCCGCATCGGCCTCGGCCGGGCCGGGCCCCGCGACCTCGCGGCCCTGCGCGACGGGCTCATGGCCGCCCGCGGCATCGCGACGGCGCTCGCCGGCGCGGGCGCGCTGCCGGGCGAGATCGGCAAGGCGGCACGCCTGCTCGCCGGGCTCGACGAGGCGCTCGCCGACGAGCTCGCCGCCGCCCTCGCCGACGACCTGCCGCTCCAGCGCCGCGACGGCGGCTTCGTGCGCGAGGGCTACCGCGCCGAACTGGACGAAACCCGCACCCTCCAGCGCGATTCGCGCCAGGTCGTGGCCGGCTTGCAGGCCCGCTACGCCGCCGAGACCGGCTGCCGGACGCTGCGGATCAAGCACAACAACCTGCTCGGCTACTTCATCGAGGTGCCGCAGGCCTTCGGCGAGACCCTGCTGAAGGATCCCTGGCGCGCCACCTTCGTCCACCGCCAGACCATGGTGGACGCGATGCGCTTCACCAGCGTCGAGCTGGGCGAGCTGGAAACCAAGATCGCCAACGCCGCCGGCCGGGGGCTCGCCCTCGAACTCGAGATCTTCGAGAGCCTGTCGAAGGCCGTGATGGCCGAATCCGATTCGATCGTCGCGGCGGCGAGTGCGCTCGCGGCTTTGGACGTCGCGGCCTCGCACGCGGAACTCGCCGTCGAGCTGAACTGGACCCGGCCCACCGTCGACGACGGCCTCGCCTTCCGGATCGAGGGCGGGCGCCACCCGGTGGTCGAGGCGGCCCTGACCAAGGCGGGCGAGGCCTTCATCGCCAATGCCTGCGACCTCTCGGGGCGCGAGGCGGGCCAGATCCTCCTCGTCACCGGCCCGAACATGGGCGGCAAGTCGACCTTCCTGCGCCAGAACGCGCTCATCGCGGTGCTGGCCCAGATGGGCGCCTACGTGCCGGCGGCCTTCGCCCATCTCGGCCTCGTCGACCGGCTTTTTTCCCGCGTCGGCGCCGCCGACGATCTGGCGCGGGGCCATTCGACCTTCATGGTCGAGATGGTCGAGACCGCGGCGATCCTCAACCAGGCGACGAAGCGCTCCCTCGTCGTCCTCGACGAGATCGGACGCGGGACCGCGACCTTCGACGGCCTGTCGATCGCCTGGGCCTGCCTGGAGCACCTGCACGGCACGAACGGCTGCCGGGCCCTGTTCGCCACCCATTTCCACGAACTGACGGCCCTGGCCCAGCGCCTCGACCGCCTCTCCAACGCCACCCTCAAGGTGACCGAGTGGAAGGGCGACGTGGTGTTTCTGCACGAAGTCGTTCCTGGTGCCGCCGACCGCTCCTACGGCCTCCAGGTCGCCCGGCTGGCCGGCCTGCCCGCGCCCGTGATCGCCCGGGCCAAGGCGCTCCTCGCCGAGCTGGAGCGGGGGGAGGGCGGGCCCGGCCGGCGCAAGGCCCCTGCCGAGCTGCCGCTCTTTGCCGCCATGCCGGCCGCGCCGCCCCCGGCCCCGCCGCCGGTGGAGAGGCCCGACCCGGTCGGTCGCCTCCTCGACGGGATCGACCCGGACGCCTTGAGCCCGCGCGAGGCGCTGGACGCGCTCTACCGGCTCAAGGCGGCGCGGGCGGAGGGGTAGGGTCCCTCGCGCCTCGCTGCCTCGCCCGAGAGCCGCATGACGGCTTCGTGCCTGTGACGCCCCGCTCACCGCGGCGCGTCGGCGGCCACCGCCTGCGCCAGGGCCCGGCCGGCGAAGCGGGCGGTGGCGAGGAGGCGATCCGGGCCGTGGCCCTCCCGGGCCATGGCCGAGAGGCCGACCATCATCGTCACGACGTAGTCGGACAGGCCTCCGGCCGAGTCCGGGTGGGTGGCCGCGACGAAGCGCCGGATTGTCTCGCCGCCCGCGCCGGTGAGCGCGCGGGCGGCTTCCCGGGCCGCCGGATCGAGGCAGCGCGTGCCCTCGATCGCCAGGCACCCGGCGGCGCCGGGATCCGCGCCGTAGCGGCGCGCGGCCTCTTCCAGCAAGGCGGCCAAAGCCTCGGCCACCGGGCGGCCCGGGCGCAGGATCTCCGTCAGCGGGATCCCCTCGGTCTTCGAGTAATGGCCGAGGGTGCGGGCATAGAGGCCGGCCTTGCTGCCGAAGGCGGCATAGAAGCTGGGCGGGTTGATGCCGAGCGCCTCGGTGAGATCGGCGACGCTGACCGCGTCGTAGCCGCGGGCATGGAACAGCCGCTGCGCCACCACGAGCGCCTGGTCGGGATCGAAGCGGCGCGGACGGCCGCGGGGGCGCGGTGATTTTGTAGGCATCGATACAAAAATTCTTGACCGGGAACTCGGACGATTTATGTAATGGGCACTACCTTAACCCTCAAGGAGGGCCCGATGGCCGCGTCCCGCGACACGTATTTTCAGGGCAAGTATTTTCAGGACAAGTCCGTTCTCGTGCTCGGCGGCAGCCGGGGGATCGGGGCGGCGATCGTCCGGCGCTTCGCCACCGAGGGCGCTCGGGTGACCTTCACCTACGCGGGCTCGCGGGAGGCGGCGGAAAAGCTGGCGGCGGAGACCGGCACGGTCGCCGAGAAGACCGACAGCGCCGACCGGGACGCGGTGATCGCCCGGGTGCGCGAGAGCGGCCCCCTGGACGTCCTGGTGGTGAATGCGGGCGTGGGCGCGTTCGGCGATCCGCTGGAGCAGGACCCCGACGAGGTCGACCGCCTGGTCCGGATCAACGTGACCTCCCCCTATCACGCCGCCGTGGAAGCGGCCCGGCGCATGCCGGAGGGCGGACGGATCATCGTGATCGGCTCCGTCAACGGCGACCGGATCCCGTTTCCCGGCCTGTCCGCCTACGCGATGAGCAAGTCGGCCTTGCAGGGCATGGCGCGGGGGCTGGCGCGGGATTTCGGGCCGCGCGGCATCACCGTGAACGTTGTCCAGCCCGGCCCGATCGACACCGACATGAACCCGGCGGACGGGCCGATGAAGGACGTCATGCACGCCGTCATGGCCCTCAAGCGCCATGGTCGCCCGGAGGACGTGGCCGGGATGGTGGCCTGGCTGGCGGGGCCGGAGGCGAGCTTCGTGACCGGGGCGATGCACACGATCGACGGCGGCTTCGGGGCGTGAGTGGCACCGCGCCGTCGACATGGTGGTGTCGATGGCGCGGTACCGCGCAGGCTTAGCGAGGAGACGCCCAGGTGACGGTCTTCGGCGGCTCGCCCTGTCGCCGGATCCCGGACCGGTGGCCTGAGTTGCGGTGGGTCAGGCGGCCCGAATCCGCGGTCGCCCGGGCCGGTGACGCGCGATCCCCTCGGCCATGACCGTCGCGTAGCGTCCGAAGGCTTTTCCCTCGGGCAGGAGGAGGCGGGGGATCGCCAATTCGCATTCGAGCAGCTGCAGGCGGCCGTCGACGCCCTGGAGCCCGTCGATGCGGGCAAACCAGAGCCGGCCGTAGCGCCGTTCGAGCGCGTCGTTCACCCCCGTCGCCCAGCGTTCTTCGGCGGGGTTGGGGTTCCAGCGATGGTTCTGCCCACCCAGTCGCTCGTGCGCCCACCAGCCTCCCTGGCTGCCGACGGTCTTGCGCACGACGTGACTCAATTCCCCGCCGAGGAACACGAACGAAAGCTCGCCGAAATCGAGCACGGAGGGTAGGAAGGGCTGCACGATCAGCGCATGCGTCAGGGCGAGGGCGGCCATCTCCGCCTGTTTCGCGAAGACGCCCTCCTCCAGAACGAAATGGTGCGCGTCCAGCGCCGGGCCGGACCGGGACACCCGGATGGTGTTCCAGGAGCCGGACGACACGGTCGGCTTGACCACGACGTCGTCCCAGCCCGCCTCGTCCATCGTTCTGACGACGTCGAATAAAGTCCCTTTGGCGATCCACCGGGTGGGGACGAGCTCGATGCCGTCCTCGGAGAGCTTGCGCAGGTAGCGTCCCTTGTCGAGGGCATCGAGGACCAGGGGCAGGGGATTGGCCAGCGGAATGGGCCCGTGCGGTGCCGCGAGCAGCCGCTCGTGAACGCGCTCCACCCGCTCCTGAAAGTCCGGCTCCTTGTGGTACCACCGGCACATGCGCAGGTTCACGAGGTCGATCCCGTCGAGATCGAGCCTGTCGAACGCGGCGAGATGGACCATCCGTGCCTCGACGCCTTCGGCACGAAGGGCATCCTCCACCGCGGGATATTCGAGATGGGGCGCGCCGAGGCTGAGATAGACCGCCTTATGCATGGGAGCCTCCTGCACGGTTCGGCAGATCGGAGGTAAGGGGCGAGGATGTCCCGGCAGCCTTCGGAGACGACCTCGTCGCGATCTTGCGCCGCGTCGTGTCCAGGGCGTCGTAGACGTAGCCGAATGCGAAGGAAGCCAGGAGACCCAGCGGCCGTAGCCTGATGACCCAGTCGAGCTTGGTGTTGATCGGGATCGGGAGGTGGTCGAACCACGTCGCCGTCCCGTCGGCGCGCTGGGCGGCGGGCTGAACGAGGTCGCGTGCGCTGATGTCGAGCACCTTCCCGTTCCGGGCGAAAGGCAGCCGCCAGATCCGCGGCAGCGGAGCCGTCACCGACAGGACGCTCTTGAGCGGAGGCGGGACGATGCCGTGTTCCTGGCGCCAGCGCGCCCGTTCGGCGATCTTGCGCTGGAGGTAGCGCTGGAGGCGCTGCACCCGTTCGGGCGATAGGCCGAGCCAGTAGGGCGACCGGGAGTAGAACAGGCGGCGTTCAACGTTGCGCCGGAGCCGTTCCAGCTCCGGGGTCTGCCGATCGGAATAGCCTTCGGTCCGCACCAGCCAATGCGTCAGCTTGGCCCGGGTACGCCCCATGCACCAGAAGATCGCCATGTCGAGGATGTGGGACAGCAGGAAGAACCGTGAATCCTCGATCGCGGGCGTATATTTCTCGCGCACCATGTTGCGCATCATCGCCCAGTCCTGCCGGGTCGCCTCGTTGATGCGATCGATGTAGTCGTGATCGGCTTCGCCGGTCTTGACTTGTCTCTCCATGACGTTGGCGATATGCCAGCTCGAGACCAGCGCCAGCGCGATGCCCTGGCTGTAATAGGCGTCGATGATGCTGCCGGCGTCGCCCGCCATCGCGTAGCGCTTGGCGCTGACGAAGCGGTCCGTCCAATGCTGGACCTGGCGATAGGCTTGAAATTCGAGCAGCGTCTCCTCGCCGATGATGCCGTCGAGCACCGGGTGCCGGCCGATCAGGGCCCAAAACTGCTCCCGCAGCGTCCCCTCGGCCGGTGTCCTGCGCAGGTCGAAGGTCACGCCGACGCTGATCCGGTTCTGCGAGAGACGGATGACCCAGATCCAGTAGCCGACGCCCCACAGATGGACAGTGTAGAGGTCCCGCGGGGTCCGCTGGCCCGATGCGAGAAGGGCGCTCCACTGTTCGCCGAATTTGGCGTCGTCGACGTGCGAGAACTGCCCCCAGGCCGCGGAGGTCTGGAACTCGTCGTCCCGTTCCCGGCGTTCCGCGCGGTGATCGAGCTGTCGGGCCAGGAGGCGGTTGCGCCCGGAGCAATCCATGATCCAGCCAGCCTCCAGGGGCGGCTCGTCCCTGGTGCCGGCGAGCGTGAGGCGGTGGGGGGCATCGGTCTCTGAGAGAGCGATCGATTCCACGAAAACGTCGTCGAGGAACCGGATGTTGGGGTGCCGGCGGACGGCGTCGCGCATTGCGGCTTCCGCGTCCGGCCGCGCGATCTGCATGTCGAGGAACATGCAGCGGAACCATTTTTTGTCGGGGGCGTGGTCGAAAAGGTAGTGCGGCGGATGCGGATCGGCGTTGACCGCCCACTCGGTCGTCCCGGAAAATTCCGCCCGGTGTTCGGCCCCGACCGTGAACCACACGCCGAGCTTGATGAAGGATTCATCCGAGATGAACCGGTCCAGCTCGCCGACGGTGCGCAGGAAGGCGCTCGTGAACACCAGGAAGGACTCGCCGACCTTATAGCTGTCCTTCCGGCTCGCGACGTTGTCGACGAGCGTGACATCGAGACCGCGCTTGGCGAATTGCAATGCATTGGTCAGCCCGACGATGCCGGCACCGACGACGACGACATCGCTGTATGTCTTGCTCCTGGATGCAGGTGGTGCCCGGTGGGGGCGGATTTTTACTGAGGTAGGCATCGGCTACACCTCCGTCGAAAGCGTCGTCATGGCGCCGCCGGTGCGGCAGCGATCGACGCGGGCGGCTTTGCGCCTATGCGCCGTCGCCCGCCGGCTCTGCGATCCTTGGCGCGTCGGTCGCGGCGTCGCCCGGAGCGTCATCGGGATGGGGCCGAGCGCGACCCGCGTGACCAGGCTGCCTGACCGCTCAGGGTTTCTGAGCGATGGGATATGAAGATGTTATCGATGTGTAGATTTATTGGCGATCTCGACTTTGACGCCCAGAAATTTTTACGCCGAGATGATGCAATGACCTAGAGGTATGTCGATTAAAATTTTGTAATTTCACCGGGAGGGGGTCGGACACCGGAGGTTGCGCCACGGCGATGCCCACGCCCGATCTGTCACAGCGGCCGGCGTAGCGGGGTGATCCGGGGGGGCGGGCCCATCCCGGCTCGATGATGCAGAGCCGGAAGGGCAGGGCACCCGCCGAGGACCCGCAACCCGGACCACGGTTCTTTGTCGGCAACCCTCGGGCCGAAACGCGGGCGATCGTCGAACGGGACGGAACGGCCGGCCGCCGACCCGTGTGGGTGCGTCAATCCCCGCCTCGATCCGCGAGCGGCGCGAGCACCACCCCGTCCGGCGCGTCCGTCGGCGCCCCGCCGTGATGGCACCCCGCGAGGTAGGCCAGGGCCGCGCGGATCACGCGCTCGGAATACGGCTTGGAGATGATCCCGGCGGCGCCGGCGAAATCCAGCGGGACGCGCTTGGCGTTGGCGGTGGTGAACAGGACGGTCAGGCCCGGCCGGCCGCTCAGGTCCTGCGCCACCGCCACGCCCGTCGGTCCGTCGGCGAGATGGACGTCGACCAGGGCGACGTCGGGGGCGAGGTCGCGGGCGAGCGCGATCGCCTCGTCGGAGCGGGCCGCCACGCCGACCGGGACGTGGCCCGCCTCCTCGATCAGGCATTCGAGCTCGAGGGCGATGAACGCCTCGTCCTCGACGATGAGGACCCGCAACGCCGGGCCGCTCAACGCCCCGGCCCCGAGCCGGGTCCCGATCCCGAGGATCCCGATCCCGAGGATCCCGAGCCCAAGGGGAGGACGACGTGGGCGCGGGTGCCCGGCGCCAGGTCCTCGACCACGAGGCTGCCGCGCAACTGGCGCACCAGCATGCCGACGAGGTCGCGGCCGAACGCCTCCGGGTTGGCGGGGGCATCGGGCAGGCCGATGCCGTCGTCCCACACCTCGAGCACCAGGCGGTCGCCCTCGCGCCGCGCCGTGATGGCGATCCGGCCCCGGCGGTCGCCCGGGAAGGCGTGCCGGACGGCGTTGACGGCGAGTTCGTGCATCAGGAGCGCGAGCGGCGCGGCCATCGAGGCCGGGACCGCCAAGGCCTCGACCTCGACCGTGAGCGAAATCCGCTCGGGGTCGATCCCGGCTCCGAGCTCGATGGCGAAATCGTCCGCGAAGTCGCGCAGGTCGAAGCGCGAGACGTCGTCGAGGGTGTAGAGCAGGCGGTGGACGGTGGCGAGCGCCCCGATCCGGTCGGCCATGCTGCGCAGGACCACGCGGCAGGCCGCGTCCTGGGCGCGGCGCGCCTTGAGCAGCACCAGGGAGGAGATGACCTGCAGGTTGTTCTTCACCCGGTGGTCGACCTCGTGCAGCAGGGCGGTCTGCTGGTCGAGGGCGGATTGGAGCGCCCGGTTGCGCGCCTCGACGTCCTGGGCGAGGAACTCCTTCTCCCGCATCAGCGCCCGTTCGGCCTGCCGCGTGCCGGTGACGTCGGAGAGGAGCGCGAAATAGGAAGAGACCGTGCCGCGCTCGTCGCGCACCGGCGTGAGCGACATGGCGTTCCAGAACGGGCGCCCGTCCTTGCGGTAGTTCAGGAGATCGACCTGGATCGGCTCGCCGTGCGCGACGGCCTCCCTTACCCGGGCGATCGCAGCCGGATCGGTGTCGGGACCCTGGAGGAAGCGGCAGTTGCGGCCGATCACCTCGTGCGCCTCGTAGCCGGTGACGCGGCAGAAGGCCGGGTTGGCGAACACGATCGGGTTGTCGGGCCGGCCCGGGTCCGTCATGATCATCGGCGTCTCGCTCGCCCGGAAGGCGTCCGCGAAACGGGTCTCGTTGGACAGGCCGGTCGCCTGCGCGGGGCCCGCCTCGGCCTGCCTGGGAGCATCCAACCCGATCATCCGCACTCGCCCGCCGACGGCCGACCCCGGCCGGAGGAGCCCGGACGGAGCAGGGCTGTCGCCCCGTTCACCACAGCGAACCCACGACCCGGGGCTGGGTTCCCGCCGGTCGCGTAAGCTCCGGTGGATCTAATCTTAATCCTTTCTCCATCATGATCCCGCCCACATCCTCGGGTCGAGTGCCGGCGACTGCCGGGCACCGGACCTTGCGGCAGGACCGCGACGCACAATTCTGTTGCGTTCATTCTTTTTGCATCGTCTCACCCGCCGACCGGGGGCGACGGTGAGGCGCCCGGAGGACGACGCGCACGATGACGACGACCGCCGAGAGACCGGGGACGCAGAGGCCGGGGACGGGCTGGCTCGCCCGCACCCGCGCGACCCTGCGGGACGTGGCGGCGGACCGGCGCATGGCGATGATGCTGGTGCTCGGCTTCGGCGCCGGCCTGCCGATCCTGCTCGTCTTCGCCACCCTGTCGGCCTGGCTGCGCAGCGCCGGCATCGAGCGCTCGAGCATCGGGCTCCTCAGCTACGTGTCGCTGGCCTACACGCTGAAGTTCCTCTGGGCCCCGGTGATCGACCGGGTCGACCTGCCGGTGCTCTCGCGCGTGCTCGGCCGGCGCCGGGCCTGGATGCTGCTGGCGCAGCTCGCGGTCGCGGCGGGCCTGATCGCGATGAGCCGGGGCGATCCGGCGACGTCGCTCGGCTACACGGTGGTCTGCGCGCTGGTCATCGCCTTCGCGTCGGCGACCCAGGACATCGTGGTCGACGGCTGGCGCATCGATTCCGCGCCGCCCGAGCGCCAGGGCATGATGCTGGCCTCCTACCAGCTCGGCTACAGCCTCGCCCGCATCTGCGCCGGCGCCGGGGCGCTGTTCGTCGCCGACGCCTTCGGCTGGGCCCCCGCCTACGGCGCCATGGCGCTCCTGATGCTGGTCGCGCTCGCCGGCACGCTCGCCGCCCCGAAGGTCCAGGCGCGCGATCCGGGTCCCCGGCGCGGCTGGCGCCATGCCCTGCGCGAGGCGGTGGTCGAGCCCTTCGCCGACCTCGTCGCCCGCAAGGGCACGGGGCTGGTGCTGATCCTGGCGCTCATCACCGTCTACCGCCTGCCCGACATCGTGTCGGGCATCATGGCGAACCCGCTCTACATCGACATGCACTTCACCCTGTCGGAGATCGCCACGGTCTCGAAGGTCTACGGCGTCTGGATCGGCATCGCCGGGGCCTTCGCGGGCGGCATCGCGGTGAGCCGGCTCGGCCTTTACCCGGCGCTGCTGATCGGCGGGATCGCGGCCTCGGCCTCGAACCTGATGTTCGCCTGGCTGGCACTGGCCGGCCACGACCTGCCGCTGCTCGTGGCCAGCATCAGCATCGACAACTTCGCCGGGGCCTTCGCGGGCACCGCGCTCATCGCCTACATGTCGAGCCTGACCTCGCCGGCCTTCGCGGCGACGCAATACGCGCTCCTCTCCTCGCTCTACGCGCTGCCGGGCAAGTTCGTCGGCGGCCTGTCGGGCTTCGCCGTCGAATCCCTCGGCTACCCGGTCTTCTTCGTGATGACCGCCGCGGTCGGCATCCCGGTGACGCTGCTCTGCCTCGGCCTGCGGCTCCTGCCCGGCGAGACGGAGCCGGTCCGGGCGGAGGAGGTGCCGGCCCGGGCCTGAGGCGCGCCGCCCCTTGCGGAACCGGGCACCGGCGCCCCAGCTTTATCGGCACGTCCGATGCGACGGCCCGCCCGTCGCAACCGCCTGTCGCCCGAAAGGGAGCGCCCGTGTCCGAGATCGTCGCCGTCGAGCCCGTCCCGTCCCCCGTCCCGGTCGGGGCGCAACCCATGAGCGCGGAGGACCGCGCGGCCTTGCGCCGGGCGGTCGCGGCGCTGGAGCGGCCGAGCCTCGCCGGCCGGCTCTCCGCCATGGCGGGCGCTCCCCTCGACATGATCGGCCGCGCCCTGCCGGCCCCGGTGATGGACGCGGTCGGCCATGCCACCGAGACGGCGATGCGCGGCGCCCTGCGGGCGGCGCTGGCGACCCTGCCGGCCAAGGCCTCCGGGACGACCGCCGGGACGGAATCCGATCCCGAGGCCGCGGCGCTGGCGCCCCTCGGCCCGGACCTCTCGCCGTCCGCGTCCTGGCGCGACCGGGCGATCGACCTCATCGGCCGCTTCCCCCCGGGCGACCGCGGCCACAAGGCGCTGGCGGCGGTCTCGGGCGCCATCGGGGGCGCCTTCGGGCTCACCACGCTCGCCGTCGAGTTGCCGCTCTCCACCACCCTGATGCTGCGCTCCATCGCCGAGATCGCCCAGCGCGAAGGCGAGGATCTCGGCGATCCCGAGGCGGCGCTGGCCTGCATGCAGGTCTTCGCCCTCGGCGGCCGCGGCCCCGTCCAGGCCGACGCGCCGGCCGGCACCGCCGCCGAGAGCGGCTACTTCGCGGTGCGCGGGGCGCTGGCCAAGGCGATGTCCGAGGCGGCGCGCTACGCCGCGGGCCGCGGCCTCCTCGACGAGAGCGCCCCGGCGCTGATGCGGTTCGCCGGCCAGGTCGGCGCCCGGTTCGGCGGCGTGGTCTCGCAGAAGCTCGCCGCCCAGGCGGTGCCGGTGCTCGGGGCGCTCGGGGGCGCCGCCGTCAACACCGCCTTCATGGACCATTTCCAGTCGATCGCCCGCGGCCACTTCACCGTGCGGCGGCTGGAGCGCCGCTACGGCAAGGGCGTGGTGCGGGAGGCCTACGAGGCGGAGCGGGCCTCCCTCGGCACGGCATGAGGCCGGCTCACCGCGCGCCGTAGCGCGCCTTGAGGAGGGCGTAGACGAGGCGCGCGGTCTGCACCTCGCCGCCCTCCGGCCGGCCGGGCTTGCCGCTCGGGTTCCAGCCGTAGAGGTCGAGATGGACATGCGCCTTGGCGGCGGGCGCGAAGCGGCGCAGGAACAGCGCCGCCGTCACCGCCCCGGCGAAGGGGCCGCCCGAGACATTGTTGAGGTCCGCGACCTTCGAATCGAGCAGCCCCGCATAGGGCGCCCAGAGCGGCATCCGCCAGACCGGGTCGTTCACCGCGAGGCCGGTGGCGGCGAGCTCCGCCGCCAGGGCGTCGTCCTCGGTGAACAGGGCCGGCAGGTCGGGACCGAGGGCGACCCGGGCCGCCCCCGTCAGGGTCGCGAAGTCGAAGACCAGCTCCGGCGCCTCCTCGTCGGCGAGGCTCAGCGCGTCGGCCAGGATCAGGCGCCCCTCCGCGTCGGTGTTGCCGATCTCGACCGTGAGGCCGTGGCGGCTCTTCAGCACGTCGCCGGGGCGGAAGGCGTCACCGGCCACCGCATTCTCGACCGTCGGGACCAGCACCCGCAGCCGGACGGGGAGACCCGCCCCCATCACCATCTCGGCGGCGGCGAGCGCCACCGCGGCGCCGGCCATGTCCTTCTTCATCAGGAGCATCGCGGCCGAGGGCTTGATGTCGAGGCCGCCGGTATCGAACACCACGCCCTTGCCGACCAGGGTGACGCGGGGTGCCGACGGGTCGCCCCAGGTGATGTCGATGAGCCGCGGCGCCCGCGGCGAGGCCCGGCCGACCGCGGCGATGAGCGGGAAGCCCGTCTCCAGCGCCTCGCCCTCCACCACCGTGCAGGCGGCACCGAACCGCCCCGCCAGCGCCCGCGCCGCCGCCTCGATCTCCGCCGGGCCGAGATCGTTCGCCGGGGTGTTGACGAGGTCGCGGCCCGCCGCCACCGCGTCGGCGATGCGGTCGATCTCGGCGGCGTCGACCCCCGCCGGGACGGCGAGCCGTGCCGTCGGCGCCGCCCGATCGCGGTAGCGGCCGAAGCGGTAGCCCGACAGCCGCCAGGCGAGCGCGGCGAGCGCCGGATCGCCGGGGTAATCCGCCAGCCGGTAGGTTCCCTCCGGCAGGGCGTCGGGCAGGCGCCCGACCGCGAAGGCATCGCCCTTGCCTTTGTTCTTGTCCTCGATCCCGAACAGGACGGTCTCGAGCCTTCCGTCCGCCCCCGGCAAGAGGGCGATCCGGCCGGGCTTGGCCTCGAACCCGCTCGCTTGCGCGAAGGCCGCGGCGAGCGGCGGCAGCGCCGCCAGCACGGCCGGCCAGCCGGCGGCGTCGACGCAGCGGATCGGGGTGGCGGCCTCGGTCGCGGGCAGGAGCGTGGTCACGCGGGGCATCCCTTCCTTCAACACGGACGGCTGAGCGCCGGAGGGGGAGCCAAGACCGGCCGCTTGTCAATCCTCGGGGGCGTGCCGCGAAACGTGGCGGCGCGATCCGGCCCGGCCGGGTGCGCCGCCCGGGCGCCTCGCCGCAGGCCGGGAACCCCGCGGGCCCCTCGGCGTCACCCCGCACGACACACAGTCCCAATCGAGAGGAGCCCGCCATGGCCGAGGACAGGAAGCCCATCAACCCGCTGGAGCGGCGCGAGGCGATCGGCATCGAGGATGGCAGCCGGCACGACGGCGAGGCCGTGACGACGAGCCGCCACGGGGTCGGGACCGACCGGGGCGGCGCCGAGGCGCGGCCGCCCGCCCCGAAGGCGACGCCTTCGGACACGCCCCGGCGTTAACGGCCGATTAGGGTTAACGACCTATCACCACGGTCACGAGGGCCGTGGGAGCGGGTTGCCACATCCCAGGCCCGTCCCTGGAGTGGCCGATGCCCGCGACCGTCGAGACCCGTCCCGCCCGCTCGAATGCCCTGCGGCGCCTCGCCGTCGTCGCGGCGGTGGCGCTGATGGCCTCGGGCTGCCTGTCGCGCCAGCCCCTCACCACCGGGTCGATCGATGCCGCCGCCCCCGCCGACACCGCGCGCCGCGACGTCGGGCGGCTCGCCCAGCGCTACGAGCGCGACCCGGGCGACATCGGCACCGCGATGGCCTACGCCCAGGCGCTGCGCGCCACCGACCAGGGCGCGCAGGCCGCGGCGGTGCTGCAGCAGACGGCCTTGCGCAACCCCAAGAATCCCGCGGTGCTCGCCGCCTACGGCAAGAGCCTGGCCGAGATCGGCCGCCTCGCCGAGGCGGCGGAGGTGCTGCGCAACGCCCATTCCCCGGCCAATCCCGACTGGCGCGTGCTCTCGGCGCAGGGCGCGGTGGCCGACCAGATGGGCGACCACGCCCAGGCCCAGCGCTACTACGAGGCGGCGCTGAAGATCGTCCCGGGCGAGCCGGCGGTGATGTCGAATCTCGGCCTGTCCTACGCGCTCGCCAAGCATCTGCCCGAGGCCGAGGCGACCCTGCGCCAGGCCAGCGCCGATCCTCGCGCCGACGCGCGGGTGCGCCAGAACCTCGCCCTCGTGCTCGGGTTGCAGGGCCGCTTCGGCGAGGCCGAGCAGATCCTCACCCGCGATCTCGGGCCGGCGGAAGCCGCGCAGAACGTGGCGGCGCTCCGTGCCTCGATCACCCAGCCCAACGCCTGGAAGGCGATCCGCTCGGCCGAGAAGGCCGAGGCACCGGCCCCGCGGCCCCGCGCGGCCGCCTCGGCGATGTGACGCTGCGGGCCCCACGTGTCGCGAAGGCCGGCCGCACGCGTCAGGACGGCGGCGGGGCCACCCACACCGCGTCGCGCACGGTGATCGCCCGCGGGATCAGGCCGAGGCGGTGGAAGCGGTCGGCGGTGGCCTGCTGGCCGGCGAGGATCGCGTCGGTCAGCGGACGCACCGCGAACTGGGTGCGGTCGGCGGCGGCCTTCTGGATCGGCAGCGGGATCCCGGTGACCTCGGCGAGCGCCTGCGCCACCTGATCGCGGTGCGCCTCGGCCCAGGCAGCGCCCTGTTCCAGGCCCCGCAGGGCCGCGCTCACCACCGCCGGATGGGCCTGGGCGAAGCTCTTGTTGGCCAGGAAGTAGCCGGACACGTCGAGGGTCTGGCCGGAGGTGGTGAGCATCCGGGTCTTGTCGCGCGCCTGCGCGATGGCGAAGTACGGGTCCCAGATCGCCCAGGCGTCGACGCTGTCGCCGGTGAAGGCCGAGCCCGCATCGGCCGGCGACAGGTAGACCGGCGTGACGTCGGTGAAGCGCAGGCCCGCCTTCTCCAGGGCGGCGACCAGCAGGTTGTGCGAGGAGGTGCCGCGGGCGACCGCCACCTTGCGGCCCTTGAGGTCGGCGACGGTGCGGATCGGGGACGCGTCCTTGACCAGGATCGCCTCGCCCTCGCCCGAGGGCGCCGCCGCCGCGGTGTAGACGAGGTTGCCGCCGGCGGCCTGGGAGAAGATCGGCGGCGCGTCGCCGGTATAGCCGAAATCGATGCTGCCGGCGTTGAGCGCTTCGAGGAGCGGCGGGCCGGCCTGGAACTCGAACCAGCGCACCGCGATGCCGCGCGGCGCGAGCTGCCGCTCGATCAGCTGCTGCTGGCGCGTGACGACGATCAGCCCGATCTTCTGGTAGCCGATCCGGAATTCCTTGGGCGCGGCGTCCCCGGCGCGGGCCGGGCCCGCCGCCAGGGCGCCGGCCGTCATCAGCCCCGCGAGGACGGAGCGGCGTGTCGGATGCATCGAGTCAACTCCGGTAAGTCATCCGGGGCAAGCGACAGTCGTTGCCGGATCGTCGAGGGTGAGCGAAAGCTCTCATTCCCCGGATGTGCCGTCAATGAATGGGAAAACCAAAATCGAGCGCGAGACAAGGCAGGATTTCTCTGGCGACCTGTGTCGCTGGAATTTATTTTCTTGCACTCATGGAGGCGGACGGCGCGACGCGCATCATCGCGTCAACCAAGCTGTCGCGTTGCGTCGCCACCGTCTCGCTCCCTTCAGTCCGGGCTGTCCGGGGAGGCAGGCGATCGAAGATCGCGCGTGGGGGTGACACGTTTCAGTGTGAGAGCCTGTTTGAGTAGTTTTCTTTCGCTGAAATTCTGATGATCAAGCATATCCTGCCCTCCCACCTCAGGATGAGGTCGTGGGCAGGATATGCCCTGCTGGTTCCGGCTTTATGAAAGACGATCCTGCTCGAACAGGCTCCGAGAGCCTGTTCGACATGACCGACAGTCTTCATACCCTCATCGTCATTCCGGGTTCCTCTGCGCGGCCCCGAAATCACATTGAGGATGTCAAATCCGCGGGATGCATTCAAACAGGCTCTGAGCCGCTCGGCGTCGTGCTGATGGCGGGACGATCATAGCCTGACGCAGGATCGCAGTACCCTGCGCGATCTCGGCTCGCCCCTGCCCCTCTCCCACGCGGGAGAGGGAATCCCGAGCTCGATTCTCGGCCGTGGTTTCACCCGGCAGCCATGCGTTGGCGAGCGAGCCCCCGAGACGATCTGCCGAACCGGACCATCCCCCGGGAGAAGACGATCCCGCGTTGCCGCCCGGGCCGCCCGCCGCCATGATCCGCCGGCAAGGCCGCCCGGCCCACGGGGCGCCGCCGGAGGAAGCCCGTGACCCGCGTGCTCTACGAACTCGCCGCCGCCGACCCGGACCGGCGCTTCAGCCCGTTCTGCTGGCGCATCCGCCTCGCCCTCGAACACAAGGGCCTCGCCTTCGAGGGACGGCCCTGGCGCTTCACGCAGACGGAGGCGCTCGCCTTCTCGGGCTCGGACAAGGTCCCGGTCCTGGTCGAGGACGGACGGCCGATCGCGGATTCCTCGGTCATCGCCGCCCATCTGGAGGCGGCCTATCCCGACCGCCCGTCGCTGTTCGGCGGTGAGGGGGGCGAGGCGCTGACGCGCTTCCACGTCGCCTGGACCGACCAGGTGCTGCACCCGGCCCTGGTGCCTCTGCTCCTCCTTCCCATCCACCGCCACCTCGCCGAGGCGGACCGGGCCTATTTCCGCCGAAGCCGCGAGGCCCGCTTCGGCAAGCCGCTCGAGGCGGTCTGCCCCGATGAGGACGCGCAGCGCGTCACAGTGCGGCGCACGCTCTCTCCGGTCCGGGCGGTGCTGCGGGCGCAACCCTTCCTCGGCGGGCAGGGCCCGCTCTACGCCGACTACGCCGTGATGGGCGCCTTCCTGTGGGCTCATGCCGTCGGCGGGCCGGACCTGCTCGAGCCCGACGACCCGGTCGAGGGATGGCGGAAGCGGATGCTGGGCCGGATGGGGGAGGGATCGCGGGCCCTGACCTTCGGCTGACGCGAACTCCCTGTGGACCCCGCCGCGCGGCGCGGATCGGGGCGGGGCCTGCCGTGTTACGAGTCGGGCCATCGCAGGGAGCCGAGATGACGATCAGCGTCGAGATGGGGGTGGCGAGCGGCGGCCGGCCGGCCGCCCTCGACCTGGAGGAACTGCTGGCGACGCGCCTCCTCGTCCAGGGCAACTCCGGCTCGGGCAAGTCGCACCTGCTGCGCCGGCTGCTGGAGCAGAGCGCCCCGCACGTCCAGCAGGTGGTGATCGACCCCGAGGGCGACTTCGTCACCCTGGCGGACGCCCACGGCCACGTCGTCGTCGAGGGCGATCACGGCGAGGCCGACCTCCAGCGCATCGCCGCCCGGGTGCGGGCTCACCGGGTTTCGGTGGTGCTGACGCTCGAGAACCTCGACGTCGAGGCGCAGATGCGCGCCGCCGCGGCCTTCCTGGGCGGCCTGTTCGAGGCCGAGCGCGACCATTGGTACCCCGTCCTGGTGGTGGTGGACGAGGCGCAGCTCTTCGCCCCGGCCGCCGCCGGCGAGGTCTCGGACGAGGCCCGCAAGGCCTCGCTCGGCGCGATGACCAACCTGATGTGCCGCGGCCGCAAGCGGGGCCTGGCCGGCATCATCGCGACCCAGCGCCTCGCCAAGCTCGCCAAGAACGTCGCGGCGGAAGCGTCGAACTTCCTGATGGGCCGCACCTTCCTCGACATCGACATGGCGCGGGCCGCCGACCTGCTCGGCCTCGAACGGCGCCAGGCCGAGAGCTTTCGCGATCTGGAGCGCGGTCACTTCATCGCGCTGGGGCCCGCCCTGTCGAAGCGCCCGCTGCCGATCGCCATCGGGCCGGTCGCGACCTCGGCCCGCTCGTCGAGCCCCAAGCTCGTTCCGCTGCCGAGCCCGGCCGCCGGCGATTCCCTGCGCGACCTGATCCTGACGCCCGCCGAGAGCGAGGTGAGCTGGATGCCCGCGCCGCGTCCGGCTCCCGCGCCGCGGGCGACGCCGACCGACCTGCTGCAGCAGCTCGCCCAGTACCGGCCGCCGGAGCCGGTCGAGGCGCCGCCGAGCATGAGCGACGCGGAGCGGGACGCGGCGCTCGCCGAGATCCTGCGCGAGATCGCCGCCGACCCGGACGGGGCCCACCACCCGATCGCGGTGCTCTACCAGGACTTCCTCGTCCGCTGCCGGATGCGCCGGCTGCCGGGCGACCCGCTCGATCTCGGCCGATTCCGCCGCCGCCTCTCCATCGCGCGGGCCGGGGTCGACGGCGAGGCCGCCGAGGGCGACGAGGCGGAGGCCGTGATGGCGGCCTGCGCCGGCCTGCCGGAGGAGGTCCAGGGCCTCTTCCTGCTGCTCGCCCGTGCCGCGCGGGCCGGCGCCCCGTGCCCCTCGGACGATGCCCTGGCGCGGGCCATCGGCTCGCGCTCGCCCGGCCGGGCGCGGCGGCTGCTCGCCTATGTCGAGAGCCGCGGCGCCGCGGTTTGCCGCACCGATTTCCGCGGCAACCGCGTCGTCGCCCTGCCGGCCCTCGGCTGCGAGACCGCCCCCGGCGATCCGAAGGGCACCGTGGAGGAGCCCGCCGGCCTGTTCGCGGCGGAGTAGGGCTCCCGGCTTCCGTGATCGCGGCATCCGCGGAGGCCGCTTCCACGCCGGTGCCGAATCGTGTCCGTTCGTGTCGCATGCACGCCGCATTAAGCCTCTTCGTCGATGGTGGAGCGGCAGCAGCCTGCGCCCTTGCGGTCGAACGATCCTCGGGCGACACGACTGCTGATCGATCGAACGACCGTGGCGGACGCCTTGAAGTTGCATATCCAGCCTGAATCGGAACCGGGTACCCAGCCGATCCACATTCGGGTCGGCGGCCGCTACCTTCTGCCGGGCGGGGCGGAGCATGCCTGCGAGACCCGCAGCCTGTCCCTCGCGGTCATCGACGTGCTGGCGCCCGAGAGCGGCCTCCTGGGCGATCCGGTCACGCTCTATCTCGACGATGTCGGCCCGGTGGCCGGCGCCATCCAGTCGATCCGGCCGGACGGCTTCACCCTGGCGGTCGATGTCGGGCCCGAGCGCCGGGCCCGCTTCGCCGCCCGCCTCGACTGGCTCGCCGGCCTGGCGAGCGGGCGGACCGACCAGCGCAGCGACCCGCGCATCGTGCCGACCGTGCGCAGCGTCGAGGTGCGCCGCGCCGACGGCCAGGTCCAGTCCGGGACGATCATCGATCTGTCGATGACCGGTGCGGCCATCTCGGTCGCCGAACGCCCGGCCGTGGGCGAGGTCGTCACCCTCGGCAAGCGCCGCGCGACCGTGGTGCGCCACCTCGAGACCGGGTTCGCCGTCACGTTCCGGCTGCCGTTCCGGCCCGAGACCTTCGGCCTGCACGTCATGCTGTAGGCTGCGGGATCGTCGCCGGGGATCGCGCATGTGCCGACGACGCGGCACCATCAACGACCTGGGGCCGCGCCGGTCGCCGGGCGATCGGGTGCCGCTCGAGACCGCGGTGAGCGGCCGGGGGACGGGATGCTGGGCAAGAGCCGCAGTAGGAGCCGGAGCGAGAACCGGGGCGAAACGTCCGCGACCGGCGGGATCGGGCGCCTCGACCGTGGCCCCGGCCGGGAGCCGGTGGACATCCGCATCATCGTCTCGGCCGCCCCGGCCCGGAGCGCGCGGGAGCGCGCCTCCGCCTATCTGCCCTGGCCGGTCAGGCTCGTGTTGAAGCTCGGCCTTCCGGCCTTCGTGCTGTTCATGGTCTTCGTGCTGCCGAACTACCTCGACTGCCGCACCCGGCACGGATCCGGCCAGTTCTTTCACGGCATGACGGTCGCGGCCTGCACGCGCCAGACGGTCTCCGGCCAGATCGACGAGACGCACAAGCGGTTCGAGGACATCGCCCGCGCCATCGGCGCACGCTGACCGGGCGGGTGGCCCGATCGCAAGGCGGCAATCGTCAGGCGGCAATCGTAAGGCGGGAAGTCTGTCAGGTCCTGGCACGGGCGACAAGGCGCTTGCGGGCACGGGGCCTTGCGCGGCGCCGCCTGTCGGTGGCCGGGGGACTGCCTTAAGTTCGGGTCCATTCGCTCCGGTACGAGGACGAGGCCCCCGATGTTCCCAGACGTGAAGCTCCACATCGCCGGCGAGTGGCGCGCCGGCAGCGGCGGCCAGACGATGCCGATCCTCAACCCGGCCACCGGCGAGACCCTGAGCCAGCTCGCGGTCGCGACCACCGACGACCTCGACCAGGCCCTCGCGGCGGCCGAGCGCGGCTTCCAGGCCTGGCGCAAGGTCTCGGCCTTCGAGCGCAGCAAGGTGCTGCGCAAGGCCGCCAACCTCATGCGCGAGCGCGCCGACGAGATCGCCCGGATCATGACCCTCGAGCAGGGCAAGCCGGTGGCGGAGGCCAAGATGGAGGTGCTCGGCGGCGCCGACACCATGGACTGGTTCGCGGAGGAGGGCCGGCGCGCCTATGGCCGGGTGATCCCGCCCCGCGCCGAGGGCGTGATGCAGCTCGTCATCCGCGAGCCCGTCGGCCCGGTCGCGGCCTTCACGCCGTGGAACTTCCCGATCAACCAGGCGGTGCGCAAGGTCTCGGCGGCGCTCTGCACCGGCTGCTCGGTGATCCTCAAGGGTCCCGAGGACACCCCCGCGAGCTGCACCGCGCTGATCCAGGCCCTGCTCGACGCCGGGGTGCCGGGCGACGTGCTCGGCCTCGTCTTCGGCGACCCGGCGACCATCTCGTCCTACCTGATCCCGCACCCGATCATCCGCAAGATCACCTTCACGGGCTCGACCGCGATCGGCAAGGAGCTCGCCGCGCTCGCCGGCAAGCACATGAAGCGCGCCACGATGGAGCTCGGCGGCCACGCCCCGGCGATCGTCTTCCGCGACGCCGACGTGAACAAGGCCGTGCAGGTGCTCGGCGCCAACAAGTTCCGCAATGCCGGCCAGGTCTGCGTCGCGCCGACCCGCTTCCTCGTCCACGATTCGGTGTTCGACGCCTTCGTGGACGGCTTCGTCGGCCTCTCGCAGGGCCTCAAGGTCGGCAACGGCCTGGAGGACGGCGTCAAGATGGGCCCGCTCGCCCATGGCCGCCGCATCGAGGCGATGGAGGGCTTCGTGGCCGATGCCGAGCAGAAGGGCGCGACCTTGCGCACCGGCGGCAAGCGCATCGGCAACCAGGGCAACTTCTTCGAGCCGACGGTCTTCACCGACGTGCCGCTCGACGCCCGGATCATGAACGAGGAGCCCTTCGGGCCGATCGCCGCGATCCAGCGCTTCTCGGACGACGAGGAGGCCTTCGCGGAAGCCAACCGCCTGCCCTATGGCCTCGCCGCCTACGCCTATACCCGCTCGGCCGAGACGGCGACCAAGCTCGCCACCCGGGTCGAGAGCGGCATGATGTCGATCAACCACCACGGCATCGCCCTGCCGGAGACGCCCTTCGGCGGCGTCAAGGATTCGGGCTACGGCAGCGAGGGCGGCTCGGAGGCGATCGAGGCCTACCTCAACACCAAGTTCGTCACCCAAGCCGGCTTCTGACGCAGGGACGGCCCCCGGCGTCGGGGGAGGGGGCTCGATGCCTCCGCCCATCTCCGACGCCCCCTTCGCCGGTGACCCCGCGCCGGCGAAATAAGGGTTGCCAAGCCAGGGCGGACCCCTTAGATCCCACTTCCACCGGCGGGGAGCAATTCCCGCCGTTCAGGCGCCCGTAGCTCAGCTGGA
>NZ_JTHF01000150.1 GCF_001043895.1 Methylobacterium indicum
GGGGGCGCCTAAGCGGACTTGCGTTGGCAGGCCAACGCTTCGCGCGCTTAGGTTCTTGTTTCGTCGCAGATTTTTGCCGCCGAACCGGTATCCGCTTCGGCGAAATCCGCTTAGGCGGACGGCGCCGCGACCCGGGCCTCGGCAACGGCCGGATGGCGCGCGAGGCGGGCGGAAAGGACGCTCAGATCCGTCCCGTCGGGGACCAGGATCGACAGGGTGACGGCGGAGGCGCCGGCGTCGAGGGCGAGGCCTTGCAGGCCGTAGCCGGCGCGCTCGGCCTCGCCGAGCAGGCGCGTGACGCCGTCGAAGACGTGGAGGATCCGCGCCCGGATCTCCACGGAATGCTCTTGAGGGTGCTCTTGCCCGCGAGCCATGCGCGTCCTCCCGCGACGCTTGATTTCGCACGACTGTAGCCCGGCCCGGCCGGATGGTCCTCGCCGATTTTCAGGGCTAAAGCGGGGTTCTGGAGAACGCCGCATGACATCGAAGGCCGATTCGCCGAACAGGCGTTCCGCGCGCGGCCCTGCGCCGCAGAAGGGTGTCGAGCCGCACCGGCTCGACGAGTTCGACAGGAAAATCCTCGGGGCCCTGCGGGCGGACGGGCGTCTGACGATCGCGGCGCTCGCCGAGCGGGTCGGGCTGTCGCAATCGCCGTGCTGGACGCGGTTGCGGCGCCTGGAGGAGGCCGGGCTGATCCGCGACTACGTCGCCCTGCTCGATCATCGGGCGCTCGGCATCCCGGACGTGGTCTTCATCGAGGTGACCCTCGACAAGCACGACGACGCGGTGCTGGAGGCCTTCGGCACCGAGATCCTGCGCATCCCGGAAGTGCTGGAAGTGCATCTGGTGACGGGCGAGTACGACTACATGATCAAGGTCGCGGTCAGCGGCACCGCGCATTACGAGCGCTTTCTCCGCGAAAAGCTCTACCGCATCCGCGGCATCCGCCAGTCGCGTTCGGTCTTCGCCCTGCGGACCCTGAAGCAGGAGGTCTCGGTCGATCCGGTGGCGATCGCCCGGCAGGCGCCCTGATCCGGGACCCGCGGCTGCGCCGTTGCCGATGGGGCCGGCGGCAACGACCATCGCTACGGTCGTTCCGGGATACGCAGCCAAATGGTTCGACGATCAGGAGTCATATTCGGCGGCTGTTGGCTCCCGCTGAAATGGATTGTTATTTGCCGGGTAAATATCAAATTATACTCCATGGTTTGTCCGTAATAATAAGGTAATTTATTTTGTGGCGTGTTATACCTTAAATATTTTCATGTAATAGCTAGTTTTAAACATAAAAATAACTCATGACAGATAGCTGTTATAGGTGGGAATAGGCCCATCCGGTGTCTCGCCATGCTGCGCAGTTCGAAGATCATCATCAAGGCCATCGTGCCGCTCGCCCTGATGGCGGTCATCGCCGCCGGGTTACTGGTCTATGCGATGACGAGCCTCGATGCTCTCGCGACGCGGACCAGGGTGATCGTCGACGTGGATGCCGCGCGGCTCGAACTGATGCTGCGCATCCGATCCCATATCAACGAGACCGCGATCCAGGCGCGGAACATGATCCTCCAGACCGACGCGACGGAGATGGCCGCCTCCAAGGCGCGCTGGGACGCCGCCTGGAAGTCCACGTTCGACGTCCTCGACACCCTGAGGACGATGGCGGATTCCCCGGAGCGCGACGCCCACAATCTGCTGCTCAAGGGCCTCCTGCAGGAGTTCCTCGCCGCCCAGGACCGGGCCAACGTCCTCGCTCTCAAGAACGAGAACGCAGACGCGATCAGGGCCCTGCTGATCGACGGCGACAGCCAGCGCACCAGGATCCGGGAATCCCTGAGCGAGAACGTCGACCGCCTGAGGGGCGAGCTGCAGCGCTCGCGCGACGATGCCGCGCAGGCCGTGTCGTGGGCCGGGCGGCTGCTGATCGGCGCCTCGCTCGCCGGTCTCCTCGGCGCCATCGCGCTCTCGGTCCTGATCGTGGTCTTCGGCATCACCCGTCCGCTCGGCAGCCTCGTCGGGGTGCTGCAGCGCATGGCCCGCGGCGAGATCGACGCCGAGATCCGGGAGGCCGCCCGCGGCGACGAGATCGGCGCCGTCGGCCGGGCGGTCGAGGGCATCAAGGCCATGGTCGCCCGCAAGGCCGCCGAGGAGGCGGAGGTCAAGCGCCGCGCCGACGAGGCTGCGGCCGCCGAGCGCCGCCGTACCATGATCGAGCTCGCCGACGGCTTCCAGCGCGCCGTCGGCGGCATCGTCGGCATGGTCTCGTCCTCGGCCACGGAGCTGCAGGCGACCGCCCAGCAGATGACCGACACCGCCCGGGAGACCGCCTCCCAGTCGACCACCGTGGCCGCCGCCGCGGAGGAAGCCGCCACCAACGTCAACACGGTCGCGGTGGCGGCCGAGGAACTCGGCGCCTCCGTTCAGGAGATCGGCCGGCAGGTGACCGGCTCGGCCCATCTCGCGCAAGCCGCGGTGGGCGAGGCGGGCCAGACCGCGCACCTCGTCCAGGCGCTCAGCCAGAACGCCGCCCGGATCGGCGACATGGTCGGGATGATCTCGGGGATCGCCGGCCAGACCAATCTCCTGGCGCTCAACGCCACCATCGAGGCGGCGCGTGCCGGCGCCGCGGGGCGGGGCTTCGCGGTCGTGGCCACGGAGGTGAAGGCGCTGGCCGAGCAGACCGCCAAGGCGACCCAGGAGATCGCGCGCCAGATCGGCGAGGTGCAGGGGGTGACCGCGCAGGCGGTGACGGCCATCGGTGCGATCACGGGCCGGATCCGGGAGATCGACGGCGTGGCGACGTCGATCGCGGCGGCGGTGGAGCAGCAGGGCGCGGCCACGCAGGAGATCGTGCGCAACGTCGCACAGGCCTCGGCGGGGACGACCGAGGTGACGGGCAACATCGTCGGGGTGGCGCAGGCATCGGAGGAGACGGGGGCCGCTGCCGGCCAGGTCCTGTCCGCCGCCTCCGAATTGTCGCGGCAATCCGAGCATCTCGGCGCCGAGGTCGCCCGCTTCCTCGCTACCGTACGGGCGGCCTGACGCCATTGCCCGACCATGGCCGGGATCGCGCCCGGCACGAGGCCGCGCGGCGAGGGAAGGCGCAGCATCCGCCCATCCCGCGAGGCCGGGCGGCGATCGACGGCCTTCGCAGGCTCACCCGCCGCCACCCCGCCGCGCCCGCACATGGTCCCGGGTGATGGCGTCGAGGGTCGGCGTGCCGAGCAGCGTCATCGCGTTGTCGAGCTCACCCCGAACGATCTCGATCGCCCGCGACACGCCCGCGGTGCCGCCGGCCGAGAGGCCCCAGAGGAACGGGCGGCCCAGGCTGCAGGCGGTGGCGCCGAGCGCCAGCGCCTTGATCACGTCGGTGCCGCGGCGTACGCCGCCGTCGAGGATCACTTCGGCCCGGCCCGCCACCGCGGCGGCGACGTCCGGCAGGGCCGTGATCGCCGCCGGCACGTCGTCGAGCTGGCGGCCGCCGTGGTTGGACACGATCACGGCCTCGATCCCGAGCGCCACCGCCCGCTCGGCATCGGCCGGGTGCAGCAGGCCCTTCAGCGCCATCGGACCGCGCCACAGGTCGCGGATGCGCGCGATGTCGTCCCAGTTCGCGGAAGGGTCGAACAGCGAGGCGACGTGCTGGGCGACGCTGGTGAAGCCGGAGCCCGCCGCACCGCCGCCGATCTGGAAATTGCCGAAGCCGAGGCGCGAACGCGCGGCGCCGGCGAGCCATCCCGGCCGGCGGGCGAGGTCGAGGGCGGTGGAGAGGCGCGGTTTCAGCGGCATGGTGAAGGCGTTGCGCAGGTCGCGCTCGCGCCGTCCCTGCACCGCGAGGTCGACCGTGAGGCACAGCACCCGGTAGCGCGCGGCGGCCGCGCGGCGCAGGAGCGCTTCCATCCACTCCCGGTCGCGCAGGAAGTAGAGCTGGAACCAGCGCTCGCCCTCGGGCGCGCCCTCCGCCACGTGCTCGATCGAGCCGACGGAGTTGGTCGAGAGGCAGTAGGGAATGCCGGCGCGCGCGGCGGCTCGCGCCCCCGCGACCTCGCCGTCGGGCCAGAAGAAGCCGGCGAGTCCCGTCGGCGCCATCATGATCGGCAGGGACGCGCGGTATCCGAGGACCGGGCGCGAGAGATCGCGGGTGCCGACGTCGACCCCGACCCGCGGCATCAGCATCCAGGCGTCGAACGCCTCGACGTTGTCGCGCAGGGTCCGCTCGTCCTCGGCGCCGCCGTCGATGAAGTCGAACACCGCCTTCGGCAGCCGCCGGGCGGCCTGCCGGCGCAGGTCCGCGATCGCGTGCGCCCGCTGCAGGCGGGCGGCCAGCCGGGCCGGGGCGGGCGCGGGTGCCGGCCGGGATGGCGGCACGGTCGGCTCGGTGGAGGGCCGGTGCGCGACGGCCCGCCCCGTCCGGCGCTCGTCTGCCTCCATGCCGGCCTCCCGCTGATCCCGTTTCGACGATCGGTAGCACCCGCGCCGCGCGGCTCGCAACCGCCGGGTCGGACGGCCGCGGAACGCGGGACGAGGTTGTGCGTCGATCCGGCTCCAGCCCTTGTCGGGCAAGGCGGCCCTTCGCGGGCGAGGGGCGACGGCATGACCGAGCGGGACAGTGCGGGGCGAGACCCCTCGGAGCGGGATTCTGCGGATCTCGCCCCGGCCGAGCACGACGAGATCGAGGACCGGTCGGCGCCCCGCGCCACGATCGTCCACGAGGTGGTGCGCAAGCAGGGCGAGGAGGAGCTGGCGCGTCCCGCCGGTTCGCTGCTCTGGTCGAGCGTCGCGGCCGGCATCGCCATCACGGCCTCGGTGATCGCGGAAGGAGCTTTGTACCACAAGCTGCCGGCCGGGATGGGGGGCCGCACCCTCGTGGCGCAGCTCGGCTATCCCCTCGGCTTCCTGATCGTGATCCTCGGCCGGATGCAGCTCTTCACCGAGCAGACCATCGTGACGGTGCTGCCCCTCGTCACCCGGCCGAGCGGCCGGGCGCTCGCCGGCACGGCGCGGCTCTGGGGACTCGTGCTCCTCGGCAACCTCGTCGGCACCGGCGCGGCGGCGGCGATCGAGACCTGGGGCGGCGTGGTCGGCCCGGACCTGCTCGCCGCCATGCAGGCGGTGTCGCGCGAGGCCCTGCTGCACAAGGCGCCCACCGACCTCCTGCTCCGGGGCATCCCGGCCGGCTTCCTGATCGCGACCGTCGCCTGGCTGCGGGCGGCCGCGAGCGGCGGCGAGATCTGGATCGTCTTCCTCCTCACCTTCGCGATCGTGCTCGGCGACTTCACCCACGTGGTGGCGGGGGCGGCGGAGGCCTTCCTGCTGCTCTGCGCCGGCGAGGCCGGTCCCGGGCAGGTCTTCGGCGGGATGATCCTGCCGGCGCTCGTCGGCAACGTGATCGGTGGTACCGGCCTGTTCGCGCTCCTCGCCCACGCCCAGGTGCGCCAGGAACTGTGAGGCGGCCCATGCTGCGGTGCGGCGGCCTGCCGATTTTCTCCGCGCCTCCCGCTTGGTAAGAGACCGCGTTCCACGCGCGGAAAAGCGAGACCCATGAGCTTCGTCCAGGCGGCCTTCGGCCGGTTCAAGCAGACCGTGACGGCCTATGCGGGCGACGAGCCGCTGATGAAGGCGGCGGTGTCGGCCTGCGCCAACGTGATCGTGGCCGACGGCGAGGTCGCGGGGGCGGAGTTCGAGACGGCGCTCAAGGGCATGCTGGCCGATCCCGTCCTCGAGAAGGGCTACGACAGCCTGATGCTTGAGGAAGAACTCTACGATGCGATCGGCCGCGCAAGGACCCGGGCCGGGCGGATGCAGAACATGCACTTCATCGAGGCCATCGCCGAGCGCGCGGCCGAGCAGCGCCAGAGCGTCTTCCTGATCGCCGCCGACGTCGCGGATTTCGAGGGCATCAGCCCCTCCGAGCACCGGGCCCTGACCGAGGTGGCGGCGGCGCTCGGGCTCGACCGGGACGCCCTGCTCGCCTGAGCGATCATCCCTCCCGGACCGCGCGCGGCGGCCCGTCGTTGACGCGGCTCCAGGCCCGCCGGAGTTGGCGCGGCGAGGCGAAGCCCGCCCGCTCGGCGACGCGCTCCATGTCGAGGCGGGTCTGGGCCAGGAGATCGCGGGCGAGCGCCACCCGCAGGCCGTTGATGTAGCGGGGAAGGCTCATCCCGGCATGGCGGTTGAACAGCCGCGAGAGGTGGCGCGGGCTGGTGGCGGCGAGGCCGGCCAGCGCCTCCAGGCTCCAGGCCCGGGCCGGATCGGCGCTCACCGCGTCCTGCACCCGGTGGATCGCCGGGTGGAGGTGGTTGCGCCCCGTGAGCCAGGGCGAGAGCTGCGGATCGTGGCCGGCCCGGCGCAGGTAGACCACGAGGTAGCGCGCCACCGCCGCCGCGCAGGCCGGATCGACGAGGCGCGCCACCAGATGCAGCATCAGGTCGATGCCGGCGGTGATACCCGCACTCGTCAGCCGCTCGCGGTCCTCGACGAACAGCCGGTCCTCCAGCACCCGCGCCGCCGGGGCGAGGGCGGCCAGCTCCGCGCAGGCCGCGTGATGGGTGGTGCAGGCATGCCCGTCGAGGAGCCCGGCCCGGGCGGCGAGCAGCGCACCGGAGCAGATCGAGACCAGGCGGTGGCCGGGCCGGATCTCGGCCCGCAGCCAGGCGACGATCGCGTCGTCCGCCGCCCGCTCGTCCTCGCCCGGGGGATCGGGATCCCCCAGCACCCATTCCGCCGTGCCGGCGAGCACCACGGTCGCCCCCTCCGGCAGCGGCGCGGGCAGGGGGCCGAGCCCCGAGAGCCCGAGCCCGATCGAGCTCGTGACCGTGGGGCACGGCCCGACATGGCCGACCCGGAAGCGGACCTTCTCCTGGATCAGGTTGGCCTTGCGCAACACCTCGACGGGCCCGGCGACGTCGAGGAGCAGGGTGCGGGGCGGGCACACCACCACGACCGCGATATCGCTCGGGGCGCTCACGCGGCCAGACGCGACGCCGGTCCGGCGAGCGCCTCCTCGACCGTGGCGATGCGGGCGAAGCGCCCGGCCAGGACCAGCTCGGTGCGGGCCCGGATCTCGTCGGCGCTCCACGACCGCCCGGCGGCGTCCGTCATCGCGAAGGTGAGCGTCGCCTCACCGACGTAATCGACGGCGTAGCCGAGGTCGGAGGCGTGGCGGGTCGTGGTCTCGCAGCATTGCTCGGTGCGGATGCCGCTGACGATCAGCCGGCGGATGCCGGTCCGGGTCAGCCAGACGTCGAGCCCGCTGCCGACGAGCGCAGAGTGGCGGCGCTTGTGGAAGACCGCGTCGGGGGCGATCCGCAGGGGTTCGAGTGTGCGGACATGGCCGGAGGCGAGGGAGAACGGTCCCTGATCCTCGACGTGGAAGACCTGCACCACGGGGACGTTTTTCGCCATAGCGCCATCGATCACGGCCTGCTGGCGATCGAGGAAGCGGGCGAGGTCCGCCTCGTCCCAGTAGGGACGGTGGCGGAAGGATTCCTGGACGTCGATGACGAGGAGCGCGGTGTCCGGCATGGGGCTCATCCTTATCGGGTGGGACGGCGCCAGGATAGGCGCCGCCGCGGGTCCCGAAAGGCCGCGCCCGGACCGGAAGCGGACGAAAAAGGACAGAGGCTCAGTGCGGCCGGAAGACCCGCAGCCGGTGCCCGTCGGGATCCAGCGCCACGAAGGTGCGGCCGAAATCCATGTCGGTCGGCGGCTGGAGGATCGACAGGCCCTTGGCCGCCCAGTCCGCGTGGGTGGCGTCCAGGGTGGCGTCGTCCGTGACCGTCAGGGCGATCTCGGCCCCGCCGCCGGTGGCAGAAGCGGCCGGCTCGACGGTGTGGCGGGACCACAGGCCGAGCTTCAGGCCGTTCTCGAAGACGAACAGAACGAAGGTCGGGCCCGCCTCGACCGGGGCGCGGCCGAGCAGGGCGGCGTAGAAGCGGCCGCTCGCTTCGGCGTTGTCGACGTAGAGGAGGGTATAGGTCGGCTGGAGCATCGTCTGGGGTTCCGTCTGGTGCGACGCCCTCTGTGTAGGAGGCCCCGCTGACAGATTCCGGCAGCAGCGGTCAGGCGGCGGGCGCGATGCCCTGGAGCGCCCGCCACTCGCGCAGCAGCGCGTGGCGGCGGCGGGCATAGCGCTCCCCGGTGAGGGTCAGGGTCTCGATCCGGTCGGTGCGGAAATGGCGAAAGTCGTTCCGTGTCTCGCACCAGGCGACGACGACCCGCACCCGCTCGAAGAAGCCGAGGGCGAAGGGCCAGATCACCCGCTCCGATCCCGCCCCGCCGGCGTCGCGGTAGCGGATCGTCACCTTGTGCTGCGCCCGGATGGCGCCGCGCAGGGCCGCGAGGTCGATGCGTTCCGGCACCGCCTCCGCCGGACCGACGATCAGCGTCGAGGTATCGAGCCGCTCGCGCAGCTCCGCCGGCAGGACCGCGGCGATCTTCGCGAGCGCATCGCCCGCGGCCGACGCCAGGGGCCCGTCGGTCCGCGTCGCCACCCAGCGCATGCCGAGGACCAGCGCCTCGATCTCCTCCTCGCGGAACATCAGCGGCGGCAGGGTGAAGCCCGGGCGCAGGACGTAGCCGAGGCCCGCCTCGCCCTCGATCGCCGCGCCCTGCGCCTGGAGGCTCGCGATGTCCCGGTAGAGGGTGCGCAGGCTGACGCCCGTCTCCTCCGCGAGATGCCGGCCGCTGACCGGAATGCGGTGGCGGCGCAGGACCTGCATGAGGTCGAGCAGGCGTTCGGCACGGGACATCGGAGTGGCTCGCGGCGGGTCGGACGCCGCGTCGTCGCAGACGGGGTGCGCGAACGGAAGCCCCGCGCGTCAGCGAGCTGCAACCACCGCCACGCCGGCCCCGATCATTGTTCCGCCGGCGACCCGGTTCGCCCGCCGGACCGCCGCACGGGTGCGGAGCATGCGCCGCAGCCGGCCGGCGAGGAGGACGTGGCCGCCGATCACCAGCGCCTCGACCGGGACGATCACCATTGCCAGGATACCGACCTGCGCCGGGGCGAGGGAGGCGCCGACGACGTTCGGCAGCAGGGCGAGGTAGAACAGCGGCATCTTCGGGTTGCCGAGGTTGAGGGCGAGGCCGGTCAGGACGCTCGCCGCGAGGCCCGGCCGCTTGCCACCCGCGCGCTCCGCCGGCAGCACGGGCTCGGCGGTCCAGAGCCGGATCCCGGTCCAGACCAGATAGGCGGCACCGGCATGGCGCAGGACCGTCATCGCCGTCCCCATCTCGCGCGCCACGACCGCCAGCCCGGTGGCGGCGAGCACGAGGAAGGCCAGGATGCCCGCCACCATGCCGAGCCCGTAGGCGATGCCGGCGGTGGGTCCGTGCGACAGGGTGCGGGCGACGATGGTCATGTTGTCGGGCCCGGGGCTCGCGGCGAAGACCAGGAAGGCGGCGGCGAAGGCAAGGAGGGTCGTCGGGTCCATCGGCGTGTCCCTGTCCGAGGTTGCGTCCGACGATCCTTCAAGATTCGGGCCGATTTCCGCTGGGTCAGCCCCGCGCCGCGGCGAGGCGTGGGGACCGGGCGCCGCGCCGCAGGGCCAGCAGCAGGGCGAGGGCGGTTCCGGCCGCGGCGGCGCCCGCCAGCGACACCGCCGGGAAGCCGAGGCCCGCATCGATCACCGCGCCGCCGAGCGCCGCCCCGATCGCGTTGCCGAGGTTGAAGGCGCCGATATTCATCGCCGAGGCGAGGTTCGGGGCCGACGCTGCCGCGCCCACCACCCGCATCTGGAGCGGCGGGACGAGGGTGAAGCTCGCGACCCCCCATAGGAAGATCAGCGGCACGCTGGCCCCTTCCGAGCGCATCCCGGCCGCGAACAGGACCAGCAGCACGACGAGGCCTATGAGCGACCCGAAGAGCGTCGCGTCGGGCGCGCGGTCGGCGAGGCGGCCGCCGAGCCAGTTGCCGAGGGCGAGGCCGAGCCCGTAGACGACCAGCATCGCCGTGACGAAGCCGGAGCCCGCCCCGGTCTCCACCCGCAGGATCGGCGCGATGTAGGTAAAGACCGTGAACATCGCGCTGGCGCTGAGCACCGTCAGCAGCAGGGCGACGAGGACGGAGCCGTGCCGCAGGGCCCGCAGCTCGGCGCGCATGTCGGTGCCGGCCTCCACCGGCAGCGGCGGCAGCGAGAGCCGCAGCGCCAGCATGGCCGCGGCGCCGATGGCGGAGATGCCCAGGAACACGGGGCGCCAGCCCAGCGCCTCGCCGATCCAGGCGGCGAACGGCACCCCGCCGACCGTCGCGATCGTCAACCCTGAGAACATCGCGGCGACTGCCGAGGCGCGCCGCTGCGGTGCCACCAGCCCCGCCGCGACGACCGCGCCGATGCCGAAGAAGGCGCCGTGGTTGAAGGAGGTGACGACCCGCGCCGCGAGCAGCGTGCCGTAGCCGCCGGCGAGGCCCGACAGCAGGTTGCCGAGGGTGAACAGGCCCATCAGGCCGATCAGCAGGGTCCGGCGCGGCGTGCGGGCGAAGAGCAGCGTCATCAGCGGCGCGCCGACGAGGACACCGCCGGCATAGGCGCTGACCAGCAGGCCCGCGGCCGGGATCGAGACCCCGAGATCGGCGGCGATGGTCGGCAGCATGCCCATCGGGGCGAATTCGGTGACCCCGATGCCGAAGGCGCCGAGCGCCAGCGCCAGGAGGGGTGGATTGATCGTCGTCGAACCGATCGTCATGGAAGCACTCCCCGGTTGTTCCGGGTCGGAATTATGTTGACGGTTCATCAGGCGGTAGCCAGGCTCGTGGACCAGGATCTGTGCCTGGGAGTCACGAATGCCGCGCGAGGCGACCGACAGGGCCGGGGAGATGGCGGCCTTCGCCGCGGTGGTGCGGGCGGGCAGCCTGTCGGGGGCCGCGCGGGCCTTGGGCCTCACGCCGTCGGCCGTCAGCCGCATCGTCGCGCGGATCGAGGCGCGGCTCGGCGTGCGCCTGATCGTGCGCACGACCCGCAGCCTGCACCTCACCGCGGAGGGCGAGACCTATGCCCGGGCGGCGTGCCGCGTGCTGGCCGATCTCGACGAGGTGGAGAGCACCATCGCCGACCAGGCCTCGCCGCGCGGCCGGGTCCGGGTCAGCGCCGCCACCGCCCATGGGCGTCTCGTCGTCGTGCCGCTGCTGGCGGAGTTCGTCGCGCGCTATCCCGAGATCACCGTCGAGATCGATCTCAGCGACGAGATCGCCGACGTGCTCGGCGGCCGGGTCGACGTCGCGGTCCGCTTCGGCCCGCTCCCCGACAGCCCGCTCACCGCCCGCCGCCTCGGCGAGACCGGCCGCATGGTGGTGGCGGCCCCGTCCTATCTCGCCCGGGCCGGCGTGCCGCGCGTCCCGGCCGATCTCGCGCACCACAACTGCCTCGATTTCAGCTTCCGGCGCATCGAGCCCGGCTGGCCCTTCCGCGAGGCCGGGCGCGACGTGCTGCTGGCGGTGCGCGGCAACCTCACGGCCAATAGCGGGGAGACGCTGGTGCAGCTCGCGGTCCAGGGCGTCGGCATCACCCGGGTCGGCACCTTCCACATCGGCGAGGAGGTGGCGAGCGGCCGGCTCGTCCCCCTCCTCGAGGCCTACAACCCCCAGGACCGTGAGAGCATCCACGCCGTCTTCGTCGGCGGCGCCACCATGCCGGCGCGAGTGCGCGTCCTGGTCGATTTTCTGGCCGAGCGCATGCGGGCGCGGGGCGGGTGAGGGCGCGACTGCGTGGGTCGGCTGGAGACGGGGAAAGAAATCCCTTCTGCCCGATCGCGCGGGACTGTGAGGGATGGAGACCCGCGGG
>NZ_JTHF01000151.1 GCF_001043895.1 Methylobacterium indicum
GGAGGACAGTGGGGGGCGGGGGAGCGGGTGTCAAGGCGAGGCCTTACGGCCGCGACAGCCCCTCGGCGAGGCGCCGGAACGCGTCGAGGGCCCTCTCCAACGTCGTCTCCGGCGCGTCCGACGCCGCGACCCAGAGGGCGGCATGGAGCGAGGCACCGGCGAGGAGGCGTGCCGCCGCCTCCGGGTCGACGGGTGGGATCGCGCCGTCGGCGACGAGACTCCGGATGCGGCGCGTCGTCTCGGCGAGGCAGGCATTCTGGCTCGGCCAGGTCGAGGGATCGCCCAGCACCGCCGGCCCGTCGAGGAGCACGATGCGCTGGATCTCGGGCTCCCGCGCCATCTCGATATAGGCCCGGTACTCGTCGAGGAGGCCCTGCCACGGGGTCTCGGCCCGCTCGCCGACGACGCGGAGGCGCGCCGCCATCTCGGCGTCGATCCGGTCGATGACCGCCTGGAGCAGGCCCTTCTTGTCGCCGAAATTGTGATAGAGCGCGCCCCGCGTCAGGCCGGCCTCGGCGGTCAGGTCGTCCATCGAGGCCGCCGCGTAGCCCTTCGCGGCGAAGGCCTGGCGGGCGGCTCGCAGGAGCTTTTCCCTCGTCTCCTCCATCCCTTGCGCGCGTCGTCCGGCCACGGCTTCCCCCTCCCTCGACATACACATCGTATGTGAATTGACATACGGCGCGTATCCATGCTCTTTCGCATACGTCTCGTATATCGAACTCGAGAGCGAAGGAGCAATCCATGCCGCAGACGACCGTGACCCCGATGCCGACCCGCGAGGCGATCTTTCCGCCCGGACGGCAGGCGCTCTACGACAAGCACCGCTACTCGGCGGCGATCCGCTCCGGCGACCTCCTGTTCGTCTCCGGCCAGGTCGGCAGCCGCGAGGACGGCTCGCCCGAGCCCGACTTCGAGGCCCAGGTCGCGCTCGCCTTCGCCCGGCTCGACGCCGTGCTGGCGGCGGCGGGCTGCTCCTTCGCCGACGTGGTCGACGTGACGACCTTCCACACCGACCCGGAGGCGCAGTTCGACGCGGTAATGCGGGTGCGCGACCGCGCGATCGGCGCGGCGCCCTACCCGAACTGGACCGCCGTCGGGGTGACCTGGCTCGCGGGCTTCGCCTTCGAGATCAAGGCGATCGCGCGGATCCCGGCGCGCGGCTGAAGCCCCCTGTCCGGGCCTCAGGCCCTGCCGCTGCGCATCGCCATCCGGCCGCGCTCCAGGATACGGACGGGATCGCCGAAATGCTCGTCCATCTCCGCCTCCGTCTCGTCCGGGTGGCCGTGCCCGATGAAGTGGGCGAGGCGCTCGTGCTCCTCGACGAGCGCCCGGTTCTGGCGGTAGCCCGCCATCATGAGCCGCAGGCACAGGCGGGTCTCGGCCTGGAGCGTGTCGTAGCTACGCGACAGGCGCTCGCTCCGCGCCTCCTCGACGATCCGCTGATGGTAGCGCAGGTCGAGATCGGCGATCTCCGCCCAGTCGCCAGCGCCGAGCAGGACCGCCATCCGGTCCGTCAGCTCCATGAGCTCCCGCGCCAGGACGGCCCGGCCCGGGCCGGCCATCACCCGCCGGATCGCCGCGATCTCGAGAGATTTTCGGGTGAAGTAGATGTCGACGATGTCGCCGGTGGCGAGATCGACGACGAAGACCCCGCGATGGGGCTCGGCGCGCAGGAGGCCTTCCTGGACGAGGCGCTGGATCGCTTCGCGCACGGGACCGCGGCTGACGCCGAACTGGGTCGCGAGCGCCATCTCGTTCAGCTGCCCGCCGGCCGGAAAATGCCCGTCGAGGATGGCCGCCCGGATCTCGGAGGTGAGCTGGCCGGCCAGCGTGTTCCGGACGACGCGGCGCAGGCCCTTCGTCCGTCCGGGCGCTTCCGGGGCATTCGACACGATGATGGCTCTTCCGCTCCACGGGTCCCGGGACGGGCGCGATCCGGTTCGCGCCGCGATCGTCCCGGCCGGGGCGATACAGCACGAAGCGGGGGCCCCGTCGAGCGCGCCCGGGGGCTGAGCTCCGGTCTCCCGGTGGAAACCCCGGCGGGGTGTCCGCGGAGGCCGGGGGAGGGGAGGGCGCTCCCGGACGAGGCGGGCGGAACATCGGCCTGCGGGCGAACGATAACCCGGACGATCGAATCCGGCGCCGCCCTCCATCGGCGGCCTCCACGGGACCTCACGACATGACGCAGACAGCGACGCCCGTCTGGCTCATCACCGGCTGCTCCACCGGCTTCGGCCGGGAACTGGCCCGGCTCGTCCTCGACCGCGGCTGGCGCGCGGTGGTGACGGCACGCGACGCCGCCCGCGTCGCCGACTTGGCGTCCGGCGCCGAGGACCGGGCGCTCGCGCTCCCCCTCGACGTGACGAAGCCCGATCAGGTCGCGGCGGTGGTGGCGCAGGCGACGCAGCGGTTCGGCCGCATCGACGTCCTCGTCAACAATGCCGGCTACGGCTACCAGGCCTCGGTCGAGGAGGGCGAGGAGGACAAGATCCGCGCCCAGTTCGACGCCAACGTGTTCGGGCTCTTCGCGATCACCCGCGCGGTCCTGCCGGTCATGCGGGCGCAAGAGAGCGGGCACGTCGTCAACATCACGTCGGTCGCCGGGCTGATCGGGTTTCCCGGTTCGGGCTACTATGCGGCCAGCAAGCACGCGGTCGAGGGCTGGTCGGACGCGCTCGCCGCCGAGGTCGGGCCCCTCGGCATCCGGGTCACCTGCGTCGAGCCGGGACCGTTCCGCACCGACTGGGCCGGTCGTTCGCTGGTCCAGACCCCGAGCCGCATCGCCGATTACACCGAGACGGCGGGCGCCCGCATGGCATCCACCGCGGAAAAGAGCGGGACCCAGGCCGGCGACCCGGTGCGCGCCGCCGAGGCGATGATCCGGCTCACCGAGACTTCATCCCCGCCACGCCACCTGGTGCTCGGCGCCTTCGGCTTCGAAGCGGTGACCGAGCGGCTGCGCGGACGGTTGAAGGAGATCGAAGCGTCGGAAGCGGTGAGCCGCGGGGCGGATTATCCGGCGGGGGCTTGAGGGCGTTTCGGCGCGGTCAGGACACTCTCGATCCGGCAAAACGATCGGAAACCCTCTGCGTCATTCCCGGGTCCGCGGAGCGGAGCCCGGGATCCAGGAACACAGGTGGCCGAGAACAGGGCGGATCCCGGTCCGCTTCCGTGCGGCACGAACTGCGGTTCCGGATCCCGGGCTCCCGCCTTCGGCGAGCCCCGGGATGAGCGGGCGCGTGCGATGAATGTCGGTCTGCGCGGCCGGTATTCGTCGCCAGACCTCTCAAACCGCGTCCGCCCGCGGCATGCCCGCGCCCGCCCGGGCGAAGGGCGTGTCCGGCACCCGCGGCGCGAAGCGGAACAGGCCGGTGGGCGCCACTGTCTCCAGTTCGCCCGCCTCCAGGTCGCGGGCGATCACCACCAGGAAGGCCGGCGCGTCCTCGGCCGGCCGGCCGAAGGGGCGGGGACGTGAGAACAGCGTGCCGACGCTCTCGACCAGCACCGGCCGGTCCGATTCGACGACCCGCACCAGGCCCTTGAGGCGCAGCAGGCGCTCGCCGAGATGGCCGGCGAGGTTGTCGAGCCAGGCCGCCAGATCGTCGTAGGGGAGGGGGGCGGACGGCCGCGCGAGCCAGACTGCGACGCGGGGATGTGTGCCGGCGGGCTCCGCCTGGAGCAGCGCCGGATCGAGGCCGATCCCCGGGAGCGGCGCGAAGGCAGCCGCCACCGCGGCCGCGCGGTCGGGATCGGCCACGATGACGGCGAGCGGGTTGAGGGCGGCGACCTCGGACATGGCCTCCGACGGACGGCCGGAGGATGCGGCGTCGAGCTTCGTCACGACGATGCGGTGGGCGGCGGCCCATTGCGCGGCGGCCTCCGCGAAGGCGGCGGAGTCGGGCCCGCGCAGCGCATCGTAGGTGGCGAGGACCGAGACCCGCATCGGGAAGCCGGCGAGGCTCGCCAGCTGGCGCAGGACCGGGCCGGGCTTCGACAGGCCGCTCGTCTCCAGCACGATCCGCCGCAGCGGCCCCGAGGCTTCCGGCCGCTCGGCGGCGAGCAAAGCCTCGACGGTGCGGGCGAGGTCGCTGGTCATCTGGCAGCAGACGCAGCCATTGGCCAGCATCGTCATCGGCACGTCCCCCCCGCTTTCGCGCAGGATCAGCCCGTCGAGCCCGATCTCGCCGGCCTCGTTGACGATGATCGCGGTATCGGCCGCCTCGGGACGAGCGAGGTAGTCGCGCAGGAGCGTCGTCTTGCCGGAGCCGAGGAAGCCGGTGAGGACGACGACGTCGAGGATGTCGGTCACGGCGCCGCCTGCGGCGAGGTCGCGTATTGCGCCGGCACCGCCTCGTCCCAGGTCGCCTTGACGAGCGTGCGCACGTCGGCGAGCAGCTCGGCGGTGTCGTAGATGACCCCGTCCTTGATCGTGTATTTCAGGCCCCGGTGCCAGGTGGCGCCGTTCGTCGCCTCGTCGAGGCGGAGCGCCCCGGTGCCGTAGAGCAGCTTGAAGTCGGTGAGCGGGTTGTGGTCGTGGACCAAGAGGTCGGCGCGCTTGCCGACCTCGACGGTGCCGATCTCGTCCTCCAGCCCGCACAGGGCGGCGCCCTGCGAGGTCGCGGCGCGCACCACCTCCAGCGGGTGGAAGCCGGCCTCCTGCAGCAATTCCAGCTCGCGGATGTAGCCGAAGCCGAAGATCTGGTAGATGAAGCCTGAATCCGAGCCGGCGCAGACCCGGCCGCCGCGGTTCTTGTACTCGTTGATGAACGCCATCCAGAGCCGGTAGTTCTCCTTCCACTCGATCTCGTTCTGGGTCGACCAGCGATACCAGTACGAGCCGTGGCCGCCGCGCTGCGGCGTGAAGTAGTCCCACATCGACTTCCAGGTGTAGTCCTTGTGCCAGTCGGCCTGGCGCGCCCGCATCAGGTCGCGGTTGGCGTCGTAGATCGTGAAGGTCGGCACGAAGGTGAAGCCGAGTTCCAGGAACCGCTCCAGGGTCTCGTTCCACTTCCTGGAACCGGGCTCGGCGCCTTGCCGAAACATCTGGCCGGAGACCGAGAAGCGGAAATACTCGTCGTTGTAATCGTAATCGAGCGGGAAGTTCTGGACGACCCGATCCTCGAACAGGGCCTCGGGCAGGCCGTAATAATGCTCGGCGCTGGTGAGGCCCCAGCCGGCGGTGGTGAGCGCGTTCATCCGCGTCACCGCCATCTGGGCGTGGTGGCAGCCCGACTTCAGCCCGAGCTTCGCGCACTCGTCGAGGGCCGCCTCCATGATGGCGGGGGGCGCCCCGAAGAACTTCACGCCGTCGGCGCCGCGCTCCTTGAGCTTGCGCAGCCACACCCGCCCCTCCTCGGGGGTGTGGATCAGCTTCAGCATGTCGTTGACGGCCGGGAAGTAGCTGTAGGCGAGCAGCCGGGGTGCTGCGATCTCGTTGGCCTCCGCGCGCTTCTTCTGGTCGAGCATCCAGTCGAGGCCGTTGAACGAACCCATCTCGCGCACCGTCGTCACGCCGTGGGCGAGCCAGAGCTTGTAGACGTACTCGACCGGCGGCACCCAGCCGTTGGCGGCGTGATAGGCGACGCCGGCATGGGCATGGCAATCGACGAAGCCGGGCGTCACCCACTTGCCGCGGCAATCGATCTCGTGATCGCCGGGCGCGGGCCGGTTGGCGCTGTTGGCGAGGTTGCCGGTGACCTTCTTCAACTGCACGATGCGGCCGTTCTCGACCACGATGTCGGTCGGGCCGATCGGCGGCGCGCCGGTGCCGTCGATGACGGTGGCGGCCCGCAGCACCAGGCGCTCGTGCGGCCCGATCCCGCGGTCGCGGGAGGTCGAGGGCACCAGGGGCGGCTGGCCGGCCTTCGCGCGCTCGGCGGCGAGCTCGTTGCCGGCGAGAATCGTCTCAGGCATGGGGGCGTCGCTCATGGGGATCTCCCGTGTTCTTGTTAGATCTAAACGCCGGTCGCCGGCCCGGTCGCCGGCTTCAGCAGATTTCGCCGAAGTGGACACCGGTTCGGCGGCAAAAATCTGCGACAAGACAAACACCTCAGCGGGCGAAGCGTCGGTCTGCCAACGCAAGCCTGCTGAGGGCAGCCGAGGTGCCGGGCGGCGTGCGTCCGCTCAGCGGGCGTAGCGGCGGCCGAGCAGCGCGGTGCCGAGCACCGTCAGCACCAGGGTCGCGCCGAGCAGGATGAAGGCCAGCGCCGCGCCGAACGGCCAGTTCATGCCCTTCGAGAACTGGTCGTAGACGGCGGGCGCCATCATCTTGAACTGCGAGCCGCCGAGCAGCACCGCGGTCGCGTAGGTGTTCATGCACAGGATGAAGACGAGGACGCAGCCCGCCACCGTGCCGGGGAGCGCCAGCGGCCACACCACCCGGCGAAACACCGTGAAGGCGCTGGCGCCGAGATTGGCCGCCGCCTCCTCGACCGCCCGCGGGATGCTCTCGATCACCGAGGACAGGGTCAGGATCATGTAGGGCAGCACCACGGCGATCGTGCCGACCGCGACCGCGCCCGGCGTGTAGATCAGTTGAAGCGGGCTCGCGGTGATGTGAAGGCCGCGCAAAGTCGCGTTGATGAGCCCGTCGTTGCCGAGGAGCCCGAGCCAGCCCGCCGCACGCACGACGTTGCCGACCAGCAGCGGGATCAGGGTCAGCACGGTGACGAGGCTCTTCCAGCGGCTCTCCATCCGGGCGAGCCGGTAGGCCGCGGGAAAGCCGAGCGCCAGGGTCAGGGCCGTGCAGGTGAAGGCCATGACGAGCGTCGTGCCCATCACCCCGCGATAATACGGGTCGGCGACCGCGTTGAGGTAGTTCTGCGCCGTCGTCGCCTCGACCATCAGCTGCGTCGGGCTGTATTCGTTGAGCGAGATGCGCGCGAGCAGCACCATCGGGCCGACCAGGAGCGCGGCGACGACGAGGAAGGCCGGCAGGATGAGGGCGAACACGGCGGACCTTTAGCCTTGGGGATTTGTCGATTGCTGGGAGAAGAGGTTCGGCACTCACCTCTCCACCTCGCTGGGTCATCCCGGGGCCGCGAAAGCGGAGCCCGGGATCCAGACACTCGGATGGTTCAGGACGATGCGGGCAGCGGCCCGCCCCGTTCGCGAGCATCTGCGGTTCTGGATTCCGGGCTCCGCTTTCGCGGCCCCGGAATGACGCGGAGGATGAAAGGGCTATCGCGAGTAACGAGTCGATCCGACAGCCTACCCCTTGAATTCCTTGTTCCAGAAATCCGAGAACGCCGCCTGCTGCGCCTGCATGGTCGCGTAGTCGAGCGGGCGGAGCTTGGCCTGCTGGGCCTCCGTCAGGCTGATCTGCTTGGCGAGATCGTCCGGGAGCTTGGCGTCCTTGACGGTCGGCACGTAGCCCATCTTCTGCGCGAAGGCGACCTGGGCCTTCGCGTCGAGCATGGCGTTCAGGTACTTGAAGCCGCTGTCCTTGGCCCGCGAGTTCTTCGGCACGCCGGCCTCGAACAGGATCGGCAGGGCGCCCTCCTCGGGGATCGCCATCTCGACCGGGATGCCGGCCTGCTTCCACATGAAGCCGCGGGCGAGCCACATCAGCGAGATCCACACCTCCTCGGACTTGAGCGCCGCGGCCAGCGTCTCGTTCGAGGGATAGACCTTCGGCGAGAGCGCCTTCAGGTCCATCAGGGCCGCCTTGCCCTTGGTGAAGTCGGTCGGGGTGCCGCCGGCCCCGATATTGGCGCCGGCCATGTTGAAGTTCCAGAGGATGTCGGAGAAGCCGACCCGGCCCTTGTACTTGGGGTCGAAGATGTCGGCGTAGCGGGTCGGCGGGGTCGTGACCTTGCTCGGGTTGTAGAGGATGACCATGGCCGAGTAGATGTGCGGGATCGAGTGCGGCTTCTTGAACACGTCGATCACCTGCGACAGGCGCGGCACCTCGGCGGCCGGCACGGTCTCCAGCACGCCGAGCTGGCTCAGCATGTAGCTGTCGATGTCGTTGATGCAGGCGACGTCCATGCTGCCGCGGCGGCTGGTGCGCTCGGCGATCAGCTTGGTGCGGCGCGGATCCTGGTTGGCGATGTCCTGCGACACCTCGATGCCCTGCGGCTTCATCAGCGGCACGTCGATGTTCTGCTGCAGCAGCGCGCCGTAATCGCCGCCCCAGGTGCCGACGACGATCGACGAGGATTCGGCCCGGGCGGGCAGCGTGCCGGCGAGGCCGAGGGCGGCGCTGCCGACCATGAGATTGCGACGGGTGATCATCGGGCGGGGCTCTCTGCTGCCGGGATGACGCGGGCGGCGTCGGGGATCCAGGTGATGCGGACGGGATCGCCGGCCGCGAGGCGGCGGCGGGGATCGTCGGGAAGCGGCGTCGGGCTCACCGCGACGATCGCCTCGCCGGCCAATTCCAGGTGGTACTCGGTGCGCGCACCGAGATAGGTCACGGCTCGCAGCCGCCCGGTGCCGGCGGGATCGGGCGCGACGGCAATCCGCTCGGGCCGGATCGCCAGCTTGCCGCCCGCCGCCGCCGCGTCGGGCGCGCACGGCACCGCGGCGCCGCTCGCCAGGCGAAACACGTCGGCGCCCTCGCGCGTGCCGTCGAGGAGGTTGCAGCGGCCGACGAAGCCGGCCACGAAGGTGTTGGCCGGGCGCTCGTAGAGGTCTTCCGCGCTGCCGACCTGGAGCACGCGGCCGTGCTCCATCACCACCAGCCGGTCGGCCATCGCCAGGGCCTCGTCCTGGTCGTGGGTGACCATCAGGGTCGTGAGGCCGAGCCGCTTCTGCAACTCGCGGATCTCCAGGCCGACCTCGGAGCGGAGCTTGGCGTCGAGGTTCGACAAGGGCTCGTCGAGGAGGAACACCGCCGGGCTCACCACCAGGGCGCGAGCGAGCGCGACGCGCTGCTGCTGGCCGCCCGAGAGCTGGCGCGGCAGCCGGTCGGCGAGGGCGTCGAGGCGCACCAGCCGCAGGGCCTCGGCGATGCGCCGGTCGCGCTCCGCGCGGCCGACCTTCCGCATCTCCAGCCCGAAGCCGACATTGTCGGCGACGCTCATGTGGGGAAACAGCGCGTAGGACTGGAACACCATGCCGGTGTCGCGGGCGTAAGGCGGCAGCCGCGTCACGTCGCGCCCGCCGATCACGACCCGGCCGGCACTCGGCTCGATGAAGCCCGCGACCATGCGGAGCGTCGTGGTCTTGCCGCAGCCCGACGGCCCGAGGAGGGCGACGAGCTCGCCCTGGCGGATGTCGAGGTCGACGCCGGCGACGGCGGTGGCCTCGCCGTAGCGCTTGGTGAGGCCGTCGAGGAGAAGCGTGCCCATCAGACGATCCGCGACAGCTTCACGAAGCGGTCGGTGACCAGCATCAGGATCGTCACCATCAGGATCTGCGCGGTCGCGACGGCGGCCAGGGTCGGGTCCATTCGGAATTCCAGGTAGCTCAGCATGGCGACGGGCAGGGTGGTGCGCCCCGGGCCGACGAGGAGGAGGTTGAGTTCGAGGTTCTCGAAGCTCGCCACGAAGGAGAACAGGGCGGCGGCGACGATGCCGGGCCGCAGCATCGGGAGCGTGATGCGGCGAAACACCGTGAAGGGCCGGGCGCCGAGATTGGCCGCCGCCTCCTCCGCCGCGCGGTCGAGGCCCGCCAAGCTCGCGGTGACGAGGCGCACCGTCCAGGGGATCGTGATCAGCACGTTGGCGGCCACCAGACCGCCCAGCGTCGCCTTGATGTCCATGTCGAGCCAGTCCTCGGCCCGGAGCGTGAACATGTAGAGGGCCGAGCCGGCGACGATCGCCGGCACCGCCAGCGGCGCGAGCAGGAAGGTGTTGAGGAAGCCGCGCCCCGGGAGGTTCGACCGCACCAGGGCGAGCGCGGCCGCCGTGCCGAGGGGCACGCCGATGGCGGTGGCGGCCAGCGCGATCTGGAGCGAGGTGAGGAAGCCGCGGGCGAAGTCGCGCTGCGCCCAGGCGTTGAGGTACCAGCGCCAGGTCACGCCCTCGGGCGGGAAGGTGACGATCTCCTGGTCGAAGAACGAGGTCACGATCACCGTCACGATCGGCGCGAACACGATCGCGTAGGCGAGGACGACCGCCGCCAGGAAGGCGATGCGGCCGAGCCGGACCGACAGGCCGGGACCGGCTGCGGGGGAGAGGGAGGCGACGCTCATGCGGTTCACGGGTTCGGGTCGGGCGCCGGCGCGGCAGCTGACCTATTTTTAAGACAGGTGTTTGCCCTTGTGGCAAGATGGATGCCAGGATGCCGGACGTTCACGCCACCGCCTCGCGGAAGCGGGGATCCGCGAAGGCGGCATCCCCCGCCGGACCGGCCACGAGCTGCGGCAGCACCGCCTTCCAGGCCTCGATCAGGTCGCGGTAATAGTCCGGGTCGGGCCGCAGCACGGTCTGCACCCCCATGCCGCGCATCAGGTTCACCGTCAGGTTGAGGATGATCCGGGCCTGCCGCGGCGGCCGGGCGTCGGAATCGCAGAACTCGACCCAGATCGCGTCGAGGGCGGCGTGGAAGCGCTGCACCACCGGGATCAGGCAGTCCCGCAGGTCCGCGTCGGTGCGGGACTCGTTGATGAGTTCCATCGAGAGATGGAAGAACCGGCCCGAGAAGAGCGGCCACAGGAACTCGACGAAGTCGGCGAGGGGCAGCGCCCCCGAGCGCACGTCCCGGGAGACCGCCTTGATCTCGGCCGTGCCGTCGGCGAGCACCGTCTCGAGCGCCGCGAGCACCAGGTCGGCCCGGGTCGGGAAGTGGTGCAGCAGCGCCCCGCGGGAGACCTGCGCCCGCTCGGCGATCTGTTGCGTCGTCGCGGCGTGGTAGCCGACGGCGTAGATCTCGTCGATCGTCGCGCGCACCAGCCGCTCGCGGGTCGCGAGGCTGCGCGCCTGGGGCTGCCGTCCGGTCTGCGTCACCGATCCTCCCGCCCATGAGCGCCTGAATAAAAAACAAGCTTGCCTGTTTTTTTCTCGCTGTCCAGTGTGCCGCCACGCCCGCGCGCCCTCATCCCCCGGTCGCGCCGCACGACAAAGGGACTGCCCGCATGAGCGCCGACCTCGTCCTGTTCCGCAACGCCCGGGTCCTCGACGGCACCCACGACACCGCCCTCGACGGACACGACGTGCTGGTCGAGGGGGGCATCATCCGGGAGGTGTCGGACAAGCCGCTGACCGCCTCCTCGGCGCGGGTGATCGATCTCGCCGGGCGCACCCTGATGCCGGGCCTGATCGACTGCCACGTCCACGTCATCGCGACGATCCCCGACCTCGGCGCCAATGCCGAATTGCCGGATTCCCTGGTGGCGCTGCGCACCGCGAAGATCATGCGCGGGATGCTGATGCGCGGCTTCACCACCGTGCGCGACCTCGGCGGCGCCGATCACGGGCTGGTCATGGCGGTGCGCGAAGGGCTGATCGACGGCCCGCGGCTGGTGATCTGCGGCAAGGCCCTGTCGCAGACCGGCGGCCACACCGACTATCGCGGCCGCTACCATTCCCGCGACGTGAGCCACTACGGCACGAAGCTCGGCGCCATGGGCCGGGTCTGCGACGGGGTCGACGCGGTGCGCCGCGTGGCCCGCGAGGAGATCAAGGCCGGGGCCGACTTCATCAAGATCATGGCCAATGGCGGCGTCTCCTCGCCGACCGACCCGATCGCGTTCCTGGGCTACTCGGTGGACGAGCTGCGGGCGATCGTCGAGGAGGCGACCAATGCCCAGACCTACGTCGCCGCCCATCTCTACACCGACGCGGCGATCCGCCGGGCCGTCGAGTGCGGGGTGATCTCGGTCGAGCACGGCAACCTGGTGACGCCCGAGACCGCGCGGCTGATCCGCGACAAGGGCGCCTACGTGGTGCCGACCAACGTCACCTTCGACGCGCTCGCGAAGGAGGGCGCATCCCTGGGCTTGCCGCCGGCCTCGGTCGCCAAGATCGAGGACGTGCGCGAGGCGGGTCTTGCCGCCCTCGAGACCCTGCACGCGGCGGGCGTGATGATGGCCTACGGCACCGACCTGCTCGGCGAGATGCACCGCCACCAGTCGGAAGAGTTCGTGATCCGCGGCCGCTGCCTGCCGGCGATCGAGGTGATCCGCTCGGCCACGGTCAACGCCGCCAAGGTCGTGCGCCTGGAGGGCAAGGCCGGCGTGGTGGCGCCGGGCGCCTTCGCCGACCTGATCGTGGTCGACGGCGATCCGCTGGCCGATCTCTCGCTGCTGACCGGCCAGGGCCGGCACATGCCGGCGATCATGATCGACGGGCGGTTCGTGAAGGACGAGCTGGCCGCCTGACGCGCCGTCCGGGCGAAGGCATCCCCGCACCGAGCGTGCCGGAGGATCGGTCGCCGATCCTGGTGCGGGGGGCACCCGCCTCAGCAGATGTCGCCGAAGTGGATACCGGTTCGGCGACAAAATCCGCGACGAAACAAGAACCTAAGCGGGCGAAGCGTTGGTCTGCCACGGTACACGACCCTGGCCGGGAACCGTGCAGCCAAGCTTCATGACCCATTGCAAACCAACCTCTTTTCCGGACGACTGAAGCGAAGCGGAAGGAGATCCGGAATCCAGCACGAAAAGCCGCGAAGCGTCTCTTTGTCTGCGACGGTGCAACAGGT
>NZ_JTHF01000152.1 GCF_001043895.1 Methylobacterium indicum
GCCGCCGCCATGCCGGCGCCGAGCGCGCGGCGCCTCGCCTATCCGGGCGGGCGCGAGCGCACCTTTCCGATCGCCTGCGAGTCCTGCGGCGTTCTGACGGAGCGGGGTGCAGATCCGGCCCGCTGCTGGGACGACCTCGCCCGGCGCCTCGGCCAAGACCTGTTCGTGCCCGATCCGGACGCCGCTTACGGCCTCGACGTCTACACCCTGCGCAGCGCCGCGACCCGGCTCGGCCGCGGCCTGCGCCCCCTCGGGCCGGAGGACCGCGCCGCCCTCTTGCGGCCCCACGCGGTCCGCGCCGCGCAGGCCGTCCTGTACGACCTCGCGGGGGGACGCCCGGTCTCCCTCGGGCTGATCGGCCGGGCGGCCGAGTGCGACGCCGTGTTGGCCGCGCTCGCGCCCCATGCCGCCTGGACCGACGACGTGGTGGTGCTGCTCGACGGCGAACGGTCTCCGCCCCGGCCGGTGGCGGTCCCGGGATTCTTCGACGGCGCCGTGCGGGTCGCGGCCCGGCCGCTCTCGGGCGATTTCGCGGCCCAGCGCAACGCTCTCCAGGACCTGGCGCGCCGCCCCTGGATGCTGCAGCTCGACACCGACGAAACGATCGACCCCGCGCTCGGCCGGGCCCTGCCCGCGCTCGCGGCGCTCGCCGAGGACGGCGACGTCGTCTCGGTCGGGCTGCCCCGGCGCAACCGGGTCGACGGTATGCTCTCGGACGTCTACCCGGACGTGCAGTACCGGCTGAACCGGGCCGGGACCCGCTATGCCGGCCGCGTCCACGAGCGGCCGGTCCTCGACGGCGGTTGGCCCCGCAGCCTCCTCGCCCTCACCGGCGCAATCGACCACGCCCTGAGCCTCGCCCATGTCCGGGCCCGCTCGCGGACCTACGAGACCCTCGATCCGGGGCGGGGGCGGCCCGAGGAGGAGGCGGCGCTGCTGCGGCCCTACCGGGCCTGAGGCCAGCTCCGCGCCGCCGCGATCGCCCGCCGGTACAGGTCGAGCGTCTCGCGCCCCAGGCTCGCCCGGTCGAACCGTCCGGCCGCCGCCAGCGCCCGGGCGCGGTAGGCGCGGCGCAAGGCCGGATCGCGCAGGAGCGGGCGCAGGGCGTCGGCGAGCGCCGGGCCGGTCGCCTCCGCGGCGAGAGGCCCCGCCCCGGGATCGCCCACGAAGGCGCGGGCGCTGGCATCCTCCGCGCAGGCCACCACCGGGCGGCCATACGCCATGGCCTCCTGGTAGACGAGCCCGAAGCTCTCGTAGCGCGAGGGCGCGAGGACGATGTGGGCGTGCCGATAGGCCTCCGCGAGCGCCGCCGCGTCGATCCGGCCGCTGGGCTGGAGCCGGGCGCGGGCCGGGGCGGGCAGGTCGGCGGGCAGGTCCCCCTGCGGCACCCCGACGAGGTCGAGCCGGAACGGCGGCAGGGCGCCCCGCTCCTGCTCGTCGGAAAGGATCGCCAGCGCGGCCATGAGCGCGTCGAAGCCCTTGCGGGCCTCCGCCCGGCCGACGAAGAGCAGCTGCACCGGATCCTCCGTCTCCGGATAGGGAGCCGCGCGCGCACCGGCCACGATCTCCGGCGGCAGGCTCAGCCCGATCACCGCGGCCGGCTGCCCGCCCGAAAGCCGGTAGGCCGCGTCGATCACCGCCGCGTGCGCGGCGGTGTTGGCGATGAGGCCGGCGCTGCCCCGCGCTTGGCGCCGTTCGAGGGCGTCGGCGCTCGCCCCGTCGAGGCGGTCGCGCAGGGTGGGCGCCGAGCCGCGGGTGAAGGCGGCCGGCGTCGAGGAGCGGGTCACCAGCGGCAGATCCCGGCGCCCGGCGAGCAGGACGGCCGGGGCGTACCAGTTCGTCGCCTCGACGACGTCGAAGGGGCTGGCACGATGGGCCGCCAGTACCGCGCGGCGGAAGGCGAGGGGTGCCGCGAGATGGCCGAGCGAGCCCCAGAGCCGCAGCCGCGCGAGGGGGCCTCCCGGCGCCAGGGCGAGGCCGACGATCTGGACGCCCCCGGCCCACGCGGTCCCGGCGCGGTCGAGGGTGAACACCGTCACGTCGGCACCGGATCCGGCCAGGCTCTCGGCGATCTCCCGGGCGGCGGTGGAGAGGCCGCTCGGGGCCGGCGGATAGTCCCAGGCGAGGAGGGCGGTGCGCATCAGCGGCCGAGCAGGCGCCGGTAGAGGGCGAGGTAGTCCCGCGCCATGCGCTCGGCGGTGAACCGCTCCTCGAAGCGACGGCGCACGCCCGCCCGGTCGATGGTGCCGATCCGGGCCAAAGCCGCCACGGCCTCGGCCTCGGAGGAGACGACGAAGCCCGTCACCCCGTCCTCGACGATCTCCGGCACCGAGCCGCGGTTCCAGGCGATCACCGGGGTGCCGCAGGCCATCGCCTCGATCATCACGAGGCCGAACGGCTCGGGCCAGTCGATCGGAAAGAGGAGCGCGACGGCCTCGCGCAGGAGCGCGCCCTTGGCCGCGTCGTCCACCGGCCCGAGATAGACCGCGTCCTCGCCGAGCAGCGGCCGCACCTCCCGGTCGAAATAGCCCGGATTGCCGACGTCGATCGTGCCGCCGAGCCGGATCGGCAGGCCGGCGGCGCGGGCGACGCGGATCGCGGTGTCGGGCCGCTTCTGGTCGGTCAGCCGGCCGACGAAGGCGAGGTGGCGGCCCGGCGCCGGGGAGGCCGCGTAGCGATCCCGGTCGATGCCGTGATGGATCACCCCGGCGCGGTTCGAGGCCGGGATGCCGGCGCCCTGCGCGGCCGAGATCGCCGCCACCGGCAGATCCGGGAACCCCTCGAAGAACAACGCCCGGTCGAGCTCGTCGACCCGCCAGTGGATCGTCGTCAGGCTGTGGGACCGGCGCTCGCCCAGCAGCGCGGCATGCGCGAACTCGCCGTGGCAATGGACGATGTCGAAGGCGTCGAGATGCCGGCGCAGGGCGTCGAGCTGCAGCGCGTCGAGGGCGGCCGGGACGCCCGGCGCGACGGGGCCGTGCCGGCGTTCCAGGGCCGCGAGGCTCGGGTAATTACCGATACGGGGTAAGTGTGTCGCACTGTCCGAGGGGGCGAACAGCGTTACCTCCACCCCCAAGCTTCGCAGCGCCGTGCTGAGGTCGTGGATGACCCGCTCCGTGCCGCCGTGATGGTCCGGGGGGATGGGAAAGATGTTCGGGGCGACTTGCGCGACGCGGATCAAAGAAGACACCTCACTCGAACCGTCCTGTGCTTGCGGCTTGTCCACTGTGGCAGCGGCCTGATGTTCGTTCTGCACGTCGCCCTGCAGGGCTGCCTGCGCGGCCGGGATGTCGTCTATGGGCTTACCGCCGATACCGGCGGCCATATCCGCTACCTGCTCGATCTCGTCGCCGCCTCGGCCCAGGATCCCGGGATCGACCGGATCGTGGTGGCGACCCGGCTGTTCGACGGCCCGCCCGGCCCCGATTACGCCGTGCCCGAAGAGCGGCTCGGCGACAAGGTCGCGCTGGTGCGGCTGGCGAGCACGTCCCCGGGTTACCGCACCAAGGAGGAGATGCACGCGGAGGTCGCGAGCTTTGCCGAGAGCCTGATCGCCTGGATCGGCCTGCAGGCGCGGGCCCCGGACCTGATTCACGCCCATTACGCCGATGCCGCCGCGGTGGCGGCGATCGTCGAGGAGCGCCTCGGCCTCCCGTTCGTGTTCACCGCCCATTCGCTCGGGCGAGTCAAGGCCGCGACGTTGGGGGAGGGGGCCGCGACCCGTCCCGACCTCGCCCGCCGGATCGCCACCGAGGAGCAGGCGCTCGCCCGCGCGAGCCTCGTCGTCGCGTCCTCCCGCGACGAGGCGGAGGTGCAATATGCGGGCTACGCCGCCTACGATCCCGGCCGGATCAGGGTGCTGCCGCCGGGCAGCGATCTCGCCCGCTTCGCCGACAGCCGCCCCGACCCGCGGGTCGACGCCACGATCGCGCGCTTCCTGCACGAGCCCGACAAGCCGGTGCTGCTGGCGCTCGCCCGCCCGGTGGCGCGCAAGAACCTCGCGGCCCTGGTGCGGGCCTACGGCGAGAGCGCGGATTTGCAGGCGCGGGCGAACCTCGTCCTCGTCGCCGGCACCCGCGACGACATCGACGCGCTCGACGGCGACATGGCCGCGACGATGCGCGACCTCCTGGTGCTGATCGACCGCTACGACCTCTACGGCCGGGTCGCCTATCCCAAGACCCACCGGCCCGAGGACGTGCCGGCGCTCTACGCCCATGCCCGCGTGCGCGGCGGCCTGTTCGTCAACCCGGCGCTGAACGAGCCGTTCGGCCTGACGCTGCTCGAGGCCTCCGCCGCCGGCCTGCCCCTCGTCGCCACCGATAGCGGCGGGCCCAACGACATCGTCGAGACCTGCGGCAACGGGATCCTGGTCGATCCGCGAGCGCCGGACGCCATCGCGGCGGCGTGCGTGACGATCCTCGACGATCCGAGCTTCTACGCGACTTGCGTCGCCGGCGGGGCGCGGGCGGCGGCAGCCTACAACTGGGACCGGCACGCCGCCCGCTACCACGCCCTGCTGCGGGCGCTGCACGCCCCCGTGCCGCCGATGCGGGCGCCCCGCCAGCTCCTGATCAGCGACATCGACAACACGCTCGTCGGCTGCCAGGCGGGCTTGAGCACCTTCCGCCGCTGGCGCAGCCGGCAGGAAGCCCTCGCCTTCGGGGTCGCGACCGGGCGCTCGTTCCACAGCGCGATGGCGATCCTGGAGCAGCAGGACAGCCCGCGCCCGCAGGTGATGATCACCTCGGTCGGCTCCGAGATCTACCACCTCGACGAGAACGGCGTGACCTACACGGCCGATACCGCCTGGCGCGAAACGGTCTCCGCCGGCTGGGAGCGGGAGGCCTTGTGCGCGGCGCTCGCCGGCCTCGACGGCCTCGTGCCCCAGGGCCCCCTGGAGCAGCGGGCGTTCAAGCTCAGCTATTTCGGCGACGTCGTGGCGGCGGCCCGGGTGCGGGCGCGCCTCGGCCGGGCAGGCCTGCGGGGGACCGTGATCCACAGCCACGGCCGCTACCTCGACGTGCTGCCGGAACGAGCCTCGAAGGGCACCGCCGTCGACCACGTCCGCGCGCTCTACGGCCTGCCCGAGCGGGCGGTGTTCGTGGCCGGCGATTCGGGCAACGACATCGAGATGCTGCGCGCCCGGGCCCAGGCCATCATCGTGGCGAACTATTCCGACGACCTCGCCGGCCACGCCGCGCTCCAGCATTCCTACGTCGCCCGGGCCTCGCATGCCCGCGGCATCATCGAGGGCGTGGGGCATTTCCGCCGGGCGCTCCAAAGCCAGGCGCTCGCGTCCCATGCCGGCTGAGACCGCCGCGGCCGTCAGCGTGCTGACCCTGGTGCGCGGCCGGGCCGACCGGCTGCGCCACCTGATGCGCGGCCTCGCCCGCCAGACCGCATCGCCGCGCGAACTCGTCATCGCCTGGATGCAGCCAGAGGCCGAGCCGGACCTGCCCGATCCCGGCTGCCCGGTCCGCCACCTGCACGTCCCGGGCGAGCCGATGCCGCTCGCCGCCGCCCGCAACCGGGCGGCGGAGGCGGCTTGCAGCGACCTCCTGGTGTTTCTCGACGTCGATTGCATCCCGGGACGGTCCCTCGTCGCCGCCTATGCGGGGGCCGCGGCGCGCACCGACGGGCTGTTTCTGGGCGAGGTCCTGTACCTGCCGCCCGGTGGCCTGCCTGCCGACAGCGACGACGCGACCCTCGACCGGCTCGGCCGCGCCCACCCGGCGCGCCCGCCGGTGCCGGAGGCGGGACTCCGCCCCGAGCCGGATGCCGGCCAGCTCTGGGGCCTGTCCTTCGCCCTGCCCGCCCGGGCCTGGCACGCGGGCGGCGGCATGGACGAGGCTTACGCGGGCTATGGCGGCGAGGAGACCGACCTCGCGGCGCGCCTCGCGGGCAGCGGCCTGCCGACCTTCTGGGTCGGGGGCGCGCGGGCCTACCACCAGCACCACCCGGTCCACGTCCCGCCGCTCCAGCACTTCGCGCCGATCCTCGCCAACGCGGCGCGCTTCCGGGCCCGGCACGGGCGCTGGTGCATGACCTACTGGCTCGGCCAGTTCCGCGACGCCGGGCTGATCGCCTGGGACGAGGAGGCGGAGTCGATCCGCCTGCTGCGCGCCCCGACCGCGCCCGAGATCGCCGCCGCCTCGCGGCCCGACGCCCTGTTCTCCTGACAACCGAGAGACCATGAAGAAGCCGATCGCGTTCTTCGTCCACCACCAGGGACGGGGCCATGCCAACCGCACGATGGCGGTGGCGGCCGAGTTCGCCCGCGACCGCCCGGTCTCGGTGCTGACCGCCGGCCCCCACCTGTTCGACGGGTTCTCCCGCGACATCGAAATCGTGGCCCTGCCGAACATGATCGGCGCCGCGGTGCCGACGCCGCGCCTCTACGCCGAGCCGACGCCGCAGGTGATGCATTGCGTGCCGCTCGGCCTCGCCGAGATGCGCCGGACGATGCGCCAGATCCTCGACCATCTCGACGAGCGCGGGATCGGCCTGTTCGTCGTCGACGTCTCGGCGGAGATCGCGCTGCTCGCCCGCATCGCCAGCGTGCCGGCGGTGCAGATCCGCATGCATGGCGACCGCCAGGATATCGGCCATGTCGGCTCGTATGAAGCCTGCGTCGGAATGCTGGCGCCGTTCGATCCCCGGATGGAGCAGGACGACTACCCGGCGCACTTACGCGCCAAGACCTTCTACAGCGGCGGGCTCTGCACCAGCGTCGACCGGGTGCCGGACCGGGCCGAGGCGCGGGCCAGGCTCGGGCTCGATCCCGACCGCGAGATCGTCGTGGCGGTGACCGGCGGCGGGGGCAGCGGTACGCCCTACGCCCCCCTCACGGTGGCGGCGCGGGCGGCGCCGGACGCCCTGTGGCTCACCCTCGGGCCGACCCACCGCGAGGGTCACGAGACCGATTTTTCGAATTTGCGCGAACTCGGCTGGGTGCCCTCGGTCACCGACTACCTGGCGGCGGCCGACATCGTGGTGGCGTCGGCCGGCGACAACACGGTGCACGAGGTCGCCCGCGTCGGCGGCCGGCTGATCGTGATGCCGGAATGGCGCTATTTCGGCGAGCAGACCCGCAAGGCCGAAGCCCTGGTGCGCCTCGGCGCCGCCGTCCAGGCGCCTTTCTGGCCCGGCGACCTCCAGGGCTGGCGCGACCTCCTCGCCCGCGCCCGCGCCCTCGACGGGGCGGCGTTGCGCAGCCTCTACGCGCCGGACGCCGCCGCCCGCGCCGCGGGCTGGCTCGAAGGGCTGACCGACGAGCTTTGGCAAGGCGCCGCCGAGCCCTCGCAAGCCGCCACCGCCCCACTGCGCGTCGTCGCGGCCGGCTGAGCCTGCCCGCTTCCCTCTTGCCGGAGCCGAGAGCCCGCATGTCCACCGTTTCCGTCGTGACCCTGGCCAAGGGCCGGCCGGCGCATCTCGCCAATGTTCTGCGCGGCCTGGAGCGCCAGACCCAAGCACCTGTCGAGTTCATCGTCGCGGTGATGCACGACGACCTCTACGATCTGCCCGCGTCGTCGGTCCCCGTGCGCCAGATCCGGGTGTCCGGTACCGAGCTGCCGCTCGCCGCCGCGCGCAACCGCGGCGTCGCGGCGGCCACCGGGGAGGCCGTGGTCTTCCTCGACGTCGACTGCATCCCCGCACCCGACCTCGTCGCCGATTACGCCAAGGGCCTCGCCACCCTCGACGGCCTGCTGATGGGCGAGGTGCTGCACCTGCCCGAGGCCGCCACGCTGGGCCACTGGACCTACGAAGACCTGGCCCGGGTCGCCGAGAAGCATTCCGACCGCCGCGGGCCGCCGGCTACGGGACTCGAGATCTGCCACGATTACCGCTGCTTCTGGTCGCTCAACTTCGCGATCCGGCGCGCCACCTTCCTGGCCACCGGCGGCTTCGACGAGCGCTATACCGGCTATGGCGGCGAGGACACCGATTTCGGCAAGGCGCTCGACCGGCGCGGCCTGCCGATCGCCTGGATGAAGGGCGGGCTCGCCTATCACCAGTACCACCCCCACCACATGCCGCCGGTCCACCACCTCGACAGCGTGGTGCGCAACGCCGAATTGTTCGAGGCCAAGTGGGGCTACCGCACCATGGGGCACTGGCTCCACGCCTTCCGGGTGATGGGGCTGATCGACGACACGCCCGACCGGCCGATCCGCATCCTGCGCCGCCCCGACGCCGACGATCTTGCCCTCACCGGCCAGCAGGGCCACCAGCCCTACACCAACTCCGCCTCGGTCATCCGCGCCATCGAGGCCCGCGAGGTGCCGGTGCAGGACGCGGTTACTGCGTGAGGATCGCGCTCCTCGCCCATCTGCGCCATCCGATCGCGCCGCCCTTCGCGGGCGGGCTCGAAGCCTATTGCTGGCACCTCGCCGAGGGGCTGACCGCGCGGGGCCACGACGTGGTGCTGTTCGCCTCCGGCGACAGCGACCCGCGCTTTTCCCTCGATCCGGTAAGCCCGGTCCACCACGAGAAGCGCTTTCCGGGCCTCGAGCACCGGGGCGATGCCGGGTTGCGCGCCCATGTCGACGCCGCCTACGCGGCCGCCCTCGACCGGATCGCGGCCGGCGGCTTCGACGTGGTGCACAACAACTCGCTCAGCCGGCTGCCGCTGGAGCGGCGGCGCACGAGCACCGTTCCCACCCTCACCTCCCTGCACGCGCCGCCCTACGACGCGCTCCGGTGGTTCGTGCACGACAGCCCATGCCCGACCCACCGCCTCACCGCGACCTCCTCCGCCCACCTCGCCGCCTGGTGGCCGGACGGTCCGCCGCCCGAGGCGTCCGTTCTTCCCAACGGCATCGATCCCGCGGCCTGGCCCTTCGGGGCGAACGGTGACGGCAGCGCCGCCTGGAGCGGGCGCCTGACCCCCGTGAAGGGCGCGCACCACGCGATCGCGGCGGCGAGGAGCGCCGGGCTGCCCCTGACCCTGTTCGGCCCGATCGAGGAACCGGATTACTGGGAGGCGGGCATCCGCCCGCTCCTCGGCGGGGCGATCCGTTACGGCGGCCACCTGGCCGGAGCGGCGCTGGCCGCCGAGATGGCCCGCGCATCCGTCTTCCTGTTCACCCCGTGCTGGGACGAGCCGTTCGGGCTGGCGGCGATCGAGGCGATGGCCTGCGGCCTGCCCGTCGCCGGCTTTGCCCGCGGCGCTGCCCGGGAGGTCGTGGGCGAGGCCGGTTGCCTGGTCCCATCCGAGGATGCCGCGGCGCTGGCCGGGGCGATCCCGGCGGCACTCGCCATCCCGCGACGAATCCCGCGCGAGCGGGTGCTGCGCCTGTTCACCCGCGACCTCTGGCTCGACCGCTGCGAGGCCCTCTACGCGGCGCTCCATGCCGGCGCCGCAGGTCGTGCCGGCGCCACGCTTCCCCTATCTCCCGAATCCCGAGCCGCACCATGACCCGCCAGACGATCATCGACGCGCTGTGGCACGGCCGCGATCCCTTCGCGAACCCGCCCGAGGCCCTGCGCCCCCTCGACCTCCAGGGCTGGCGCAGCATCCATCCCTATCTCGAGGAGGCGGTGCGCGAGTGGCGTCCCGGCACCGTCGTCGAGATCGGCGCCTGGAAGGGGGCGAGCGTGCTCTACCTTGCTCAGGTCATGGCCGAGCACGACGTGTCCGGCACGGTGATCGCCGTCGATACCTGGCTCGGCGCGGTCGACCACTGGGCCGATCCGGCGCTGTTCGCGGAACTGAGCCCGGAACACGGCTATCCGAGCCTCTACCGCACCTTCCTGGCCAACGTCCTGCGCTCGGGGCTGGCCGAGCGGGTGGTGCCGCTTCCCCTCGATTCGGTGAACGCCGCCGAACTGATGCGCCTGCGCGGGCTGTCCGCCGACGTGATCCATCTCGATGCCGGCCACGAGGAATCCTCGGTGGCGGCCGACCTCCGGGCCTGGTGGCCGGTCCTGCGCCCCGGCGGCCTGTTCATCGCCGACGATTACGACAGCCAGGGGGGCAAGTTTCCCGGCGTCGCCCGGGCGGTCGACACCTTCTGCGCCGAGCACGGGCTCGCGGGCCCGTGGTCGTTGCGGGGGAAGGCCAAGTTCGTGAAGCCCGCCTGAGACCGCGGCGCCTTCGAACGGATCCGCTCGAAGGCGCCGGGCCGAGCCCGACCGTGCGTCGTCGCCGAGGCGCGAGGGTCTGATACCGCTTCCGGAAGATTCCTTCCGGAAGCGGTATCACCAGCCCGCGCGGTGGAGCCGCAGGCTCCACACGCTTGAGCGAAGCCGAAATCCGCATCGCGAAGCGATCAACCGGATTTCGTATGACGGGTCCTCACACCTGCCGCAGCCAGAGCGGCCAGTCGGGATGGTGGAACAGCGTGCGCGCCCGCTGGTGCTTCCAGGAGCCGTACTTGTAATAGTCGAAATCGAGGGTCGAGACCGCCTCCTGGATCATCGCCCAGGTCGCCCATTTGAGGTCGCCGAGCGCCTTGAGCACGGCGATGCGGGCGGCGATCCTGCGGTCCCAGCGGCCGAAATAGGCCTCGATCATCTCGTCCTCGACGGCCTGCGGAAACGCCATCTCGTCGAACCACAGGGCGAGCTCGTAGGTGCGCTCGTTGTTCGAGGCGTACTCGAAATCGACCAGCAGCACCCGGTCGTCGTCGTCGATCAGGAAATTGCCGGCGAGCGTGTCGTTCATGCAGGGCACGAGGTCGAGGCCCGAGGCGGTCAGCGCCGCCTTGGCCTCGGCGAAGGCGCGCATCAGGTGGCCCTGGTCGGGCGGCAGGCGGCCGCCGACCTGGGCCACCTGCGCGACATGCTCCTCGATCATGTCGAAGATCGTCTTGGTGAGGCCGAGGGGAGCGGAATCGTTGAAGGCCCGCAGGGCCCGCACGGCGTTGCCGCGCACCGCCGGGCGCAGGAAGTCGAGGTTCGAGGAGGCGCGAAACCCTTCCGCGAAGGCGAAGATCTCGACACCCTCGTCCGGCAGGTAGTCGATCACCGGCACGCCGAAGCCGCAGGACTGTGCCCGGCGGCTGGCGTCGTTGGCGGCGTCGCGGGCGATGAACATCTCGGTGCCGCGACCCGGCACCTTGAGGAAGCAATCGGCCTCCCCGGGGATGCCGATGCGCCAGTTGGTGTTGCTGATCCCCCCGGGCACCGGGCGGTAGCGCAGGGCCTTGCCGCGCCAGGCCGGGACCCGGGCGAGGATGGCTTCCAGCGCCCGCTCGCTCTCGCTGCCCGCCTGTCCGAAGGATGTCCAGATCTGGGTCATGCCGGATCTCCCGCGCTGCCTCACAGCCGCCGCAGCCACGCCTCGCATTCCCGCGCGCCGAGGGTGGTGCGGGCGTGGAGGAGCCGCCAGGTGCCGTACTTGTAGAATTCGATGCCGGTGCGGGCCGAGGTCACGGCGCGCACGACGCCCCACAGCCCCCACATCACGTCGTCGACGGCGCCGTAGAGCCGGCAGCGGCCGTAGAGGTGCTCCGGGCAGTTGCCGGCATAATGTTCGATGGCGGCCCGGCGCTGGTCCTCGAACAGGCAGGCCTCGTTGAGGAGGGCGCCGACGTCGAACCAGGGATCGTTGTCGCCGGCGAGGTCGAAGTCGACGAGGCGCAGATCCGCCGCCCCGCACTCCTGCGCCTCCCGGATCATCACGTTCGAGGCGATGCCGTCGTTGTGGCAGAAGGCGAGGTCGAACCCCGCCGCATGCACCGCCTCGCGGACGAGGTCGGTGGTCGCGAGGAGGCGCTCGGTCCCGTCGGGCAGGGGTGCCCCGGCGGCCCGGGCCTCGGCGGCCAGCGCCGCGATGCGGGCGAAGGGACAGAACCGGGCGCCGAGGGGACCGCTCGCGTGCAGACGCTTCTTGGCGTCGAGGACCCGCCCGAGGAGGCCGGGGTCCTGCAGATCCCCGACCCGCGCCTCGCGCCAGGGCGCCGGCAGGTCGGCGAGGGCGAGCGCCGCCTCGTCCTCGAACACGACGTCGGGCCCGATCCCGAGATCCGCCGCCCGCCGCGCGGCGGTGCCGGCCTGCGGCAGGATGTCGGTCGCCATGTCCGGGTGACGGAGCTTCAGGAAGAGGGCGGGACCGGTCTCGAAGCTCACCCGCAGGCAATCGGAGGCGGTGGCGCGGTGCGTCGGCGAGGCGAGGGGGGCGACCGCCACCGTCCGGGCCGGGCGCCGGGCCCGCCAGTCCTGCCGCCCGGCGAGCAGAGCCGCGACGCGCGGGTCGAGGGCGGTGGGGGCGGGGCCGTCGGCATTCATCGCGTCGCTCCGCGGGAAGGGTCGGCCGCGTCATGCAAGGCCCGCACCGGAGAGCCCCCGGCCCGGCACAGGCGCGTCGCCGCCCGCAGGGCGACGCGCAGGCCGGCCTCCAGGTCGGCGTCGGCGGTGAACTCGGCCTCGTCGTGGGCGATGCCGTCGCGGCTGGGCACGAAGATCAGGCCGGTCGGGCACAGGCCGAGCAGGCTCAGCGCGTCGTGGCCCGCCACCGTGTCCATCCGCAGGGCATGCAGGCTCTCGGCCTCGGCACAGGCCTCGGCGAGGTCGCAGACCTCGGCGGGCAGCGGCCGGACCGGGCGCCGGGAACGGCTGCGCAGCGCCACCCCGACGCGGGCCTCGCCGGCCGCCGCCGCGATGGCGCGCTCGGCCCAGGCGGTCGCCTCGGACAGGAGGCCGTCGTCGTCCGCGCGGACCTCGACGGAGAGGACCGTCTCCGCCGGTACCACGTTGGCGGAGTTCGGCGCGACCAGGATGCGGCCGACCGAGGTATGGACCCGGTCCGGCCAGGCCTCCGCCACGGTCCGCAACGCGGTGATGAGCAGGGCCGCCGCGTAGAGCGCGTCCCGGCGCCGGCCCATCCGGGTCGGCCCGGTATGGGCCTGCTCGCCGGTGAACACGACCTCGATCTTGGCCGCCCCCCAGTTGCGGGTGACGAGACCGATCCGGGCCCCGGCCTCCTCCAGGATCGTGCCCTGCTCGACATGGAGTTCGAGGTAGCAGGCGGGGAGCGGGGGCGCGGCGTCGGATCCGAGCGCCCGGATCGCCGCCAGGGCCTCGCCGAGCGCGACGCCCGCGTCGTCGCGGCAGCCGAGCGCGGTCTCCGCGTCGTGGTGGCCGGCATAGACTCCGCTGCCGAGGAGGCTCGGCCGGAACCGGGCTCCCTCCTCGTTGGTCCAGTTCACCGCGCAGAGATCGGCGTCGAAGGCGGCGCCCGCCCGGCGGGCCCGCATCAGCGCCGCCCCGATGGCCGCCGCCGCCGCGACCCCGTAGGTTCCGTCGAAGCGCCCCGCCCGGGGCTGGCTGTCGAGATGCGAGCCCAGCATCACCACCGGGGCATCCGCGGCCCCGGCGAGCCTGAAGAGCCCGAACTGGTTGCCGACCGCGTCGGTGCGGAGCGTCGCCCCGGCCTCGCGCAGGAAATCGGCCAGGATGGCCCGGGCGGCCCCGTCCTCGGGCGTGCCGCACAGCCGGGTCACGCCGCCGCCGGGCGTCGCTCCGCAGGCCGAGAGGCGGGAGAAGAGATCGTGGAACGCCGCAGCGGCGTTTTCGTGGTCGAAGGACGCCGCCGCGGCGGCGTCAGGCGCTGACGATCGCGATGTCATGCTGGGCGAAACGATCCTGGAAGGGTTGCGGCGGCGGACGGTCGGTGACGACGCGCAGGCGCTCCTCGAGCCCGAAGGTGCAGAGATTGGCCTGCCGCCCGAACTTGCGGGAATCGGCGAGGAGCACGGCCTCGCGGGCCTGGCCCCGCAGCACCTTGCGCAGGGCGGATTCGTGCTCCTCGTAGTCCATCCAGCCGTGGACGAGGTCGCAGGCACCGATCCCCATGAAGGCGATGTCGAAGAAGAACCGGCGCGCATACGCGACGGTCTCGTAGCCGACGAGGGCGTTGTCGCGCGCCCGCAGGGTGCCGGGGGTCAGGTTGATCCGGGCCGGGCCGGAGCCGAGCAGCAGCGCGATGTCGATCGAGTTGGTGGTGACGGTGAGGCTGCGGCTGGTGAGCCGGCGCGCGAGCGCCAGCGTCGTGGTGCCGGTGTCGAGGAAGACCGACATGCCGTCGCGGACCAGCCCCTCGGCGAGCGCCGCGACCCGCGCCTTCTCGCGGGCATTGGTCTTGCCGCGCTCCTGGAGCGGCCGGTCCTCGTCGAGGCGCAGGGGCACCGCGCCACCGTGGATGCGCCGCAGGATGCCGCGCTCCTCCAGCACCTTGAGGTCGCGCCGGATCGTCTCCTCGGAGACGTGCAGGTGCGCGGCGACCTCCGCGACGCCGACCCGTCCGGTGCCGTTCAGGCGCGACAGGATCTCCTGGTAGCGGTGATCGGTTAGCATCGGCGTCCGTTCCTCCCCGTCGGTGGCGCGGACCATAGGGGAGGCCGGGAGCCTCTGTCGCCGTCGCACGCCCCGTCATGCCGGGGATGCCCCTCACGCCGCCGAGAGGGCGGGCGCCCGCCGGTGGCGGGTGGCGGCCTCGTAGTCGTGGGCGAGGGCGAGCAGGTCCGCCTCGCTCCACAGCCTGCCGACGAAGATCAGGCAGAACGGCGCGCCCGAGGCGTAGAAGCCGGCCGGCATCACCACGCCGGGCAGCCCCGCGATGTTGATCTCGCACACCGTGGTCTCGTGGATGGTCTCCGGGCCGTGGAGCGGCGGCAGCGCGTCGCGCATCTGCGGGAAGACCAGGGCGTCGAGGCCGTGCTCGGCCATCACCGCGTCGAAGATCGCGAGGTAGCGCTCGCGGAGCGACAGGAAGTCCGACAGGTCGGGCGGCGCGAGCGGATCGGCGAGGCAGGGGGCGAAGGCCGGGACCTGGTTCATCCAGTCGAGCACGCCGCCCGGGGCGAAGGGGTCCTCCGCCTTGGTGGCCGCGGCGAACTCGGCGAAGGTGCGGTAGGCGGCGTCCGGCCCGAGCCGCTGCAGGTAGTGATGCAGGTCGTGGACCACGCTCTCGATGCCGCTGGCGTCGTAATGGTCGAGGCCCGCGACGGGCCGGCCGAGGGCGGCGAACCCGCTCCCCGCGAAGGGATCCGCCACCAGGGCGGCGCCGCGGGCGGCGATCTCGCCTTGCGCCCGCGCGTAGAGGTCGGCCGTCTCCGGACTGAGCGGCCGGTCGCGCCAGCCCGGCCCGTAGAGGCCGAGCCGCTTGCCCTGGAGCGCGGTCGTCGAGAGGCCGGCCGCGTAGCCGCCCTTCGGCCGCCGACCGATCGCCGCCACGGTCTTCGGGTCGGCGGCGGTGTAGCCGGCGAGCGCGTCGAGGGTGAGCGCCGCGTCCCTCACGCAGCGGGCGATCGGCCCGACCACGTCGCGGGTGCTGCCGGCGAGGGGCACCACGCCGGCATTCGGCACCAGGGCGAAGGTCGGCTTGATGCCGACGAGCCCCTGAGCCGAGGCCGGGTTCTGGATCGAGCCTCCGGTCTCCTCGGCGAGACCGAGCACCGCGAGGCTCGCGGCGACCGCCGTGGCGGTGCCGGCGCTCGACCCGCCGGGCAGGCTCTCGGGCACCATGGCGTTCAGGGTCGGGCCGGCCCAGCTGTCGTTGGCGTGGCTGCCGGTGGCGCTGAGCACCGGCACGTTGGTCTTGCCGAGGATGACGCAGCCTGCCGCCCGCATCCGGGCGACGACCGGGGAATCGGTGCCCGGCATCAGGTCGGTGCCGCCGGCCTTGGCGCAGAGGAAGTGCCAGCCGGCGGTGGTCGGCAGGCCCGCCATGTCCATCGTGTCCTTGACCACCACCGGAACGCCGGCCAGCGGCCCCAGGGCCTCGCCGGCGGCGCGGCGCCGGTCGATCGCCCGCGCCTCGTCCAGGGCGTGGGGGTTGAGGAAGATCAGCGCATTGTAGCGCGGGTTGTAGGTCGCGATGCGGGCGAGGAAGGCCTCCGCCAGGGCCTCGGCGGTGACGCCGCGGGCGAAGGCCTCCTGGGCATCGGCGACCGTCATCTCGACGGCGGCGTCGGACAGGGCGGGGGCGGGGATCGGGTCAGCAGCCATCGTTCGGGCTCCGGAGGGCTCGTCGGGACGTGGGAGATCGTTTGGGGGGGAGGGTGACGGCCTCAATGCATGCCGACGAACTCGTCGATCAGGGCCCGGTCGCGGGCGATCTCGGGCGGGACCTCGCGGGTGATCGCGCCCTTCTGGAGGATCAGGACCCGGTCGGAGAGGCCGGCGATGCAGTTCAGGTTCTGCTCGACGAGAAGGAGCGCGATGCCGCGCTCGCGCCCGATCCGCCGCAGGGTCTCGATGATCTCCTCGATGATCGAGGGTTGGATGCCCTCGGTCGGCTCGTCGAGGAGCAGGATGCGCGGCCCGCCGCACAGGCAGCGGGCGAGCGCCAGGAGCTGCTGCTCGCCCCCCGACAGGGCGCCGCCGGGCCGGTCGAGATAGGCGTTGAGCCGCGGGAAGTCGGCGAGGATGCCGGCGATGGTCTCGTCCTCGCCCCTGGCGGAGAGGAGGCAGCCCATGCGCAGGTTCTCGCGCACGCTCAGCGCCGGAAAGATCTCGCGGCCCTGCGGGACGTAGCCGATCCCGGCCCGGGCCCGGGCGGTCGGGCTCAGGCGGGTGACGTCCCGCCCGTCGAAGCGCACCTGCCCGGCGGTGGCCGGCAGGTAGCCCATCAGCGTGCGCAGGAGCGTCGTCTTGCCCATGCCGTTATGGCCGAGGATGCCGACGAACTCGCCCTCGCGGACGGCGAGCGCCACGCCGCCGAGGATCGGGATCCGGCCGTAGCCGGAATGCAGGCCCTCGACGGACAGGAGAGCGGGAGACTGGCCCATCGCTCAGGCCGCCTGCTTGCCGAGATAGACGTCGCGCACGCGGCGGTCGGCCAGCACGGCGTCGACCTCGTCCTCGACCAGGATCCGGCCCTGGTTGAACACCGTCACGGTCTTGGCGATCATCCGGATGAACGGCATGTCGTGCTCCACCACGATCAGGGCATGGGTGCGGTTGATCTCGCGGATCAAAGCGGCGGTGCGGTGGACCTCCTCGTGGGTCATGCCGGCGGCCGGCTCGTCGAGGAGGATCAGCTCCGGCTCCTGGGCGAGCACCGTGGCGATCTCGACCCACTGCCTCTGGCCGTGGGCGAGCTGGCCGACCTCGCGCCGGGCGATGCCGGTGAGCCCGAGCCGGGTCAGGGTCTCGTCGACGATGGCGCGGGTGCGCGCCAGCGACTTGCGCCTCGAGGCCGCCACGAAGACGTTCTCGTGCACCGACAGGCCGTTGAAGACGTTCGGCACCTGCGTCTTGATGCCGACCCCGAGGCGCGCGATGGCGTGGGGCTCGGCCCCGGTGATGTCGGTGCCGCGCAGCGCGATCCGCCCCTCGGTCGGCTTGAGCTGGCCGGTCAGGATCTTGAAGAAGGTGCTCTTGCCGGCGCCGTTGGGGCCGATGAGGCAGCGCAGCTCGACCTCGCCGAGGGTGAAGTCGACGCCCGCGACCGCGGTGACGCCGCCGAACCGCATGGTGACGCCGCGCGCCTCGATCAGCGGGCGCAGGGGCACGCCGTTGAGGCCGGTGGGAACCGGGAGGGTCATCGGGCGGTCTCCGTCGCGAGGGGGCCGGGGGCGGCCTTGCCTGCGCGCCGCTCGATCAGGCGCCAGGACAGGCCGCGCAGGACCGGGACGAGGCCTTGCGGCACCAGGAGCACGAAGCCGACCAGCACGAGGCCGAGGCCGAGATTGGAATCGAGCACGGACTGGCTGCCCGCCGTGATGATCAGCGCCTGGATCAGGACCGCGCCGAGCATCGGCCCGACCAGGGTGCCCAGCCCGCCGACCAGCACGTAGATGATGACCTGGGCCGACATCGGGAGGCCGAAGACGGTCGGGCTGATGAAGCCGCCCCAGTTGGCGTAGAGGCAGCCGGCCAGCCCCGCGACCCCGGCGGCGATCGTGAAGGCGAGGAGCTTGTAGAGGCGCGGGTCGTAGCCGATGAGCTGGGCCCGGGTCTCGTTCTCGCGGATCGCCACCACGACGCGGCCGAAGCGGCTCGCCAGCACCGCCCGCAGGACGACGTAGACGAGGATCAGGGCGCCCATCGCCGCGTACCAGATGCCGTCGGTGTCGAGGGGTTCGCCGGGATGGCCCGGCAGGTTGAGGGCGGGGATCGCCGGGATGCCGTTGAAGCCGCCGAGCTCGGCCGCGCCGATCCGGTACTGGCTGCCTGACGTCGCGTTGACGAGCTGGAACAGGATCACCGAGACGGTGAGCGTGATGACGCCGATATAGGCGTCGCTGATCCGCCCGTAGAACATGAAGTAGCCGAGCAACGCGGCAAACAGCATCGGCACCGCGATGGCGCACAGGACCGGCAGGGTGCTGTCGCCGAGATTGAGCACCGCGACCGCGTAGGCGTAGCCGCCGAGGCCCAGGAAGGCGGCCTGGCCGAAGGACATCACCCCGGCAAAGCCCCAGACGAAGCCCTGCGAGAGGCCGAACATCGCCAGCGCGGCAAAGCCCGTGCACTGGACGAGGCCGAACGTGTCGAGGGTGTGGGGGGCGCCGAACAGGAGGGCGAGCCCGAGGGCGAGGGTGGCGAGGAAGCCCGCGGCGGAGCGCAGGCCCGCGCCGGAGGGGCGGAAGACGGTCGGGGTCATAGGCTGCGCCTCAGGTAGCGGCCGGTGATGCCTTGCGGCAGGAGGCGGATCAGCAGGATCGCGGCGGCGAGCAGGGCCACGTCGCCGATGACGGGCGTCGTCTTGAACGAGACGAGCTCGTTGATCGTGCCGAACAGCCCCGAGGCGAGGCCGGTGCCGGTGATGATGGCGGGCCCGCCGCCGAGCACCGTGATGAAGGCGCGGGCGACGTAGGCCGCCCCCATGGCGGGCGAGACGCCCGAGATCGGCGCCAGGATCCCGCCGGCGAGCCCGGCGAGCGCCGCGCCGAGCGCGAAGGTCGCCATGTAGATCCGGTTCGGCTGGACGCCCAGCGCCGCCGCCATGCGGGGATTCTGCATGGTGGCGCGCAGGATGAGGCCGAACTTGGTGAAGCGCAGGAGACCGAACATCGCCGCGAGCGCGCCGAGCGCCGTCGCCATGATGACGAGGCTGTAGAGGCTCGCCCCGTAGCGACCGATGTCGAAGCTGCCCACCGGCGTCGAGACGCCCCGCACCACGTTGCCGTAGAGCGTGGTGACGAGCCCGATCAGCCCGAGGCTGACGCCCCAGGTGGCCAGCATCGTGTCCATCATCCGCCCGTACAGGAAGCGGATGACGGTGCGCTCGAGGACGAGGCCGATCACCCCCACCACCAGGGGCGGCAGGACCAGCATGGCGATCCAGATGTTCACGCCCGCCCCGCTCGCCATCACGGCGGTGTAGGCGCCCAGCATCATGAACTCGCCATGGGCGAGATTGATGATCCGCATCATCCCGTAGATCACCCCGAGGCCGAGGGTGATCAGCACGAGCGTGGCGATGCCGGTCAGGACGTTGAAGGCGAGGAGGCCGGCGAGATCCATCGGCCGTCAGCCCTTCAGGTCCGGCGTGAACTGCTTGTTCATGCGCGGATTCTTGAGGAGGTCGCAGGCGCCGCCGGTATCGGCCGGGAAGGAGTTCGGGAAGGTGGCGAGGATCTCCCACTTCCGGTTCTTCGGCCGGGCGAGGTAGGTGTTGCGGATGGTGTGGTGGGTCGCCCCGTCCATCGTCACCGTGCCGGTGGGCGACTCGATGCTGATGCCGCCCTCCAGCGCCGCGATCACCTTGTCGCGCTCGACCGAGCCGGCCTTCTTCACCGCCTCGGCCCAGAACATGATGCCTTCGTAGGTGGCGGTGTCGAGCTCGCTGAGGTCGGTGACGTCGGCGCCGAACTTCGCCTGCATGCCGGAGACGAAGGCCTTGCTCGCCGGCGTGTCGAGGTCGTTGTACCAGCCGTAGCAGGTGACGATGCCGTCGGTGGTCGAGGGGTCCATCGTGGTCAGTTCGTCGCCCAGCCCGAAGACGCTGGAGGCGAGCGGGATCTTGGCCTTCATGCCGGCGGCATCCCATTGCCGGTAGAAGCCCGAATGGTTGGCCCCGACGAGGGCCGAGAGCACGAGGGTAGGCTGGGCCTGCTGGATGCGGCTGATTGCCGAGGAGAAGTTGGTGACGTCGAGGGGGAAGAAGTCGGTGCCGGCGACCGAGCCGCCGCCGTCCTTCATGAACTTCGTCATCCAGCTCGCGGTGATGTGGCCGTAATTGTAGTCCGCCGCGACGATGTAGGCCTTCTTGCCCCAGTTCTTGAGGCCGTAATCGACGATGTGGTTGACGGTCTGGGCCGGGGTCGAGCCGGTGCAGAACACGTTGCGGTCGCAGACGCCGCCCTCGTACTGCGTGTTGTAGAAATACAGGGTCTTGGAGCGACCGAAGATCGGGCGGATCGCCTCGCGCGAGGCCGAGGTGATGCCGCCCTGGATGACGTCGACCTTGTCCTTGAGGGCGAGCTGCTGGGCGTACTGGGTGTAGAGCTGCATCGTCGACTGGGTATCGTAGGCGATGAGCTGGATCGGTCGGCCGAGGAGCCCGCCGGCCTTGTTGAGGAGCTCGACCGCGTACTCGGTCGTCTCGATCATCCGCTTGCCCTCGAGGCCGAGCGCCCCGGAGCCGTCGAGCAGGCTGCCGAGCTTGATCGGCTCCGCCGCGAGGCCGGCGCGGGACACGAACGGCGCCGATACGGTGCCGGCGGCCGCCGCCATCCCCAGCTTCAGCGCCTCGCGGCGGTTCATCGCCCCTCTGGTCATGTCCGCATCCCTCTCGTCTGCCTGCGGGCCCGGTCCGGGCGGCTGTCGCCGGACCGGCCTGTCCGCAGCATTCAAGTTCGATGCCAACAAATCCCACAGAACGCACAGAACCGGGTGATCCCGGATATCCCGTGCGCGTCCAGGCCCGGCTCACGCCGGGCCGGGTTTCCACGTCGTTTCGCGGATGTCGCCCCGCTGCGGCATCCCTGGGCAGTGGACGGGCAACCCCGCGTCACGCTGCCCAGGACGCGTTCAAAATCCACAATCCGGGCACGATCCCACAGGCCTGCCATCCGGACCGGCCGGCGCAGGGCCGGCCATCCCCGGCTCAGCTCTCCTTGAAGCCGTATTCGGGCACGCCCTCCTCGTTGCCGTAGTACTTGTAGGGCAGGAACTTGCCCGACAGGTTCATCTTGACCCGGTCGCCCTTGTTGTTGGGCTCACGCTCCATCGTCATGTTGAAGTCGATCGCCGACATGATGCCGTCGCCGAACTCCTCCTGGATCAGCTCCTTCCAGGTGGTGCCGTAGACCATCACCAGCTCGTAGAAGCGGTAGATCAGCGGGTCGGTCGGGGGCATCGCGGGGATCGAGCCGCGATAGGGCGCCTCGTTCAGCATCCGCTCCTCGGCCTGGGTCAGGCCGAACAGGGCCGCGGCCTTGGCGGCCTGGGCCTTGGGCAGCTTCATCTGGCCCATGCAGGCGGCGGTGATCAGGATCGGCGAGATGCCGCCGATCTCGTCCTGGATGTACTTCCAGGTCCAGCCCTTCTCGCGCTTGATGTCGAGGAGCTTCTCGGTGAGGTCTTCGCGCTTCATGGGGTCTCTCCGTGGGTTACGTGCCGTCCCGGCGGGGCGGCGTGGGGCTCGAAGCTCGGGATCGGACGGGGCGAAGCGGCCGCCCCGCCCGGTCCCGCTGGGCGCGGTCCCGGGCGCCGGCCGTCGCGAGGCGGCGCGGCCCGTGCCCGGGGACCGGAAAGGGAGCCGGTCAGGCCCGGCGGGAGGGCGGCTCGGCCGCGATCGCTGCGGCATCGGCCTCGCTGAGCGACGAGCGGACGACCGGCGGATGGCGCGGGTCGTAGCCGGCCGGCATCGTGTCGCGCAGGGTTCTGGAGCGCGACACGAGGAAGTCGATCAGGTGGTTGCGGAGGGCATAGTAGCCCGGGGCGTGGTGGAGCTGGGTGCGGTCGCGATCCTTCGGCAGCGGATTCTCGACGATCTCCGCGACCTTCGCCTCCGGCCCGTTCGTCATCAGGACGATCCGGTCGGCGAGGTAGATCGCCTCGTCGACGTCGTGGGTGATCATGAACACGGTCTGGCCGGTCTCGACGCAGATCCGCCGCACCTCGTCCTGCAGCGTGCCGCGGGTGAGCGCATCGAGGGCCGAGAACGGCTCGTCCATCAGCAGGATCTTGGGCTCGATCGAGAGCGCCCGGGCGATGCCGACGCGCTGCTTCATGCCGCCCGACAATTCGGACGGCTTCTTGTGCTCGGACCCGGCGAGCCCGACCGTGGCGATGGCGCGTCTGGCCCGCGCCGCGATCTCGGCCTTCGACGCCTTGCGCCACCGCGACGACACCGCGTAGGCGACGTTGCCGAGCACGCTGCGCCAGGGCAGCAGGGCGTGGCCCTGGAAGATCACCGCCCGGTCGAGGCTGGTCCCCTGGAGCGCCTGCCCGTCGACGATCACCGCGCCCTCGGAGGGCGCCTCGAGCCCCGCCAGGATGTTCAGCACCGTGGTCTTGCCGCAGCCCGAATGCCCGATCATGCAGACGAACTCGCCGCGGCGCATCGGCAGCCACAGGTTCTCGAAGATCGTGGTGGTCTTGCCGCCGGGCGCCGGATAGCGGCGGGCGATCCCCTCGATCGAGATGAATTTTTCGGAGTTCGCCATGCGGCCGGTCCTGGCGCCTTGATCGGCGGCGGCGGCCTGCATGCGCCGCCGGAAGGGAAGGAGCTTGCTCATGCGCCCGGCCTCATTCGGGGAATGTGACAAGGCGCTGAGCGCGGGCGAGCAACTGGTCGAGGACCATGCCGACGAGCCCGATCAACAGGATCGAGGTGATCACGTTGGTGATCGAGAGGTTGTTCCACTCGTTCCAGACGAAGTAGCCGATGCCGGTGCCGCCCACGAGCATCTCGGCCGCCACGATGACGAGCCAGGCGATGCCGATCGAGATGCGCATGCCCGTGAGGATGGTGGGCGCGGCGGCCGGCAGGATCACCGTGAAGGCGCGGCGCAGCGGACCGACCTCGAGGGTACGGGCGACGTTGAGCCATTCCTTGCGGGTGCCCGACACCCCGAACACCGTGTTGATCAGCATCGGCCAGAGCGAGCAGATGAAGATCACGAAGATCGCCGAGAGCCCCGAATCCTTGATCGTGTAGAGCGCGAGCGGCATCCAGGCGAGCGGCGAGACCGGTTTCAGGATCTGGATGTAGGGATCGAGCGCCCGGCTCATCAGCGGCGACATGCCGATGAGGAATCCGACAGGAATCGCCACCAGCACCGCGAGCCCGTAGCCGAGGGCGACGCGCCCGATCGAGTAGGCGAGCTGGATGCCGAGCCCCTTGTCGTTCGGCCCCCGGTCGTAGAACGGGTCCTTCAGGTGCTGCCAGAGCGTCGCGCCGACATCGAGCGGCCCCGGCATCGCGGACTTGCCGGTGGTGGCGGTGGCGCCCATCAGGGCGGCGTATTCGGGGTCCATCGCCTCGGTCTTGGCGGTCCCGCTCACCGCGACCTGCCAGGCGAGCAGGATCGCGGCGAGCAGCGTCAGCGAGAGCACCGCGGCGCGAAGGGTGAGGGAGCGCGTCATGGCTCTAGCCCGCCCGCTTGATCGCGAAGGACTCGATGTATTCCTTCGGTTTTGCCGGGTCGAAGGTCTTGCCCATCACGACGAAGCTCTTGGTGGTCGTCTCAGGGGGCGTGAAGCCGTCCTGCTTCATCAGGCGGGCGGCATCGGTGGCGAGGTAGACTTGTTTCGCCACCGCCGCGTAATCGACGTCGCCCTTGATCTGACCCCAGCGCTTCATCTGGGTCAGGATCCACACCGCGAAGGACTGCCAGGGGAAGGCGTCGAAATCGACCCGGTCGGGCACCTTGCGCACCTGGCCCAGGCCGTCCGCGAAGGTGCCGGTCAGCACCTGCTCGACCACGGTCAGCGGCTGGTTGAGGTAGTTCGCCGGGGCGATCGCGGCGGCGATCTCCTTGCGGTTGTCCTTGTTCGAGGCGTAGGCCGTCGCCTGGATGATCGCCCGCAGCAATGCCGCGTAGGTGTTGGGCGTCTCCTTGATGAAGGCCTCCGAGGCCGCGAAGGCGCAGCACGGGTGCCGGTCCCAGATCTCCTTGGACAGGATGTGGATGAAGCCGACGCCGTCATAGACCGCACGCTGGTTCACCGGATCGGGGGCGAGGAAGCCGTCGATGTTGTCGGCCCGCAGGTTCGCCACCATGTCGGGCGGCGGCACGGCGCGGATCTGCACGTCGGTGTCGGGATCGACGCCCGCTTCCGCCAGGTAGTAGCGCAGCAGGTAGTTGTGCATCGAGTAGTCGAACGGAACGGCGAGCTTGAAGCCCTTCCAGTCCTTCGGGTTGCGCCGGTCCTTGTGCTTCATCGCCAGGGTGATCGCCTGGCCGTTGACGTTCTCGACCGCCGGCATCGTGTAGGCCTGCGGGGTCGATCCGAGGCCGAGCGAGATCGCGATCGGCATCGGCGCCAGCATGTGGGCGGCGTCGTATTCCTTGTTCAGGGTCTTGTCGCGGATCACCGCCCAGCCCGCGGTCTTCACCACCTCGACGTTCAGGCCCTGCTTCTCGTAGAAGCCCATGGGCTTGGCCATGATGATCGGCGTGGCGCAGGTAATCGGGATGAAGCCGACCTTGAGGTCGGTCTTCTCGGGCTTTCCCCCTTGCGCGAAGGCGTCCGCGACGAGCTTCGTGGGCAGGAACTGGCTCACCGCCGCGAGTGCCGTGGCGGCCCCGACGCTGCGCAGGAAGGCACGGCGCTCGGCGTCGTGAGGAAAGAGCGCGCGCATCACCGCGCCCTCCACCGCCCGCTCCAGCGCGGCCTCGCCGGTGGGCGTCGCATCCTGCGCGGCATCGTGGGCCGCCTGGCTCGCATGGGCGCCGCAGGAGCAGCCGCCGCGGGCGAGGCGGCGTTTGGCATCGAAGGGATTGTCGAACAGGGCCATGGGCGCCTCGCGGAATGCGGATCGCGAAGGGATCCGCAAGGGGCGTGCCAGGTTCGAACAACATGGATAATGCAGCTTTTTCAGTACGTTGAGGCAGTAGAGCAAAATTACGAAATATCGTGTAACATGAGATTTCGTCGCACAACCACGAGATCTCGTGATGCCGGTCAGCGCCGCCGATCCGAACGCCGAGTTCGGGCCCGTCTTCGAGGTCGGGGCCGAGGCCATGCTGGTGATCGATCCCGATGCCGACCGGATCGTGGCGGCCAACGCCGCCGCCGCGCGCCTCCTCGGCCGCGAGCAGGCCGCCCTGCGGGGAGAGCCGGTGAGTGCCCTGCATCCCGGCCAGCTCCCGGCCCTGATCGTGTTCACCCAGGGCGTGCAGGCCAAGGGCCGCTGGTGGACCCACGCGCTCACGCCCCGCCACGGCGAGGGCCGCGCTCTCACCATCGAGACCGTCGGCACGGCGATGCCGGATGGCCTCGTCCTCCTGACCCTGGTCGACCTCGACGAGCGCCGCCAGCGGCAGGTCGACCGGGAAGCCGACCGGCACATGCGCGCCGGGCTCTCCGAGTGGCAGCGCATGGAGCGGATCTTTCGCGATATCGAGCGCGAGAACCAGCTGATCCTGCGCGCGGCGGGGGAGGGCATCTACGGGGTCAATGCCGAGGGCATCACGACCTTCGTCAACCCGGCCGCCGCCCGGATGCTGGGCTGGAACGCCGCCGACCTCGTCGGCACGGACATGCATGCCGCCGTGCACCATACGCATGCGGGGGGCGGCCACTACCCGCACCGGGACTGCCCGATCTACGCCGCCTTCCGGGACGGCATCGTGCACCAGGTCGACGACGAGGTGTTCTGGCGCCGGGACGGCACCGCCTTCCCGGTCGAGTACACCTCGACGCCGATCCGCGACCGCGGCGCCCTCGTCGGGGCGGTGATCGTGTTTCGGGACGTGAGCCAGCGCCGCGAGGCGGACGAGCGCCTGCGCCAGGCGCTCGCCGAGGTCGAGAGCCTGCGCGAGCGGCTGGAGCTCGAGAACGCCTACCTGCGGGAGGAGATCCGGGCCGGCAGCCACCACCAGGGCATCATCGGACGGAGCCCCGCCATCGAGGCGATCCGGCGCCAGATCGATCTCGTGGCCGGCACCGATGCCACGGTGCTGGTCACCGGTGAATCCGGCACCGGCAAGGAGCTGATCGCCCGGGCGATCCACGAGGCGAGCCGCCGCCGCGACCGGCCGCTGATCCGGGTGAACTGCGCGGCGGTCCCGCGCGAATTGTTCGAGAGCGAGTTCTTCGGCCACGCCCGCGGGGCCTTCACGGGGGCCTTGCGCGACCGGGTCGGCCGCTTCGAACTGGCGGATGGCGGCACCCTGTTCCTCGACGAGGTCGGGGAGATCCCCCTCGATCTCCAGGGCAAGCTGCTGCGGGTGCTCCAGGAGCGCTCCTTCGAGCGCGTCGGCGAGGAGCGCACCCGCGCCGTCGACGTGCGCCTCGTGGCGGCGACGAACCGCGACCTGAAGGAGGAGGTGCGGCGGGGGCGCTTTCGCGGCGACCTCTATTTTCGCCTCAACGTCTTTCCGATCGGCGCGACCCCCCTGCGCGAGCGGCCGGAGGACATCCCGCTCATCGCCCAGCACATGCTGGCGGGCGCGGCGCGCCGCCTCGGCGTGCCCGAGCCGCGGCTGAGCGAGGGCGACGTCCGCCGCCTGACGCGCCACGACTGGCCGGGCAACGTGCGCGAACTGGAGAACGTGATCGAGCGCGGGGTGATCCTGGCCCAGCGCGGACGGCTGCGCCTCGATCTGCCCGAGGCCGCCCCCGTCCCGTCGGGCCCGGATTCCCGGTCCGATCGTCCGGCGCCGCCCTCGTCCGGTCCCCTGAGCGAGGCCGAGCGGCGGGCCCGCGACCGGGCCGAGATCGTCGAGGCCCTGGCGCTCTGCGGCGGCAAGGTGTTCGGCCCGGGAGGCGCCGCCGCCTTGCTCGGCCTGCGGCCGACGACGCTGGCCTCGCGCATCAAGGCGTTCGGCATCGACAAGCCGTGAGGCGGAAGGATGCAGGGCTCCGGCGCCGAGGCCCGTCGTCTCGCGACGGCCGACCGTGTAGGAGGAGCTCGCCGCACCATCGCGGGTGGATCGTCCCGCGGGATGCCGCAGCGTTCTCGGGAGAAGGGATCGACATGGAACGACGTCAGTTCATCGCCGCGGGCGTGTTGGCAGGTCTTGCGGGCAGCGCGGCGACGAAGGCCGCGGCGGCCGACCACGGCCCGATGCACGACCATGGCTCCGGACAGGCCGCGGCCCCGGCCGGCGGGCACGACCATCCGGCGCAGTTCGCCGCCCTCGCCGCGTCGAGCGCCCATTGCGTCGCGACCGGCAACGACTGCCTGCGGCACTGCTTCGGCATGCTCGCCATGAACGACACCCGCATGGTGGCCTGCATGAAGGCGACCTACGACCTCGTGCACGCGTGCACCGCCCTGCAGACGCTCGCCGCCGTCGACTCGCCCCACACGCCGGCGATGGCCCGGGCCGTGGCGCAGATCTGCACGGCCTGCGAGACGGAATGCGCCAAGTTCCCCGACATAGCCGAATGCCGCGCCTGCCGCGACGCGTGCCGCGCCTGCGCCGCGGAGTGCCGGAAGATCGCCGCCTGAGGCGGCGGACCGCATCGACCGTTCCCGAGCCGGCATGACACGCGATCCGCGCGCTCGCGCCGAGCGATCCCCGAAAGCGTCTCTCATGGGATCGCCGGCGCGCCTCTTCCGCGCGGATCGCGTCCGTCGGCCGCGTGACATCCGTGCGCGGGCGGCCGAGGCGCGCGGCGGCCCATCCCGGGATCGATCAGCCGTCCGCCGATCCGAGATCGTCGTGCCGGATCGAGTCGGCGATACGCTCGGCCACCATCACGGTCGGGATGTTGGTGTTGGCCCGCGGGATCGTCGGCATCAGGGAGGCGTCGCAGACGCGCAAGCCCTCGACGCCGTGCACGCGGCCGGTGCCGTCGCAGACGCTCATCGGATCGTCCGCCGCCCCCATGCGGCAGGTGCCCGACGGATGCCAGGTCCCCCCGACCTCGGCGGCCACGAAGGCGCCGAGCGCCCGCTCGTCGCGGAGCAGGCGGTCGAGGGTGACTCCTTTCGTCACGAGGCCGTGGAGCAGCGCCGACCGGGCCGGGCCGGCGATATCGAGGAGGCCCGACAGGATCCCGCGCTGCGCCGCCGGCCAGGGTTCCGGCGCCGCCGCCCGGGCGACCCGGGGCGAGTAGCTCACCGGGAAGACCGGGCCGCGGACGGGCGCGAGCGACGGGTCGCGCAAGGCCCGGGCGCCGAGGCGGACCGCGTCCATCAGTCGGGCGTGGTCGCGGGGGTCGGACAGCATGCGGAAATCGACCTGCGGCTCGGCCCGCGGATCGGGTGCGGCGAGGGTGACCTCGCCGCGCGAATACGACTTGTTGACCCAGAAGAAGATCCCGCCGATCCGCCGCCCCAGGCTGTGCCAGCCCGTCCGCGACAGGATCGCGCCGTGCATGTCCCCGTCCGGCGTACCGGGCAGCCCGGAGGAGTAGCGGAGAATCGCCTGCTCGTGGTGCTCGCCCGGATCGCGGACCCGGCCGGCCCGGGTCAGGTAGGCCGAGACCGCGATCGAGGGATGCTCCATCAGGTTCCGCCCGACGCCCGGCCGGTCGGCGATCACGTCCAGGCCATGCCGGCGCAGAGCGGCCCCGGGGCCGACGCCGCTGCGCATGAGAAGGACGGGGCTGTGGATCGCCCCTGCTGCCACCACGACGTGGTCGGCGGGCAGCGTCTCCGAGGGGCCGCCGCCGAGCGGCGCCACCACGGCGCCCACAGCCCGCCGTCCCTCGAACAGGACGCGCTCGGCGATCAGGCCGGTGCGCACGATCAGGTTTCGCCGCGCCCGCACGGACGGCGTCAGGTAGGCGACCGAGACCGGCACCCGCTCGCCCTCATCCGAGATCGCGGTCGTGCCGACATAGACGCCGTCCCGCCAGGGCCCGTTCTGGTCGGCCCCGGCCGGATGGCCCTGGGCCGCGAGCGCCCGCATCGTGGCGGCGACGAAGGGGGAGAGCCGGTCGGGGGTGGCCCGGCGGATCGGCAGGGGGCCGTCCCGGCCGTGCAGCTCGCCGCCGCAATCCCGGTCGGATTCGAGCTTGCGGAAGTAGGGCAGGCAGGTCTCCCACGACCAGCCCTCGGCGCCGAGCGCGCCCCACTCGTCGTAATCGCCGGGCGCGCCGCGATTGGCCATCATGGCGTTGATCGCCGAGCCGCCGCCGAGGCGGCGCGCCTGCTCGTAGCGCCGCGGCGCCGGCCTCTCCGGACGATTGCCGACGGGGGCGCCCATCCGGGCGGTCAGGGCCGGCCAGATGTTGCGCGGGTCGAGATAGGCCCGGCCGGGATAGCGGCTGCGGATCTCGGGCGGCATCGTGGCCGCGGTGAGGTCGTCGCCCGCCTCAACCAGGGTGACGCGAAACGACGGCTCCTCCGAGAGCCGCGCGGCGAGCACGCAGCCGGCCGAGCCGCCGCCGAGGATCAGGATCGCGGTCACGGGCCGGTGCGGGCTTTACGGGCGCCGAGGCTCGCCAGCACCACGACGATCAGGGAAGCCGCGGTGAGGAGCGAGGAGATCGCCGCGATGGTCGGGTCGATCTCGTCGCGGAGCGCCGTGAACATCCTCTTCGTGAGGGTCTGGTTCTGGCCGCCGGCGATGAAGATCGCCACCACGGTCTCGTCGAGGGCCGAGATGAAGGCGAACAGCGCGCCCGAGACCACGCTCGGGCGGATCTGCGGCAGGGTGACGGCGAGGAAGGCGCGCAGGCGGTTCATGCCGAGGCTGCGCGCCACCATCTCCTGCGCCGGGTCGAAGCCGCGCAGTCCCGCCAGCACCGAGGTGACGACGTAGGGGGTCGCCAGCATCACGTTGGCGAGGACGAGGCCCGGCAGCGTGGCCAGCAGCCCGGTCTTGGCGAAGACGAAGAACACGCCGATGCCCGTGATGACGATCGGCACGATCAGCGGCAGGAGCAGGATCACCGTCAGGCTGCGGGCGAGCCGCGACCCGCTCAAGGTGAGGGCGTAGGCCGCCGCCGTCCCGATCAGCGTCGCGCCGATCGCGGTGGCGAACGCCACGCCGAGGCTGACCCGGGCCGCCTGCATCCAGGCCGGGCTGCCGAAGAACGCCTCGTACCAGCGCAGCGACCAGCCCGGGGGCGGGAAGGTGAGGAACCGCGCATTCGAGAACGACATCGGCACCACGATCAGGATCGGCAGCACCAGGAACAGCAGCACCAGGGCGACGATGAGGCCGAGCGCGAGGCGCGCGGGGAGGGCGGTCGGCATCAGCGTGCTCCCATGATGCGCTCGAAGGGGACCACCCGGGAGGCGAGCCAGAACAGGACGGCCACGCACACGAGCAGCACGACCGCGATGGCGCTCGCCGCACCCCACTGGTTGTAGATCTCGACGTTGCGGCTCACCAGCATCGACACCATGAAGGTGCGCCCGCCGCCGAGCAGCTCCGGCGTGATGTAGAAGCCGAGCGCCAGCACGAAGACCAGGACCGTCCCGGCGACCACGCCCGGCATCGACAGCGGCAAGAACACCCGGAGGAAGACGTGGAGCGGAGAACCGCCGAGGCTGGCCCCGGCGAGCATCAGGTCGCGGGGGATGCGCTGCATCGTGGCGTAGAGCGGCAGCACCATGAAGGGCAGGAGGATGTGCAGGGTGGCCAGCACCGTGCCGAACTCGTTGTTGATGAGCGCGATCGGCTGGTCGGTGAGGCCGAGCCCTTGGAGTAGGCCGTTCACGAGGCCGCGCCGCTGCAGCAGCACCATCCAGGCATAGGCGCGCACGAGCACGCTGGTCCAGAACGGCAGGATCACCAGGCCGAGCACCACGACGCTCCAGCGCCGCGGCAGGGTGGCGGCGGCATACGCCACCGGATAGCCGAGCAGCACCGCCAGCACGGTGACGGTGAGCGCGATGCGGAAGGTGAGCAGGAAGCTGCGCCAGTAGATGTCCTCGGTGAGGAAGCGCCGGTAATGCTCGAGGGTGAGCGCCCCGTCGGTGGTCACCGACTGCACGGCGAGCCAGGCGAGCGGCACCACGAGGAGCGCCGTGACGACCGCGAGGGCGGGGCCGAGCAGCGCGAGGAGGAGCATCCGCTCGCGCCGCTCGTGCCGCCGCAGGGCGGGGCTGGATGGAATCATGGCGGGGTGTCCGGGGGGATGACGGGGACGGCGTGACGAATGCCGCCGCAAACCCCTCCCCGTTCTGCGCAGAGCTGCCGCGGGATGAAGGGAGGGGGCGGGTTACTCTCCTCTCCCCGCGGGCGGGGAGAGGGCCGAGCCCTCGTTCAGAGGGCGCGGCAAGCCCGCAGGGCGAGGGTGAGGGGGTGTTTCCGGAGTAGCCTCACTCGTTGATACCCCCTCACCCTCGCTGCGGCTTTCGCCTCCGCTCCTTTCGTCCCCGACAAGGGGGACGAAAGCCTCTCCCCGCCCGCGGGGAGAGGGGAAACCCGCGCCTGTCACGTCGCCCGGGTAGCCCTGCCGCAGAGGGGGGAGGGTTCGAGGCGGCGTCGCGCTCACTTCCTCTGGACGAAGTCCGCCCAGCGCTTCAGCGCCGCGTCGCCGGCCTCCGAGGTCCACCATTCGGCCGAGAGCACCGCCTGCTTCCTGGCGTTGTCCGGCGAGCTCGGCAGCTTGGCGGCGAGGGCGGCCGGGATGATGCCGGTGTCGAAGGCGGCCGGGTTGCCGGGGCCGTACGGGATGTTGAGCGGCAGGTTGGCCTGGAGCTTCGGGTCGATGGCCTGGTTCACGAACTTCACGGCGGTGGCGAGGTTCGGGGCGTTCTTCAGGATGCAGAGCGAGGTGTTCTGCAAGATGCCCTGGTTGTAGGTGAAGTCGGCCTCCGCCCCCGCCTCCATCACCGCCGCGGCGCGGCCGTTCCAGATCATCTCCATGTCGACCTCGCCGCCCTGGATCAGCAGGGCCGACTGGCCGCCGGAGGTCCACCAGACCGAGATATGCGGCTTGATCTCCTCGAGCTTGCGGAAGGCGCGGTCGACGTCGAGGGGGTAGAGCTTGTCGGGCGCCACGCCGTCGGCCATCAGGGCGGCTTCCAGGGTGGCGAAGGGATGGTTGCGCAGGGCCCGGGCGCCCGGAAATTTCTTCACGTCCCAGAAATCGGCCCAGCTCTGCGGCGGATTCTTGCCGTACTTGGTCTTGTTGTAGGCCAGAACGCTCGAATAGAACTCGTAGGGAACCGAGTAGTCGGTCTTGTAGATGGCCGGGATCGCGGCAGCGTTGGGGATCTTGGAGAAGTCGAGCTTCTCGATCAGCCCGGCCTTGCCGCCGCGCACGCAATCCTGGGTGGGGGTGTCGACGACGTCCCAGGTCGGCTTGCCGGTCGCGCCCTGGGTGCGGATCGCCGGCCAGGCATCGGGGGCGCTGTCCTGGTTGATGGTGATGCCGAGCGCCTTGGCGGCGGGATCGAGGATCGCCACCGTCTGGGCCTGCTGGTAGGCGCCGCCCTGCGACACGAAGGTGACCTGCTCGGCGGCGAGAGCCGGACTGGCCGCGCCGAGGAGGCAGGCCAGGACGGTGTTTCCGATGCGCGACGCCATCTCGACTTCTCCTCTGCTTGTGAAGGCTGCAACCCTGAAGCGTTTTCCGACGAAGCGGATGCCGGTTCGTCACAGAAAATGCGACTTAACAAAGGCTTAGAGCCCTCCGCGATCGCAGCGCGACCGTGACGGGCTCTAGCGGCCGATCGCGTCCAGGAACTGGTACCAGCCGGCGACGAGACGGATCGCCGGCTCGCGCAGGCCGTAGAACGGGACGGGCTGGAAGCCGTCGCCGCCGAGCAACGCCACGTCGGGGCTCTCGCCGAGGGCGAACGCGGCGGCGAGAGCCCCGAGATGGCTCGACATCGCGACCCCGGCGCCGTTGTAGCCCATGGCGAAACTGACCCGGTCGTCGAGCCGGCCGACATGCGGGAGCGCATCGAGCGTCATCCCGACGAGGCCCGACCAGCGATAGGCGACCGGCGTATCGGCGAGCGCCGGGAAGGTGCGCACCATTGCCCGGTGCAGAGCCGCGAAGGCGGCCTCGGAATCGGAGCGCCCGAAGGCGCCGCGCCCGCCGAACACCATCCGGTCGTCGACCATGCGAAACCAGCGCATCATCCGCCGCGTCTCGACGTAGATCCGCCGGCTCGGCAGGATCGCGGCGCGCAGGTTGTCGGACAACGGCTCGGTGGCCAGGATCGCGCTGCGAAAGGGAATCAGGCGGGTGCGCAAGGGCGCGGCCGCCGCGGTGAGGTCGGTATAGCCGTTCGTCGCCACGATCACCTGGCGCGCCCGCACCGAGCCGCCCGGCGTCTCGACCCGGATGCCGCCGGCCTCGCGATGGAGGCGCAGGGCCGGGCTCTCCTCGTGGATCGCGATGCCCTTCCCCGCGGCTGCCCGGGCGAGGCCGCGGGCATAGTTGAGCGGGTGCAGCCCCCCGGCCTTCTGCGAGAGCACGCCGCCGACGAAATCCTGCGAGCCGGTCTCGGCCGCCACCGCCTCGCGGGACAGGACCGAGACGGAGCCGTCGCCCATCTCCCGGCGCATCCACTCGCTGTCGGCGATCGTCGCCGCCAGGGTCGCGGGGGTATGGGCGCATTTGAGCTGGCCGACCCGGGCGTAGTTGGCCTCCACGATGCCGTGCTCGGCGATCAGCCGCTCCAGGGTCTCGACCGAGGCGTACGCGATGGCGTGCATGCGCTTGGCGACCGCGATCCCGTGCCGGCTGGCGATGGTCTGGAACGAGGGGCGGAACTTCGCCGAGACGACGCCGCCGTTGCGCCCGCTCGCGCCCCAGCCGATCGTGCTGGCCTCCAGCACCACCGGGCGCTCGCCGCGCGCGGCGAAAGCCAGGGCCGCCGAGAGCCCGGTATAGCCGCCGCCGACGATCGCGACGTCGGCCTGGACGTCGCGGTCGAGCGGCCCGAAGCGTCCGGCCGGCACCGCGCCGGCGGCCCAGAGCGAGGCGACCGGAGGCTTCGGGAAGGCGTTCATCGTCAGGCCGCCTGCCGGGCGGCCGCGGCGAAGGCCGCGTCGGCGGCGTCGGCGAGCTTCTCCAGCGTCGGGAAGTGGTAGTCGGGCGTCGTCAGCCGCTCGGGCTCGGGCGTACCGCCGAACCCTTCGAGCCCCTGGCGACGCTCGATCCAGCAGACGGTGTAGCCGAGGTCCCGGGCGATGCCGATGTCGTGGTACTGGCTCTGGGCGACGTGGAGTATGTCGCTCTGCTTGTAGCCGAGAGCCGATTGCCGGCCGCGGTTGAAGGCGAAGAATTGGGGGTTGGGCTTGGCGACGCCGGTATCGTCGTAGGTCACGCCGTCGTGGAACGGGCTCCCGAGGGTGTGGGAATAGAACGAGAAGGCCGAGCGGTCGGCATTGGTCATCGCGACGAGGCGGTAATGCTTGCGCAGGCGCTTGAGCGCCGCCACCGAATCCGCGAAGGCCGGCCAGCGCAGCACCGAGAGCTGGAACGCGTCGGCATCGGCGTCCGCGTTGGGGAAGCCGAGTTCACGGGCGACGTGACGGTAGACGTCGGCGAAGACCTCGCTCGAGCGCTCGTAGTTCAGCTCGCGGCCCTTGAGGTACGAGGCGAAGATCGTCGCGTCGCTCAATTCGGCCTGGCTGCGGCCGGACACCGCGCGCAGATGGTCGAGGATGCCCTTCTCGAAGTCGATCAGGGTGCCGACGACGTCGAAGGTGAGAACCTTGAAGGTATCGAGGGAGGGAGCGGGCATGGGTTTTCCTTTTCGCAACCGACGCGGGGAAGGTCAGGCGGGCTCCGCCGGGACGACGATCGTGTCCTGCGGGTGGAGGAGAGCGGTGATCGCGCCGCCGGGGGAGGGAATCGCGAGGCGCCCGGCATGGTGGGCCGGTTGGCGCAGGGAGATCTCCGGCCCGCCATCGAGGGCGACGAACACCCGCAGGCTCTCGCCCTGGTAGACGACGTCGGTGACGCGCCCCGTCAGGCGGTTGTATCCGTCGGCGGTCGCGTCGCCGGCCACGATCAGCTTCTCGGTCTGGATCGCCAGCAGCAGGGCCTCGCCCGCCGGGAGGGGCCGGGCGCTGCGCAAGGCCGTCGCTCCGAGCGCGATCGTGTCGGCGCCGGCGCGGGTGACGGGGACGAGGGTCGATTCGCCGATGAAGCTCGCCACGAAGGCGCTCATCGGCCGGTCGTGCAGGCGCTCGGGCGTATCGATCTGGGCGAGCCGCCCGCCGCGCAGGATCGCGATCCGGTCGCTCATGGTCAGCGCCTCGCGCTGGTCATGCGTGACGTAGATGATGGTGGCGGCGAGCTGGCGATGCAGCCGCCGCAGCTCGATCTGCATCGACTCGCGCAGCTGCTTGTCGAGGGCCGAGAGCGGCTCGTCCATCAGGATCAGCCGCGGCCGAAAGACGATGGCGCGGGCGAGGGCCACGCGCTGGCGCTGGCCGCCGGAGAGCTGCGAGATCGACCGATCCTCGTACCCGGCGAGCTCGACCATCGCGAGGGCCTCTGCCACCCGCTTGCCCCAGCTGGCCTTGGGCTCTCGCCGGGCCCGCAGCGGAAAGGCGACGTTCTCGGCCACGCTCAGGTGCGGGAAGAGCGCGTAGTTCTGGAACACCACGCCGATGTCGCGCTTGTGCGGCGGCAGGAACGTCACGTCGGTCTCGCCGAAATGCACGCTGCCGGAGGAGGGCACGGTGAAGCCGCCGAGGATGCCGAGCAGCGTCGTCTTGCCCGAGCCCGACGGCCCGAGAAGGGACAGGAACTCGCCGGGTGCGACGTCGAGCGTGACGTCGTCGAGGGCCTTGAAGGCGCCGTAGCGCCGGGTGGCGTTGCGGATCGACACGCCGACGCTGCCGCCGGCGAGCGGCATCCGATTCAATCCTGGGCTCGATCCTGCTGCCATCGTGGGGCTGCCTTCCCGTCCGGTGCCGCCGACAGGGGAAAGCTCACAAAAGTAGCGCCTCCGTTCAATGTCGAAAGAATCCGCAGGCCCATAACTCCAGGTTATGGGGCTTCGAAGCACGCCCGGCCCAAGCCGAGCTCCGGATAGAGCCGGTCGACCTTGGCGACGTCGGCGCGCATCTCGGCGACGAGCCAGTCGCGCACGGCGGCGACCGAGCGGCGCAGGGGCCGCGAGCGCAAGTGGATGAGCTGGCACATCCGTGCCGTGCGGGTGACGCGGGAGGCCGCCGGCACGAGGTCGCCGGTCGAGAGCCAGTGCGAGACCACGCTCGCCCAGCCCAGCGCGACGCCCTGGCCGAGGAGGGCGGCCTGCAGCACCACGGCATAGTCGGAGAAGTTGAGCGAGGCGCGCGAGCCGTTCCAGTCGGGTCCCGGATCGACCCCGCCGGTCCACATCGGCGAGATGGCCGTGAGGTTGACGAAGGTGGTGCGACCGGCGGGATCGGCCTGCCTCCCGGCGCGATAGGCCGGGCTGCAGACCGGCAGCATCACCTCGTTCATCAGGAAGAGGGCCTCGTGGTCGAGGTCGGGCCCCTCGACGAACCGCATGCCGAGATCGACGTCGTCGACCGGGCCGGCGAGCGCGCCCGGGATGAGCTGGAAACGGAAATCGACGGAGGGGAACGCCTCCTGCAGGGTGTTGATGCGCGGCATCAGCCAGTGGGTGGTGAAGGCCGAGGACAGGGACAGCGTGACGGTGTCGATGCCGGTGCGGCGGATGTCGATCTCGCGCAACGCCGCCTCGATGCCCCGGAAGCCGTCCGCCACCCGACGAAACAGGATCGCGCCGTCGTCGGTGAGCGCGATGCCGTCGCCCGAGCGGTCGAGCAGGCGCACGCCGAGATGGCGCTCGAATTGCGCCATCGCCTTGCTGACCGCCGGCTGCGTCACGTTCAGCTCGGCCGCCGCCCGGGTGAAGCTCCGGTTGCGGGCCACGGCCTCGAACACGAACAGGGCGTGGTTGGACGGCAGCATGCGTCGGAGCGGGTTCATGGTCGCAGCTCGGGCCTCGGTGTCACGGGTCGCGCGTGACGATGCCGCCGGGACGGCTCGTTCGCCACCCCGCGGACGCGGCCTGATCCGGGGCCGACCGCGCCGTCAGCGCAAGAAACTCGACATCGCCGACAGGGCGTTGATCATCCGCACCGCGCTCGCGACGCTGTCGGCCTCGAAGCGGACGGCGCTGCCATCGAGGCGGTGCAGGCTCGGCCACCCGCAGAACAGGTCGGCGAGCGCCGGGGTCTGGGCGCGGATCTCGACGACGAGCGGCACGGGGAGCCGCAGCGGCGCCGGGAGCGGCCGGGCGAGCGCGGCGGCGACGCCGGCCCGGATCGCGTCGCGGGACGCCTCGGGCGAGAGGCTGATGCCGCTGTGGCAGCCGGTCGCGCGCTTGGTCTCGACGAAGACGGTCTCGGGAAACAATTCCCGGTTCTCGGCGACGAAGACGTCGTCGCCGCTCGCCATCGCGACCGGCACGCCGAACGCGCCCGCGAGCGCGCCGTAGATCCCGGCCTCGCCCATCTCCCGCCCGTTCAGCGCGATCGACGCGAAGGCGAAGCCGTTGATCGTGTGGGCGAGGATTCCCCGGCCATGGGCGCGGGAATGGTAGCCGATCAGGCACACCGCATCGATCCCGAGATCCACCCCCGCCATCATGCCCAGCGGGCGCGGCTTGCCCTGGACGGCGCGGGCCCGGGGATCGAGCAGGTCCGCCGGCATGTTGCGGAAATCGCCGTGCGAATCGTTGACGAGGACCGTCTCGGCCCCCGCCGCGAAGGCGCCGGCGATGGCGGCATTCGCCTCTTGCACCATCCAGAGGCGCGCCCGGTCGTAGTCGGGCCCGCCGCGGCGGGTCTGGTCGGGATGCGTGACGCCGGCCACGCCCTCGATATCGGTGGAGATCAGGACCTTCACGACATCGCTCCGGGGGCGAGGGCCTGCCAGTCGGGCAGCATCTCGGCGAGGGCCCGCCGGCGATGACCGTTGCGGCCGGTGACCGTCTCGGCGCGCCAGAGCGCGTTCAGGATCGCCTGCTCGATCCCGTCGGCGACCGCCTCGAAGAGCGGGTCGAGATGGGCGTCGTGCAGCATCGCCACCGCCGGCATCGGGGTGCCGGGGTCCTGCGGCAGCGTGTAGGCGGTCGAGAAGGCGAGCGCGATGTCGCCGCTGCCATGGCCGAAGACCGAGCCGGTGCGGGCAAGCCCCGCGCCCGCCCGCAGAGCCAGGCGGCGGAGCTGGCGCGCGTCGAGGGGCGCGTCGGTGCCGGCGATGAGGATGATCGAGCCCTTCTCGGGCTTGGCGACCGTCCCGGGATCCTCCAGCCGTTCGGCGAGGACCGGGCCCAGCGCCCGGCCGCAGATCCGGAGCTGCGCCGGCCGGCCGAAATTCGCCAGCACCAGGGTGCCGACCGTGACCATGCGCCCGCCGGCCTCGACCCGCCGCGAGGCGGTGCCGATGCCGCCCTTCACCCCGAAGCTCGACATGCCGCGCCCGGCCCCCACGGCGCCCTCCGGCACCGCGACGTCGGCGGCATCGTGCGCCTGGCGGTAATGCGCCTCGGCCACGACCATCCGGGCCATGTCGTTGAGGTGGCCGTCGTTGCACTCGAAGACGAGCGGGTTCACGGTCGGCAATTCGCGGCCGATGCCGGGATTGACCGCGAGCGCCGCCCGGATCTGGGCTGCCGCCACCGCCGGCACCCCGAAGGTGTTGGTGAGCGCGATCGGCGTCTCGATGACGCCGAGCTCCTCGAGCTGCATCAGGCCGATCGACTTGCCGAAGCCGTTCAGCACCGCGGCCGCGGCCGGCACCCGGTCGTGGTAGAGGTCGCCGGCATGCGGACGGATCACCGTCACGCCGGTCTGGACCGCGCCCTCGGCGAGGGTGCAATGGCCGACGGTGACGCCCGAAACGTCGGTGATCGCGTCGCGCGGGCCGCTCGGGAGCGCGCCGACGCGGGGAACCCTGTCGCTCATGCGCGGTCGAGCTTGGGATCGAGGGCGTCGCGCAGCCCGTCGCCGAGGAGGTTGAAGGCGAGCACGGTGAGGAAGATCGCCAGGCTCGGGAAGATCGCGACGTGGGGCGAGGAGACCATGTCGGCGCGCGCGTCGTTGAGCATCGCGCCCCATTCGGGCGTCGGCGGCTGCGCGCCCATGCCGAGGAAGGACAGGCTCGCCGCCGTGATGATCGAGGTACCGAGCCGCATCGTGAAGTAGACGACGATCGACGAGACCGTGCCCGGCAGGATGTGGCGCGTGAGGATGGTGCGGTCCGAGGCCCCGATGCTGCGGGCGGCCTCGACATAGGTGGCGCGCTTGAGCACCAGCGTGTTGCCGCGGACCAACCGCGCGAAGGCCGGCACGCTGAACACCGACACCGCCACCACGACGTTGACGAGGCTGCTGCCCAGGATCGCCACGACGCCGAGCGCGAGCAGGATTCCGGGGAAGGCGAACAGCACGTCGGACAGGCGCATGACGAGGCGGTCCCACCAGCCCTCGTAATAGCCGGCGAGCAGCCCCAGCACCGTGCCGATGAGCCCGCCGATCGCGACCGACAGGAAGCCGGTGGCGAGCGAGATGCGCCCGCCGACCAGGATGCGGCTCAGGATGTCGCGCCCGAGCGGGTCGACCCCGAGCCAGTGCGCGAGGGACGGGCCCTCGTTGATCCGGTCGTAATCGAAGAAGGTCTCCGCGTCGTAGGGGGCGATCCAGGGTGCCAGGATCGCCACGGCGACGAGCAGGACCACGAAGGCCAGCGCCACGACGGCGACGTGCTGGCGGCGGAACTTGCGCCAGAACTCGGACCAGGGGGTGCGCACGCCGGTCGGAATCGCGGCGACGGCCTTCGTGGCGGTGAGAGCGGTTTGGGTCACGGCCGGCTCACTTGTAGCGGATGGTCGGGTTGATCAGCCCGTAGAGCAGGTCGACGACCAGGTTGATCAGGATGAATTCGAGCGAGAACATCAGCACCAGGGCCTGGATCACCGGGTAGTCGCGCTGATTGACGGCATCGACGAGGAGGCGGCCGACGCCGGGCCAGTTGAACACCGCCTCGACGACGATCGAGCCGCCGAGCAGGAAGCCGAATTGCAGGCCCATCATGGTGACGACGGGGATCAGCGCGTTGCGCAGGCAGTGCTTGGCGATGACGACCCGTTCCTTGAGCCCCTTGGCCCGGGCGGTGCGGACGAAATCCTCGCCCAGCACCTCGACGAAGGAGGCGCGGGTGAAGCGCGCCATCACGGCGGCCACCGCCGCCCCGAGGGTCAGCGAGGGCAGGATGTAGTGCTGCCACGAGCCGGCCCCGACGGTCGGCAGCCAGCCGAGGCCGACAGAGAAGATCTGCATCAAGAGCATCCCCAGCGCGAAGGCCGGGAACGAGATGCCGGAGACCGCGAGCGTCATCCCGAGCCGGTCCGGCCACTCGTTGCGGTAGACCGCCGAGACGATGCCGATGACGAGCCCGAACGCCACCGCCCAGGCCATGCTGGTGAGCGTCAGCAGCAGGGTCGGCAGGAAGCGCTCGCCGATCTCGGTCGCGACCGGGCGGCGGGTGCGGATCGAGAGGCCGGCATCGCCCCGCGCCATGTTGAGGAAGTAGCGGCCGAACTGCTCCGGCAGCGAGCGGTCGAGGCCGAGTTCGGCGCGCACCAGTTCCACGGTCTGCTGGTCGGCATCCTGGCCGGCGGCGAGCCGCGCCGGATCGCCCGGCAGCATGTGGACGAACAGAAAGACCAGGACCGCGACGATCGCGAGCGTCGGCAGCAGGCCGAGGAGCCGTTTGAGGAAGAAGGTCAGCATGGCGCCGGTACGGGGAGGAAATGAGGAAGAGGGCCGGGCTGCGGCGGTCGATGCCGCGGCCCAGCCCCCGAACGGGCCTTACGGTGCGACCGCGACCTGACGGCTGTCGATGTTGCCGTCCGGCATGACCACCACGCCCGACAGGCGCGACGAGGTGGCGTAGAGGTTCTGCTCGATGACGAGCGGCGCCCACGGCGCGTCCTTGTAAATCAGCTCCTGGGCCTTGGCGTAGAGCTCGGCCCTCTCCTCGTCCTTCGTCGAGACGAGCGCCTTGGCGAGCAGCGCATCGACCTCGGGGTTGCTGTAATAGGCGGTGTTGTTGAGCTTGGGCGGCCAGGCCTCGGTGGCAAAGAGCGGCCGCAGGGCCCAGTCGGCCTCGCCGGTCGAGGACGACCAGCCGGCATAGTACATCCGCACGCGGGCGGTTTTCGGGTCGGGGGCGGTCTGCACCCACTCGACGCGCTGGCCGGGCTCGAGCGCCTGGGTCTGCACCTTGATGCCGACCTGGGCGAGCTGCTGCTGCACGAACTGGATCGCCTTCTGGGCCGTGCTGGTGGTGTAGGCGCTCCACAACGTGGTCTCGAAGCCGTTGGCGTAGCCGGCCTCCTTCAGGAGCTGGCGCGCCTTGGCCGGGTCGTAGGGCCAGGCGTTCATCGGGTGAGCGTACAGAACGCCGGCCGGCACGATCCCCTTGGCCGGGCTGGCGTAGCCGCTGAACGCCACCTTGGCCAGCGCCTCCTTGTTGATCGCGTAGTTGATCGCCTGGCGCACGCGCAGATCGTCGAACGGCTTCTGCAGCATGTTCATGCTGACATAGCGCTCGATGATCGAATCCTGCGCGATGACCTTCAGCTTCTTGTTCTCACCGAGGCTCTTGGCCTGCTCGTAGGGGAGCGGGAAGGCGAAGTCGGCCTCGCCGGTCTGGAGCATCGCCGCGCGGGTGCCGTTCTCCGGCACCGGCTTCCAGGTGATGGCGTCGACCTTCGGCAGGCCGGCCTGCCAGTAATCGGCGAACCTGGCGCCCTTGACGGAATCGGTCTGCTTCCACTCGACGAAGATGAAGGGACCGGTACCGACGGGATGGAACGCGATGTCCTTGCCCCACTTCTGGAGCGCGGCCGGCGAGATCATCGCAGCGGAGGCGTGCGCCAGCGAGTTGATGAACGGGCCGAAGGGCTCCTTCAGGGTGATGCGCACCACGAAGGGGGAGACGACCTCGACCGTCTTGACCCGGTTGAACTGGTTGTAGCGGGCGAGCCGGTTCTCGGGATTGAGCACCCGCTCCAGGTTCGCCTTCACGGCATTGGCGTCGAACGCCGTGCCGTCATGGAATTTCACGCCCTCGCGCAGCTTGAAGGTGTAGGTCAGACCGTCGGGCGTGACCTCGTAGCTCTCGGCCAGCACGTTCCTGACCTTCAGGTCCTTGTCGAACTCGAACAGGCCTTCGTAGAACGACTTGGTGACGGCGGTCGTGAGCGTGGTGTTGGTGTTGTAGGGGTCGAGCGTCTCGGGCGGGACGCCGATGACGAGGACCGGATCTCCGGCGGCGAGCGCGGAGGCCACGGGGCTGGCGAGGAGCCCGCAGAGCAGGCCGGTGGCGAGGAGGGAGCGAATGAGCATGGGGGTGCCTCGGGTCATTGGGGCGTCCTTCCGGGAAATCTCGAATTTTGCTTGAATCGATTGCTGGATTTCATCCTGCCCGCGACCTCATCCTGAGGTGCGAGCGTATGCGAACCTCGAAGGATGGCTCCAGAAGTCTCTGCGATCCCTGGACCCCTCCTTCGAGGCTGCTTCGCAGCATCTCAGGATGAGGTCGCGGGTGGGATGAAATCTGTCACTCACCTTGAGGACACTCACGCCGCGAGGCCGCCGACTACGTGCCGGGCCGCCCAATGGCCCGGACCGACCTCGACCAGCGGCGCCACCTCCGGCTCGTCGCCGAGCGCACGGACCGGGCTCGGGATCTCGCCGGTGAGGAGGCCGCGGGGCCTGGCGTGGCGCCGCTCCGGATCGGCGACCGGCACCGCGGCCATCAGCTTCTTGGTGTAGGGGTGCTGCGGGTTCTCGAAGATCGCCCGGCGCGGGCCGATCTCGACGATCTGGCCGAGGAACATCACGGCGACCCGGTGGCTCACCCGCTCCACGACCGCCATGTCGTGCGAGATGAACAGGTAGGAGAGCCCCAGCTCGCGCTGCAGGTCGAGCATCAGGTTGACGATCTGGGCCTGGATCGAGACGTCGAGGGCCGAGACCGCCTCGTCGGCGACGATCACCTTCGGGTTGAGCGCCAGCGCCCGCGCGATGGCGATGCGCTGGCGCTGGCCGCCGGAGAATTCGTGCGGATAGCGCGACCCTTGCGTCGGGGTCAGGCCGACCCGCTCCAGGAGCCAGGCCACCCGCGCCTCGGCCTGGCGCCGAGGCGTGCCGTGCACCAGCAGCGGCTCCATGATCGAGAAGCCGACGGTGAGCCGCGGATCGAGGGAGGCGTAGGGGTCCTGGAAGATGAACTGGATGTTTTTTCGGAGTGCCTGGAGCTTGCTCGGCGGAAGGTGGCGGATGTTCTCGCCGGCGAACTCGATCAGCCCGCTCTGGCTCTCGACGAGGCGGAGCAGCGAGCGGCCGGTCGTCGACTTGCCGCAGCCCGACTCGCCGACGAGGGCCAGGGTCTCGCCGGCCTGGAGGTCGAAGCTGATCCGCTCGACCGCGTGGACGCGCCGGCGCACCCGGTTGAGCAGGCCGCCGCGGATGTCGAAGCGGGTGACGAGGTCGCGCACCCGCAGGATCGGGGGGCCGGGCCGGCGGGTGTCCTGCGGCGCGTCGCGCGTCGCCTGCGCGGCCGGGGTCTCGGTCGCATCGGGCCGCAGGAGGTCGAACTGGCGCGGCAGGTCGCTGCCCGCCATGGCGCCGAGCCGCGGCACGGCGGCGAGCAGCGCCTGGGTGTAGGCGTGGCGCGGGGCGGCGAAGAGGGGGGCCGCGCTGCCCTCCTCGACCTTGTCGCCGCGGAACATCACCAGCACCCGGTCGGCGATCTCGGCCACCACCCCCATGTCGTGGGTGATGAAGACGACACCCATCTTCATCTCGTCCTGGAGACTGCGGATCAGCTCGAGGATCTGGGCCTGGATGGTGACGTCCAAAGCCGTTGTCGGCTCGTCGGCGATGAGGAGCTGCGGCCGGCAGGCGAGCGCCATCGCGATCATCACCCGCTGGCGCATGCCGCCCGAGAGCTGGTGGGGGAACCGCGTCAGCACGTTGCGGGCCTCCGGGATGCGCACGAGGTCGAGCATCCGCAGGGCCTCGGCCCGGGCCGCCGCATGGCCCTTGCCCTGGTGCACCCGGATCGACTCCGCGATCTGCTCGCCCGCGGTGAAGACCGGGTTGAGCGAGGTCATCGGCTCCTGGAAGATCATCGCGATCTCGGCGCCGCGCATCTCCCGCATCTCGGCGCTGGAGGCATGCGCCAGATCGAGGATCGCGCCCGAGCGGCGGCGAAACAGCATGCGGCCGGTGGCGATCTTGCCGCCGCCATGCTCGACGAGGCGCATCAGCGCGAGCGAGGTGACGGACTTGCCCGAGCCCGATTCGCCGACGATCGCCAGGGTCTCCCCGGCCTCGACGTGGAAGGACAGGTCGCGCACCGCCTCGACGGTGCGCTCGGAGGTGGTGAAGCGCACGGTCAGGTCCGAGACCGACAGGATGCGCCGGTCGGGCAGGATCAGCGAAGGGGCAGGGGCAGGGGAGGGGGAACGCGTCACGGTCGGCACTCAGACGATGGCGGTCATGAGAAGATGGCGGTCTCGGGCGTGTCGCCGGCCCGGACGAGGCCGCGATACATGCCCGCGGTGTTGAACGGCATGGCGACGCGGCCCCGCGCATCGACCGCGATGAGGCCGCCCTGGCCGCCGAGCGGGGTCAGCGCGTCGCGCACGGTCGCCTGCGCCGCGGCGTCGAGATCGAGGCCCGCATAGGCCATGCGGGCGCAGACGTCGTAGGCCGCCGCCGCCCGGATGAAGACCTCGCCGGTGCCGGTGCAGGACACCGCCGCCGTGCGGTCGTCGGCATAGGTGCCGGCGCCGATCAGCGGCGTATCGCCGATGCGGCCGGGCCGCTTGTTGGTCATGCCGCCGGTCGAGGTGAGCGCGGCCAGGTGGCCGTTCCGGTCGAGTGCCACGGCGCCGACGGTGCCGAATTTCCGGCGCTCGTCGAGGGGCGTCCCCTCGTCGTGGTCGAGGCTGACCCGCCCGCCGGCCTGCGCCGCTTCGAGCTGCCGGCGGCGCGCCTCGGTCGAGAAGAAATCCGGCTCGACCCTCTCGAGGCCGTGGGCGCGGCAGAATTCTTCCGCACCGGCCCCCGCCAGGAGGACGTGCGTGCCGTCCTCCATCACCGCGCGGGCCGCCCGGCCCGGCCGGCGCACCCGGGCGAGGCCCGCGACCGCTCCGGCCCGCAGGGTCGCGCCGTCCATGATCGCGGCGTCGAGCTCGTGGGTGCCGGCGCTGGTGAAGACCGCACCGACCCCGGCATTGAACAGCGGGCATTCCTCCAGGAGGTCGACCGCGACGGCGACCGCGTCGAGGGCGCTGCCGCCCTCGCGCAGGCAGCGTTCGCCGGCGGCCAGGATCTCGGCCAAAGCCGCGTGATAGGGTGCCTCGCCGTCGCTGCCGGCTTCCGGCCGCGCGATCGTGCCGGCGCCGCCATGGATGGCGAGGACGGGGCGGAGGTCGGTCATGTCTCGGAATCCGGGTCGGAGAGGGGGGCGGGCTCGGTCATCGCGGCGGCCGGCGGCCAGGCCGCGTAGTCGCCCTCGAGCCAGGGCAGGACCGATTCGGTGAGCCGCGTCGCCGTGGCGACGAGCCCGCCCGCGGCGTGCGCCACCGCGCTCGACAGCGCCTCGACCAGGGCGGCGAGGCTGGCTTCCGAGGCCGCGAAGTAGCGGCTGTCGGTGCGCACGCAGAGCGTGATCGTGGCGCGCGCGGCGACCGGCGAGTGCGGGCCGTCGGTGAGGGCCAGGACCGCCGCGCCGCCGTCCCGCGCCTGGCCGGCGAGCCGGACCGTGTCGGCGAAGTAGCGCGGCGTGGCGAGCACGATGACGAGGTCGTCGGCGCTCAGCCGCCGCAGGACGCGGGCGGCAAAGGCCGGTCCCTCGACGGTGGCGAGCAGGTGGACGTCCTGGCGCGTGAGGTCGAGGTTGCGGGCGAGCAACCCCGCCGGCCAGGCCGAGCTGCCGAAGCCGAGGACGTAGACCCGCCGCGCCCCCCGGATCGCCGCCACCGCCCGCTCGCAGGCCCCGGTATCGAGCCCGGCCCGCGTCGCCTCCAGGTTGCGCCCGATCGCCGCGAAGGTCGCCTCGAAGACGCTGGCCGGATCGGCCGGCTGCTCGAGGTCGCCGCGCAGCTTCTCCACCGGCGCCAGCGCGCCCTCGAAGCCCAGCACCAGGGCGGCGCGGAACTGCGCGTAGCCCTCGTAGTCCAGCGCCCGGGCGAAGCGGTTGGCGGTCGCCACCGAGACGCCCACGAGGTCCGCCAGCTCGGCGACCGGCAGGGTCGCGGCCTTGAGCGGGTGGTCGAGCACGTAGCGCGCCACCTCGCGGTGCGACTGGCTCAGGCCCGGGAAGCTGCGGGCGATCCGCTGGGCGACGGAGGCGCCGTCGGCCGGCGCGCTCACGCCGTCCTCCTCGCGCGTCGGCCGGCGCTGCCGCTCAGGTGATCGAAAAATCTCATGGGCGAGATAGTGGCGATATTTTTATGCCGAGCGCAAGCCCGTCGATGGCGGGATTGCGGGCATGTCCTGCCCGATGCCCGGGCACGGCGACGGCGTCTCGCGCATGGCGCTTCTGTCGGGATGCCGGTCGCCGCGCTCGTCAGAGTTGCGCCGATCCGCACGGCGAGCGGCCCTTCGCGTCGCCAAAAAAAAAGCTCCCGGCGGAGCTGCACGAGGCAACTCCGCCGGGAGCTTTCCTTCATCGCTCTCCTCGCCGGACCGGTGTTCACCGCTCCGGCGAACGCGTCTCAGCCCAGGGCCTGGCTCGCGAGGCCGAAGACCTGCGCGGGGCCGCTGCGTCCATCCTCGCCCCGGGTCATCTCGACGCTGCGATCGACGTTGGGGAGGCCCGACGCCGCGAGGAACTCGGCGAACGGGCCGTCGTCGCGGCGGGTGTCGACGCGCAGGAACGCGCCGTCGTGCTCCCGCACATGGGCCGAGGCGAGGGCGATCGCGTCGCCGTCCGACTGGGCGACGATCGGACCGACGACGTGACCGCGACCGAAGGGCCGGCATACCGCGTAGCCGGCGATCCGGCCGTCGCGCTCCAGGACGACGGTCCGGCCCTGCACCCGCAGGGCGTCCAGGAGCCCGCTCCGGTCCCCGCCGGTCGCGGCGGCGTCGAGCTGGCCGATCGCGGCCCAGTCCGCGTCGGCGGCCGGGCGGACCGCCTCGTCGTCGACCGTCGCGCCCGCGCTCGCCGGGCCCTGGTGCTGCGTGATCGACCCCGTGACGACGAAGCCGAGCTTCTCGTAGAGCGGCCGTCCCGCCGCGGTCGCCGTCAGCCGGATCGCGCGCGCACCGGCCCGCTCGATCAGGTCGTTCATCAGCCGCTTGCCGGTCCCGCGCCCCTGCAGGGCGGGATCGACGATCACCATGCCGATCGTCGCCAGCCGCTCGCCGTAATGCCACGACATGGCGCAGCCGGTGATCGCGCCGTCCTCGGTCGCCACCCGGCCCTGGCCGACGGCGTGAAACAGCTGCCAGTCCTCGAGACGGTGCGGCCAGCGCACCGCCTGGGACAGGGCGTGACCGCGCGCCAAATCCTGCTCGGTCATCGAGCGCATCTCAGTCGTAGCCGTCATGTCGAGCCGAAACTCCTCGGGGGCGGTCGTCGCGCAAGCACGGTCGCCCGGGTCGAACGAAAGGCGGTGAGCGACCCTGGCGCGGGGCGCGACCGGTGCTGGAGCATTTTCCGACGAAGTGGGCACCGGTCCGTCGATAGAAAATGCATCAGAATCAATGATCGAGAGCATCCTCCGATCGCAACGCGATCGGGTGCTGCTCTGAGCAGACTTGCGTTGGCAGGCCAACGCTTCGCCCGCTTAGGTTCTTGTTTTATCGCAGATTTTTTCCGCCGAACCGGTGTCCACTGCGGCAAAATCTGCTCTAGAAGTCCGCGACCTTGCCCCAGGCCGAGGCGTGGAAGCGGTCGGGATGGTAGGGCCGCGGATCGACGATCGGCTCGGCGCCCGTGACGATGTCGGCGATGAGATGGCCGGCACCCGGGCCGATGCCGAAGCCGTGGCCGGAAAATCCCGCCGCCAGGACGAGGCCGGGCACGCCCGTCACCTCGCCGATCCCCGGCACGCCGTCGGGCGTCGAATCGACGTAGCCGGCCCAGGAGGCGGTGACCGCGGTGTCGCGGAGCGCCGGCAGCAGCTCGAGCGCGCGCCGGCGGGTCTCGGCGATGAGCCGCGCGTCGGGCTTCGGGTCGAGGATGCGCACCCGCTCCATCGGCGTCGGCTTGTCGAGGGCCCAGCGCTTCGCGGTCTCGTGGCCGCTGCGCCAGGCCTCGGTGCCGCCCGGCAACAGGACGCGCCAGCGCTTGGCGAACATCGGCACGAATTCGCGGGCGAACAGGATCTGCTGGGGCGTGGGATCGACGCGGGCGCGCCCGCTGATCGCCAGGTTGTAGCCGCCGCTCTCGCCGCGGCGGGTGAGCGAGACGCCCGCGGTGTAGAGCGCGTCCGGCAGGCCGGCGACGTTGGGGCCGACCGCCATGATCGACTGGCGCACCGCGGCTTGCGGGAAGCGGATGCCGAGCTGGCGGCAGAACGACGAGGCCCAGGCGCCGCCGGCCATCACCACGGTCTTTGTACGGATCGTGCCCTTCTCGGTCACGACGCCGCTGACGCGGCCGCCCTCGAGTTCGAGGCCGCGCGCGGCGCAGAACTGGTGCACGGTCCCGCCCGCCTTCATCACGCCGCGTGCGGCGACCGGCACGGCGCGGGAGGTGTCGGCGATGCCGTCCGTGGGCGAGAACACCCCGCCCTTCCACTCCCGTCCGGTGGCCCGGCCGTGCTCGCGCGCCTCGGCGGCCCCGAGCACGTGGGTGACGACGCCCTCGCCGGCGGCGAAGTCGCGCCACTTGGCCCAGCGGGCGATCTCGGCCTCGTCGTTGCTGAGGTAGAGCAGGCCGCAGCGCCGGAAGCCCGGATCCTCGCCGATCTCGGCCTTGAGCCGATCCCACAACGCGATGGCCTTCGTCGCCATCGGCAGTTCGCGGGCGTCGCGGTTCTGCTGCCGGCACCAGCCCCAGTTGCGGCTCGACTGCTCGGCGCCGATGCGGCCCTTCTCGACGAGCGCGACGCTGACGCCCCGGCGCGCGAGGTAATAGGCCGTGAAGGTGCCCACGACCCCGCCGCCGATCACCACGACATCGGCGGCCGCCGGCAGGTCCGGGGTCGTGTCGATATGGAGGAGTGGCGCTGGCATCCGTGGGCTCCCTGTGACCGGGACAGCCTAGCGGGGACCGCCGCGCCGAGTGTGCCGGAGTGGCCGGACGCAGCGGCATTTTCTGCCGTCCGCCCCCGGCCGGCCGCCGGGATCGCCCGGCGGGGTCGAGGCGTCGGCCCTGCCTCAGCTGTAGTAGCCGAGGATCGACTTGGTCTCGAGATACTCCTCCAGGCCCTCCCGGCCGTATTCCCGGCCGTTGCCCGAGCGCTTGTAGCCGCCGAACGGCGCCTCCGGGTCCCAGGCCGGGGAGTTGAGATGGACCTGGCCGGCGCGGATCCGCCCGGCCACCGCCCGCACCTGCTCCATGTCGGTGCCCTGGACGTGGGCGCCCAGCCCGTAGATCGAGTCGTTGGCGATCTCCACCGCCTCCTCGACGCCGTCGTAGGGCAGGATCGCCAGGACCGGCCCGAAGATCTCCTCCTGGGCGATCACCATGTCGCGGCGCACCTCGGAAAAGACGGTCGGCCGGGCGAAGAGGCCGCCCGTGAGGCCGTCGGGCCGCCCGGTTCCGCCGGTGACGAGCTTGGCGCCCTCCTCGATGCCGATCGCGATCATCCGCTGGATGCGGTCGTACTGCGCCCGGTTGGCGATCGCGCCGTGGGTCGTCTCCTCGTTGCGCGGATCGCCGACCACGAAGCCCGCGGCCGTCGTCCGCGCCAGGGCCTCGACCTCGGCGAGACGGGCGCGGGGCACCAGCATCCGGGTGGGCGCGCTGCAGGATTGCCCGAGGTTGCGCATCGCGGCGGCGACGCCGAGCGGGACGCAGCGGGCGAGGTCGGCATCCGGCAGCACGACGTTGGGCGACTTGCCGCCGAGCTCCTGGGCCACGCGCTTGACGGTCGGCGCCGCGGCCTGCGCCACCAGCACGCCGGCCCGGGTCGATCCGGTGATCGAGATCATGTCGACCTCCGGATGCGTGGACAAGCCCTCGCCGACCACCGGCCCGGTGCCGTTGACGAGGTTGAACACGCCCGCCGGGCAGCCGGCCTCGTCCATCACCTCGGCGAACAGGAGCGCGCTCAGGGGCGAGAGCTCGCTCGGCTTGAGGATGACGGTGCAGCCCGCCGCCAGGGCCGGGGCGACCTTGGCGGTGATCTGGTAGAGCGGCCAGTTCCACGGCGTGATGAGGCCGCACACGCCGATCGCCTCGCGGGCGATGGCGGTGGTGCCGCGCCGCGACAGGAACGGGAAGGTCGCCAGCAGGTCGCGCGCGACCCGGATAT
>NZ_JTHF01000153.1 GCF_001043895.1 Methylobacterium indicum
AGGCGGCGGTATTCCGGCGAGCCGTAGATCACCCGCTGGCCGCGGACCATGACGTAGCGGCCCGGCCCGCTCTTCTCGCGGATGACGAGGCGGCGGTACTCGGGCGAGCCGACCCGCACCCGGCGGCCCTGGATCGTGACGAACTCCACCCGGCCCGGGCGCACGACCCGGTTCTCGCGCCGCTCGACCACGACGAGGCGGCGGTATTCCGGCGAGCCGTAGATCACCCGCTGGCCGGCGATCGTCACGTAACGGCGGCCGCCCACGGTGGTAATGCGGTCCTCGCGGGCCTCGCTGCGGAAGCCGGCCCGGCCCTCGCGGCGTTCGAACCGCTCGGCCCGGTCGCCGCGGCGCTCCGCCCGGCGGTCGCCGTCGCGGTCACGGCGGTCGTCCATCGCCCGGCGGCCGTCGCGGCCGTCGCGGCCCTCGGGCCCGCGCTCGGCCCGGTCGCGGGTCCCGTCGCGGTCCATGCCGCCCTTGCGGTCAGCCGTGTCGCCGCGCTTGTCGGCCTTGTCCATGCCGTCCCGGCCGGCGCCCGGCCGTGCGGCCTCGGCCTTATCCATGCCGGCCTTGTCCATGCCGCCCTTGCCCATCTCGCCGCGGGCCTGGGCGCCGCCACCCGCCCTCGCATCAGGGCCCGCCTTCGCGTCAGGGCCGGCCTTGGGACCGGACTGGCTCATCTCGCCGCCGCGGCCGGGGGCGCCGCCGGTGCTCGGGCTCGCGGCGGTCTGGGCGTAGGCCGAGGTGCTCAGCAGCAGCGCGGCCAGTCCAACAGTCAGTCTGTTCATGATTGCTTGCCTCCCTGCGCGCCGGCTCAGCGATGCAGCGGCGCCTCGAAGATGCTTCAAAACGCCAACTTCTGATTATCGTTCCGACTTTTCTGCATTCGCACTGCAACGGAGACGGTCGAACGGCCAAGTTTGGCCGACAACACTTGTCGAGACGGGGCCGCACGCGGCGCGGACTGGCGTCACCTGGCGCCCGCACGACGCGAGAGGGCCCGATGGCGGAACTGTTTCCCCAGGGCCAACGTTTCCGGGGGACCGTAGCCGTTTTGCGTCTCCGGCCGTCCTCGCGCGGCCGGGGCGGGACTCGGCGCGCCCCGGAGGTGATCAGGCAGGATGGTGGCGGAGCCGATGACGACGCAGTCCGGGCGGGATTGGCTCGATCTTGCGAGCCCCAACCTCGCCGGCCCCGACCTTCCCGGTTCCAGGCCCGCACCCGCGGCCCCGCCCGCACCCTCCCGCTTCTCCACCGCGCAACGCGAGGTCTCCGACCGCCTCGCCCGGGTCCGGACCGGTGCCGCCGGGGCGGCACGGGCGGTCCTCTCGCCGGTGATGGCGGCCGCCGCCGTGCCGATGCGCCGGGTCGCGCCGGCCTGGCAGGGGGCGGCGGCACGCGTGGGCGCCCATCCCCTCGCGGCCCGGGCCGCCGGGGCGGCGCAGCGGGCCTCGACCCTGCCCTGGACGCGCGTCCTCGTCCTCGCGGCCCTGGGGGCGGCGGCGCTCGCCGCGCTCTTCCTCATCTGGTGCGCCGCGACCCTGCCGCCCCTGTCGGGACCGGCCTCCGTCACCCGGACGCTGACCGTGCAGGCGGAGGACGGCACGCCGATCGCCCGGCGCGGCACGACCCGCGGACGCAACCTTCCGGCGGATGCGGTGGCCCCGGCGATGCGCGCCGCCTTCCTCTCCGCGCAGGACCCGTGGTTCGAGGACGGCTACCGGCTCGACGCGGCGGGCATCGCCGCGGTGATCGGCCAGGCGTTTCGCGACACGATCAGCGACGGCCCGCGGCGCGGCAGCCCGCGCCTGACCCAGCGCCTCGTGCGCCGCGACCTCATCGGCGCCCCGCCGGGCGCGCCGCGCAGCCTCGCCGACCGGGTGCGCGAGGCGATGCTGGTGCTGCGGCTCCAGGCCGGCGAGGACCGGGCCCGGATCCTCGCCCGCGCCCTCGACCTCGCGCGGTTCGGCCCCGGGCTCATCGGCATCGACGCCGCCGCCCGTACCCTGTTCGGCAAGGAGGCCGCCGCCCTCGGCACCGCGGAGGCGGCCTATCTCGCGGCGCTCGCCCGGGCGCCCGGCCTGCAGCCCGACCGCGACGTGACGGCGATCCGGGCGCTCGCCCGCGACGTCCTCGACGGCATGGTGATGCGGGGCGACCTGTCGGCCGCCAAGGCGGCGGAGGCGGGACGCAGCCTCGACGGGATCGCCCCGGTCTGGACCACCCCGGTGACCCGCAGCGGATTTCCCGACCTCGTCCTGGCGGAGGCTGCCGACCGCCTCGGCCCCGACCTGCCGCAGGACGCCACGATCCGCACCACCCTCGACCGCGACCTCCAGGCGATGGCCGAGGCGGCCGCCGAGCGCCGTCTCGAGGCTGCCGGCCGGGGCGGAGCGCGGGCGAGCCTCCTGATTCTCGGGCCCGACGGCTCGGTACGGGCGGCGGTGGCCGGCGGGACGCCGCTTCCCGACACGCCGGAGGCCCGCCGGGCGGCCTCGGCGAGCCTGCGCCATCTCGGGCGCGACGGCCGCCCGGTCTACGACCGCCTCGTCGCCGGCCCGGTGCCGGAGGCGGAGCGGCGCACCGCCCTCCTGGCGCTGCTCGCCGGCCTCGCCCGTCCGCCCGCGGGAGCGGACGACGCGGCAAGCCGGGACGGCCTCTTCGTCGGCACGATCGGCGACCTCCTCGCCGGGACGGCCGTGTCGAGCGCGGCGGCCGAGAACGGCGCCGGGGACGGGCCCGAGGCCCTTTTTCAGGATGTCGCCGCGCAATGGGCCAAGGCCCACCCCGCCCCCGAGCCCCGCGAGGCCCGCGAGAGCGCACGCGAGACCGGCAGCACGCCCCGCGGCACGGCGCGCCCGGCCTGGCAGAATCCCGGCGAGCGCGCGGCCCCGGTGCTGCACGGCGTGCCGCGGGTGATCGATACCGGGCGGCTTCGCCTCGACGGGCAGGCTCTGCGCCTCGTCGGCGTCGAGGGGCAGGGCGGGAGCTACGCCCGCGAGTTCCGCCAGTACCTGCGCCGGCGCGAGGTGACGTGCCAGCCGGCGGGCGGTCCCGACCTCTACCGCTGCCGCGCGGGCGACCAGGACCTGTCCGAGGTCGTGCTGTTCAACGGCGCCGGCCGCGCCACCCCGGGCGCCTCGCCGGAACTGCAGGCCGCGGAGGCGAACGCCAAGGCCCGCAAGGCGGGGGTGTGGCAGTAAGGGGCGATGCGAGCCCGCCCGCTTCTTCTGCTTGAACGACGTACGGGCTGCCCGTAGTATCCGGGCATGCAGACCGTCATTCAGACTCCGACCTTCCTGGCCGATGCCAAGGCGGCCGGGGTCGAGGACGAGGAGCGCGAGGCGATCGTGGCGATCATCGCGGCCGATCCGCAAGCCGGCGACCTGATCCCGGGCACCGGCGGAGCCCGCAAGGTGCGGATCGCCGGCCGAGGCAAGGGCAAGTCGGGTGGCTACCGTGTGATCACCTTCTATGCCGCCGAGGACGTTCCCGTGTTCCTGCTGGCCCTCGTCTCGAAGGGGCAGAGGGTGGATCTCAGCCAAGCGGAGCGCAACGCGCTGCGCACGGTCCTCGGGAGCCTTGCGGAATCCTATCGCCAGGGTGTCGCCGCGCGGGTGCACTCGCCGCGCTCGACCTGATCTTTTCACGGCCTGTGGAGGGACCCGCCATGACCACACTGGGACACCGCCTGATCCAATCCGCCCATGAGGCGGTCGCCATCGCCCAGGGGGAGGCCGATCCGACGACCTACCGGGTGCATGTACCGGCGGAGGTCGACGTGCGGGCGATCCGCAAGGCGACCGGACTGACGCAAGCCGAGTTCGCGCAGCGCTTCGGCTTCCCGCTCGGCACCCTGCGCGACCTCGAGCAGGGTCGCGCCCGGCCAGATAGCTCGACGCGAGCTTATCTCACGGTGATCAGCCGCGATCCCGGCGCCGTGCAACGGGCGCTGGAACCGGCATGAACCGACCCGCACGGAGCTGATTCCGGGAGGGGTCCGATCCTCACACCCCGAGATACGCCGCCGTGACCTCCGGGTTGCGGGCGATCTCCGCCGCCCGGCCCTGGAGGCGGATGCGGCCGGTCTCCAGCACGTAGGCATAGTCGGCGATGGCGAGCGCCGCGCTGGCATTCTGCTCGACGAGCAGGATCGTGCGCCCCTCGGCCCGCAACGAGGCGATGATGGAAAAAATCTCGTCGACGATGAGGGGGGCGAGGCCCATCGAGGGCTCGTCCAGCAGCAGCAGCAGCGGCTCGGCCATGAGCGCCCGGCCCATCGCCAGCATCTGCTGCTCGCCGCCCGACAGGTAGCCCGCCTGCTGGCGCAGACGCTCGGCGAGCCGGGGGAAGCGGGCTTCCACCGCCTGCTGGCGTCGCGCGGCCTCCGGGCCCGGGACGTGGTAGGCGCCCAGCCGCAGGTTCTCGGCCACCGTCATGTTGGCGAAGACCTGGCGGCCCTCCGGCACCTGGACGATGCCGCGGCGCGCGATGCGGTGGGCCGCCTCGCCGGCGATGTCGACCGGGGCCTCGTCGCCGAACAGCACCTTCCCGGCCCGGGGCTTCATCAGGCCCGACAGGCTGCGCAGGATCGTGGTCTTGCCGGCGCCGTTCGAGCCGATCAGCGACACGATGCTGCCGCGGCGGACCGAGAGGCCGATGCCGTGGACCACGTCGGCCCGGCCGTAGCCGAGGCGCAGGCCCTCGACCGCCAGGAGCTCGGGGGAAGCCTGCCCGCTCACGACGCCGCTCCCCGGCTCACGCTGACCTCGTGGCTGCCGGTGCCGAGATAGGCCTCGATCACCGCCGGGTGGGCGCGCACCTCGGCCGGCGTGCCGTCGGCGATCCGGCGGCCGAAATTCAGGACCGTCAGGCGGTCGCACAGGCTCATCACCAGGGGCATGTCGTGCTCGACGAGCAGCAGGGTCAGGCCGCGCTCGTCGCGCAGGCGGCGCAGGAGGCCGAGAAGCGCGTGGGTCTCGGCCGGGTTCATGCCGGCGGCGGGCTCGTCGAGGAGGACGAGGCGCGGCTCGCAGGCGAGCGCCCGGGCGATCTCGAGCCGGCGCTGGTCGCCATAGGGCAGGTCGCCGGCGCGGGTGTCGGCGGCGTCGATCAGGCCGACGAAGGCCAGGAGGTCGCGCGCCTTGGCCTTGGCCCGGCGCTCCTCGGCCCGGAAGCCGGGGCCGCGCAGCAGGATGCCCCAGGTCGCCGACAGGCGCGTATGCAGGCCGGTCATCACGTTCTCCAGCACCGTCATCTCGGAGAAGATGCGGATGTTCTGGAACGTGCGGGCCAAGCCCAAAGCCGTGCGCCGGTAGGGCGGCAGCCCGTCGAGGGGCTGGTCGCCGAGGCGCACGCTGCCGGCGCTGGGGGCGAGAACCCCGGAGACGAGGTTGAACAGGGTGGTCTTGCCGGCGCCGTTCGGCCCGATGAGGCCGTGGACGGTGCCGGGCTGGACCGCGAAGTCGACGGAATCGACCGCGACGAGGCCCTGGAAGCGGCGGGTGAGACCCTGGACGGTGAGGAGCGTCATGGCGGGTCAGCCCGTCCGGGCGATGCGCCAGGGCAGGATGCCCCGGGGCATGAAGAGGACGGCGAGCACGATGATCAGGCCGTTCACCATCAGGCGGAAATCGGCCAGCGGGCGCAGCACCTCGGGCAGCAGGGTCAGGATGGTCGAGCCGAGTACCGGCGCCAGCGGCGAGCCGATGCCGCCGAGCAGCGCGTAGCTCAGGATCGTCACCGCGGCCTCGAAGCCGTACTCGTTGGGGCCGATGAACGAGGAGACGTGGGCCGAGAGGCAGCCCGCCACCCCGGCCATCGCCGAGGACACGACCAGCGCCACCAGCCGGTAGCGCGGCAGGTTCACGCCCATCACGCCGGCCGCCGCCTCGTCCTCGCGCATCGCCTCCATGGCGCGGCCGACGCGGGAGCGCGCCACCAGCGTCAGGCCGACGAGCAGCACGGCGAGCGTGCCGTAGATCGCCACGACGCCGCCGCGCTCCGGGATGCTGGAGAGGCCGAGCGCGCCGCCGGCATAATCCCAGTTGAGGAACACGATGCGGGTGATCTCGCCGAGCCCGATCGTCGCGATGGCGAGGTAGACGCCGGTGAGCCGGAGCGTCGGCCCGCCGACGACCAGCGCCAGCAGGGCCGGCACCACGGCGGAGGCCAGCATGGCGACGCCGAACGGCACGCCGAACTTCACCGAGAGCAGGGCGCCGGTATAGGCGCCGACGCCCATGAAGGCGGCCTGGCCGAGGGAGAGCTGGCCCACCGCCAGCACCACGTAGACCGACAGCGCCAGGATGCCGTTCACCCCGATCGCGTGGATCAGGCTCTGGTAGGTCCAGTAGAAGTCGTCGAGGGCGTCCCACATGACGGTCAGGCCCGCTTGGCGGCGGCGCGGCCGAACAGGCCGAGCGGACGGAACCACAGGGTGGCGACGAGGAGCGCGAAGGCGATCATGTCCTTGAGGGTCGAGGAGAGGTAGGCGGCGGTGAGCACCTCGGCGAGGCCGAGGATGAGGCCGGCGAGAAGGGCGCCGCGCAGGTCGCCGAGCCCGCCCACGATGATGACGGCAAAGCCGCGCAGCATCATGTGCTCGCCCATGAAGGGCTGGATGGCGTTGAAGTTGAGGCCGACGAGCACGCCCGCCGCACCCCCGATGGCGCCGGACAGGAACGAGACCACCCGCAGCATCAGGGCGCCGTTGATGCCCATCAAGGAGGCGGCGTCCGGGTTCTCGGCCACCGCCCGGATGGCGAGCCCGATCCGCGAGCCGCGCACCAGCGCCAGCAGCGCCAGCATCAGCACGATGGCGGCGGCGAGGATCAGGATCTGGGTCGTGCCGACGCGCACGTCGCCGAGGCTGTAGGCGCCGCCCGAAAACACCTCGGCGGGGAAGCGCCGGATCTCGGTGCCCAGCGCCGCCGCCATGCCGGCATAGAGGAAGAGCGTGGCCCCCAGCGTCACCATCAAGGAGGCCAGTTCCGGCGCCTTGGCCTTGCGCAGGCGGGTGAGGAGCAGCGTGTCGAGGACGATGGCGACCAAGCCCGCGATCAGGGCGCCCACCGGCAGCGCCGCCCAGATCGGCAGGCCGAGCGCTTGCGTGCTCCAGAGCGCCGCGAAGGCGCCGAGCGCGAAGTAGACCCCGTAGGTGAGGTTGATGACGCCCATCACCCCGAACATCAGCGTGAAGCCGATGGCGAAGAGGGCATAGGTCGCGCCGAGCACGACGCCGTTGACGAGCTGCTGCTCAAGCATGGGTCTGTCGGGAGTTCGATGGGCGCCCGGCGCCCGCTGCGGTCCGGCTTCAGGGCCGAACAGGATGACGAGGGTGCGACGTGGCCGATATCGCGCGGCGGGTCAATCGGTGGGGGAGG
>NZ_JTHF01000155.1 GCF_001043895.1 Methylobacterium indicum
CGGCGGCGAGCGCGGCGATGCCGGCCCCGGGCGCGGCGGCGCGCGCGACCGCGACGCCGAACTCCTCGGCCCGCCAGCGCTCGCCGGTGAGGTCGGCCAGCAGGCGGTCCGGCGGCAGGAAGCGGGCACCGCGCGCGAAGGCCTTGGCGAGCCACCGCCCGATCAGGCCCCGCGGCGCGGCCACGTCCTCCTCCTCGACGCCGCGGAAGACGCCGAGCACGGCACCGCGCCCGGGACCGTGCGCCGGCTCCCCGGTCTCGAGACCGAGGGCCATCACGACCGCGGCCTCGCCGGGGATCAGACCCCAGGGATTGCCGCGCATCAGGATCCGCTCCTCCACCGCGAGGCGGTCGAGCAGGAGCGGGTGGATGGCGCTGTCGAGGGCACCGACCAGGACGTGGTCCTCGGCCCCGTCCCGGACCGCGACGGCGGCGTGGGCGAGGTCGGACAGGGCCTCGGCCGGCCCGCCCGGCAGGAGGTCGAGGTCGCGCAGGAGGCCGGCATGCGGCTCCAGCAGGGAAGCGCGGAACGCGTCCCGGTCGGGATGCTCGCAGAGCTCCGGCCGCACCGTGAGCCGCAGGAGCCAGCCGCCCGGCGGCGGCACCCGGCCGGCGCAATCGGCGAGCGCGGCGGCGAGCAGGCGCCGCAGCCGCCGACCGTAGTCGCGGCACTCGGCGATCGGGATCGCCTGGGCGAGCGTCGGTGGCAGCCCGTCCGCGCCGACGAGGGCGCGTTCGAACCGCTGTGCCCGCTCGCCCGCGGCGTAGCGCCGGGCGGTCTCGGCGAACGTGGCACCGAGCGGGCTGCACAGGCCGACGGCGAGGATGGCGGGGAGGCGGTCGGTGGGCATGATGCTATCGGGTCTGGCGTGCGCACGCCTCCGTCCAAAGATCCTCGAACTCTTCCTTGGTGATCAACCCGGCAGTCCACTCGGATGCGCCGTGAGCACGGAGTTCGTCGAGAGTCGGGATGGCCGGGACGGAGAGTCGGGTGTCGCGTGTCTCCGTTTCTTCCGAGGCGCGTTCAATGCGCCCGTCGGGGAAATGTGCGACCCGGCGGACTTCGGCGCGGTCGTCCCTGCCGATTTCGGAGACGACCAGCGTAGGGTCGTCGTCGGTGGGGCGGGATATGTCGATTCTGATGTATTCCATCGAATTTTCCTTCGAAAATCAGTCAAAGCGCGTAATCCATTCGCGCGTCGCCGCGTTGCCATCAACAATATCAGGTACGCGCAGGTACGGTCCGCGGTACTCTTCGAACCTGGCCGGCCTCAGGATTCGGTTGACGGCCTTATAGGCAGGTGGCACGTCATCGAAATTGGCGTCGCCGATCATGGGCCGAGCGCCGGCCTGGAAAATGACTCCGGTATCATAACGATGTACAATGACACCCGCTGGAGGACGCTCGGCAGCTTTTACGATGCTGGGATGCTTTTCAAGTATAATCGATCCTACAGCAGTCAACCAATTAACATCACGTATGACGTCTTCTCTTTTTTGTGTTTCAAGTCTAAAGCCATTGACGTCTGCGTAAACTAGTCCTGGAAATATTTTGTAAATCGGATAGCAAAGTTCGGGCTGGATGCTTGAGTATGTGCCATACAGAAGGGAAATTCCCGAAACAGCGTAGCTTGAGCGCAACTTTTCACAGGTATTTTTGAATAATTTGATGTAATCATCGACATTTTCATTTAATTTATTTAAGTAAAAATTGTAGTATAAACTTCCGCCAAGCGCGAAATTAGCAGCGTCAATCAAGCAAGAAAAATCGATATGCGAAGGTTCGAACCTCTTCAAGCCCGGTTCTACTCCACGAACGTAGAATGACATTGGTTCGTCAGGCTGTTCGAACCGCCAACGTAAGCGCCCGTGCCTTATGAATGAGCTTATGTCTTTTGATGAATTAATTTTGGTGTTGGACGTATCAGATGCAATGTATGCCTCTACAGGATTCAAGATATTATAGTATTCCTCAGCCAAATTTACAGTCGTATCTTTTAACTGCCGCCTGCCGGTGGCAACGAAGTAAAATTCCGATGTGGCTCCAAAGCTACAATTTATCAAATTGTGAGAATGGAAAAAATACTTGTCATCAAGTTCGTAAAAAGTATCGGTGCGATTTAAGTCTGCGATGTATGCAATAACTTCAGCGAGCGAGATCATGATCATGCCTCAATTATCGAGGTAGTGGGATGCCGAGAGGGACCGGAAGGGGCAGCCATTTCGGACCCTGACGCAGCGCGCGGCCGATCGCTTCGTATTTTCGCTGTCTTGCAAGGGCATCGGCAGTCTGTTCCGATTTTTGTCTGTCTTCTTCTTGACTGCAATCGTCACACCACTCTGGAACTCGAAATTCTCCATCGTACTTGGAGCCATATTTATTTGCAATCGCACGATAAGATAGATCTTTTGCAAGGTCATTCGGGGCGTCATCTCCAAATTTAATCTCCCACATATCAGTCATTTGGCCATCTTGAATATAAATTGCATCTATCCAGCGGCTTCCGCTATTCCTCCAGAACGGAAATAGTTTGCTGGGACTGATTATTCCTCCCGGAGGCGTCGTCGAGCCGGGAAGGTTTTTCGGATTCAGGGGGGCCCAAAACCCGATCTCGGAGGCTAAACCGGTTCCTGACCCCGGATCACCAGCAACAACTTCCGGGTATCGGCTACGGACATCTTTTGTAAAACAAATAGAATACCGATTGCTGGCGCTGAAATTTTTATTTTTTACATAACAGGGGCAGGCTATTTCGCAAATATGAACCTCTTTGCCGATTGGCTTCCTCGTTTGATATCCCCCGACGCTGACCGTATTCCCCCGGTTCATCATCATCTTGTCGGTCAACCGCGTGACCGGCCGGCCCTCCATGAACACGTTCGGCGACCAGGACAGCCACGTCGCCTCGTGCCGGTTCACCCCCGACGTGACGCCCCCGCCCGTGCCCGGCTCGTCGTCGTAGGACGGGTAGAAGCGCGAGCCCTTCACCCCGTTCATCGCCCCGCCATGCGAACGGACGGTCACCGTCCCGTTCTCCAGGTCGCGGGCATAGGCGACGTTCGCGTACGGCACCGGCGCCACCGGCGAGCGGCACACGTCCGGCAGCGTCGCGCGCACGAAGCCGATCGCCGAGTGCTTGTGGCACAGGGTCAGGTCGTTGATCTTGACCGTCTCGGTCGAGGTCAGGCCGCTCACCGCGCCACCCCCGCCATCTGCCGCACCGTCACGGTCGAGCCCTCGACCGCGTGGTCGCGCCCGTTGCACGCCACGGCGGCGTTGAAGATCAGCTCGACGCTGCGCGCGCTGCCGTCGAGGATCGCCGCGACGAGGCGCAGCCGCTCCTGCATGCGCGCCGTGCCGATGCGGGTGCGGGCCTCCAGGAGAACCTGCGGCAGGCGGAAGGCGTAGGGACCGTCCGGGTGCAGGCCCTCGACCTCGACCGGCTCGCCGCCGCGCAGCACCCCCGGATAGATCTGGTCGGCCGGGGCGGCCTAGTGGAAGGCCTCGGAGAAATCCTCCGGCGGCAGCGGCGCGCGGGTCGCCATCCAGGCCTCGTCGTAGGTGCCGGCATGGTCGAGGCGGGGGCGCCAGGCCGGCTGGAGCGGCCCGAAGCCGTGCGGCGGCGGCAGCGGCCGGCCGGGGACGACCGGCCGGGTCCTCGATCAGGGGCAGCGCCAGTTCGGCGCCTTCGGGCAGGTCGGACCATCGCGCCGTCCAGCCCCGCCCGACGGGGTTGTGCGGGTGCGGCGCGGCGGCGGGGCTGCCGGGCTCCGCGAACGGATCGACCCCGCCGAGGGCGGCGCGCCAGACCAGCCGCACGCCGGCGAAGTCCTCCGGGCCGTCCAGGGTCAGGCGGCCGCGGCGGCCCCCGGTGCGCCGCAGCATCCGCCGGCCGGTGACGCGGGCGCGCTTCTCGATCGCTCCCACGCGCACGCGCACGCGCACGGCGCAGGTCCGTCGCACCGCCTCGCCGGGGGCGCAGGCGATGCCCCGCACCAGGATGTCGGCCGCCGGCCGGAACGGCGCGATGTCGGCGGCGGCCTTCATCTCGCGGGCCTGCCCGTCGACATACTCGCCCACGAGCCGGACCGGGGGAGGCTCCGGCGCCACGTCCAGGAGGCCGTCGGCGCGCAGCGAGAAGCAGGCGCGCACCGCCACCACCCAGTGCTCCACCCCGTGCCTGTCGCGCAGGAACGAGCCTTGCGCCGCGAACGGGGTGCGGTTGTCCACCGCCCACATGACGGCGGCTCAGTTCAGGTCGATCACGGCGGCGCGCAGCGCGATCGTCTCGTCGGCCGTCCCGACGATCCGCACGCCCTCGACCCGGATGGTGCCGTCGCGCTTGAGCACCAGCCGGGCGACGCCGTTGGCGATGACGAGGTCGCCGGTGGCGGCGTCGACGCGCACCATCCGGGCGAGGGCCGCCAGATCGGCGGGCGGGGCCTCGCCGGGCGGCGTCCCGGCGGGGTCGAGCGGGTGTGCGCCCGCCAGGTCGTGGCGCATCTGGTTCATGGCCGTGCTCTCCCGCCTCCGGCCGGCCGCAACGGCTGTCGATCGGCCGAGGCCGCAACCTACATTCGCTGCGGGCGGAAGTCGATACAGCCTGAAGGACCTAGAGGAAGGTAAGATCATCGCCCCGGATCGTGACCGATCCGGCCCTTCGCCGCCGCCCATGTCCTGGCGGCGACGCCGCCGCGCCTTCCGGCGACGTTGCGGGAGGAGAACGGCGAGCCGCCGAAGACGGGGGCCGGACCGTCGCGCGGGCGATCACGCCCCGGTCTATGCCGGGTGCTTCCCGGCGGAAGCGTCGCGACGGCGCAGCAGGCCCGACACGCCGTTCACCACCGGGATCAGCACCCCGCCGACGAGGAGGCCGAGGAGGCCCGAGGCCGCGGCCGTCACCAGCCATTCGATGGCGCCCCTGGCGGATGGAAGCAGCGCGCCCAGGCTTTCCGCTGCGGCATGCGCCGCGTGCGCCGGAGCCGACAAACCGTAGCCCTCGAGCCCGTGCATCAGGATGCCGCCGCCGACCCAGACCATCGCCGCCGTGCCGACGACGGCGAGCACCTTGAGCAGGACCGGCATGCCCCTTACCACGAAGCGGCCGATCCCCCGGATGAGGTTGCCGAAGGGCGCGCCCGCCCGGCTGCGGGCAAGGGCGAGCCCGGCATCGTCCGCCTTCACGATGAGGGCGACGACGCCGTAGACCCCGACCGTGATGCCGATGCCGACGATCGCCAGGACCGCCGCCTTCATCCACACGCTGCCCTCGGGCAGGGCGGCGAGGGTGATGGCCATGATCTCGGCCGACAGGATGAAGTCGGTCTTGATGGCGCCCGCCACGCGGCGCTCCTCCAGGGCCGGGTCGTGCCCCGTGCCGGCCGGCTGCGCCTCCTCGTCCCCGTGCGACGCATGGGGGACCAGGGCCTCGTAGACCTTCTCGGCGCCCTCGTAGCAGAGATAGGCACCGCCCAGCATGAGCAGCGGGGTGATCGCCCACGGCGCGAAGGCGCTGAGCGCGAGGGCGCCGGGGAGCAGGAACAGGAGCTTGTTGCGCAGCGATCCCAGCGCGATCTTGCCGACGATCGGCAATTCGCGCTCGGCCGCGAAGCCGACGACGTAGCGCGGCGTCACGGCCGCATCGTCGATGACGACGCCGGCGGCCTTCGTCCCGGCCCGCGCGGCCTGCGCCGCCACGTCGTCGAGGGACGCGGCCGCGCTCCTGACCATGAACGCCACGTCGTCCAGAAGAGCCAACAATCCGACGCTCACGGAACCCCCCGGCCCATCACCGCTTCGCTGGAAACGGGGTAGAAACGTTTTGGCTCCGCGTCGCGATCCGTTCGATGGCCGCCGAGTCCCGACATGCGGGATCCGCGGGCTCGGCGACGGGACGCGAGCGGAGCCCCCGGTCGGCGTGCGCCGCGGCTACTCGACGGCCTGGGACGAGTGATGTCCCGTGATCAGCCACCGGCCGTCGATCTCCTCGAAGGTGAACAGGAACCGTGCCGGCACGATCTCCGTGCGGCCCTCCCTGACCATCGTGAAGCAGTAGAGGCCGCCGATGACGACGGTGCCGAGCCTGGCGCTGACGCGGCCCTTCTGCACCGTGATGCCGCAGCTCAGGCCCTCGTTGGCGAGAAACATCTCGAAGTAGCGGCGGCGGCTGTCCTCCCGTTCGCGCACGTCGTCGGAGAGCGTCGGCACGAGGATGGCGTCGGGTGCGTAGAGGTCGAGGACCGCATCGATGTCGCGCCGGCTGACGTTCTGCACCCAGGTCTGCAGGGCCTTGTTGGCTTCCGTGAGGCAATAGGTGATCGAACGCGCATTCGTCGCGCCAACGGCCGGACCCTCGGTCACGGTCTGGAAATCGCTCATCGCCTGCGGCAACCTCTCATGAATGGGCCACCCGTCACGATGCATGACGGAATGATATATTATAACGTTTCACGATCGAGGATCATCCCGGTCGGGCAGGAGATGCGGAATGAGGGCGGCGCGTCGTATGAGCGCAGTCGTCCCGGTGATCGCGGCCGGAATGGAAGCTCGGGGCCGGGGAGGCCACGGCCCCGACGGTCGCCCCCGCCCGAGCCATCGATCCCGTTGGCTTCGCGCGCGAAGACCGGATCGAAGGGGGCGCTCGTTCGCGGACGCGCACGGCATCGCCCGGGTGACGGCAATTGCGCGACGGACGCTTGCGCTTCGCCTCCGGCCGCGGGCGGTCCGTTACAGGAACGGCGCCGGGTCCTTCGGGTCGCGGGCCGGCTTCACGTCGCGGCGGTTCCACCAGCCGCCGCCGAGCGCCTGGAACAGGGCGGCGGTGTCGGCATATTGGTTGGCCTGGGCCTGGGCCTGGGTCACCACGGCCTGGAGGTAGGCCGACTGGGTGATCAGCAGCGAGGCGCTGCTGACGGCGCCGAGGCCGAATTGCTTGCGCACCAGTTCCACGCTCTGGCGGCTCGCCGAGACGGCGGCGTTGGCGGCGGCCACCGCGCGGCCATCGGACTGGAGGGCGCGGAGCGCATCGGCGACGTTCTGGTAGGCGCCGATGACGGTGGCGCGGTACTGGGCCTGGGCCGCGACCAGCGTCTCCTCCGCCGCCTGCTGGCGCCGGAAGAGGGTGCCGCCGTCGAAGAGGGGCTGGGCCACCGCGCCGGCGATGGTCCAGAGGCTGGCGGCCGGGTTGAGGAGCGCCGCGAAATTGGTCGCGCTGGCGCCGATCGCGCCCGAGATGGTGAATTGCGGCAGGCGGTTGGCCACCGCGACGCCGACCTGGGCGCTGGCTGCGTGGACCGCGGCCTCCGCCGCCTTCACGTCGGGGCGCTGCTCGACGAGCCGCGAGGGCAGGCTGACCGGCAGGGTGCGGGGCAGGTGCAGGGAGGCCAGCGTGAAGGTCTGGCTCACCTCCTCGCTCGGGAAGCGGCCGGCGAGGGCCGTGAGCAGGTTGCGCTGCTGCGCCAGCGCCCGCTGCAGCGGCGGCAGCAATTGCTGCGACTGGGCGAGGAGCGCGGTCTGCTGCACCACGTCGGCCCCCGCGACCTGGCCGGCATTCGACTGCTTGGTGATCAGGTTCAGGAGGTCGGTCTGGGCCTGGATCACCTTCTCGGTCGCGGCGATCTGGGCCCGGAGCGACGCCTCCTGGATCGCCGCCGCGACGACGTTGGCGGTGAGCGTGAGATAGGCGGCCTCGAGCTGCCAGCGCTGCCCCTCCTCCTGCGCCGCCTGCGATTCGAGGGCGCGCCGGGTGCCGCCGAACACGTCGGGGGCAAAGCTCACCGTCACCTGCGGGGTGACGAGGCTGTAGAGCAGCGAGTTGTCGTTGAGCGGCGATTGCAGGTCGCCGCCCGGGGCCTTGTTGTAGGAGGATTGCGCCCCGAAGCCGACCTGGGGAAAGAGCGCGCCACGCTGCGCCTCGGTGGTGGCGCGGGCCGCACGCAGCGTGGCCTGGGCGGCGTCGAGGGTCGGGTTGCGGGCGAGCGCCTCCTCGACCAGGCTGTCGAGGGCCCGGGAGCGAAAGAGCCGCCACCACTCGCCCGGCACGTCGCGCCCCTGCGCGAAGCTCTGGCCGAGCGCGCCGTTGCGCCGGTCCTCGGCGGTCACGGGCGGGTTGCGCAACCCCTCCCTGGTGTAGGCGGAGACCGGCGGCGGCGTCGCGCCCTGGAAGTCGGGCCCGACCATGCAGGCGGAGGCGGCGGAGGCGGCGAGCGCCGCCGCCAGGATCCGCGCCGCGGTGCGGGCGGCCGGGCGGGCGGCGGCCTCCGGGGGCTCGTCCGGCTCCCGGCCCGTGCCCCCCGCGGCGTCGGTCGCCGCGACGGTGACCCGGATCGGGGTCTCGTCGCGCGGCGCCGCGAGGGCGGCCGGCAGGCGCAGGAGGGTGCGCATGGGATGGGGCATGCTGGATTCGGCCGGGGCGGGCGTGTCGGAACCGGGCTGCATCTAGCTCACTCCGCCGGTTCGGACTGTCGCACCGGGGCGACAGGCGCCCGCGGACGGTGGCGCGAGAAGGCCGCGATCAGCACCGGCAGCACCACCAGGATCAGGATCGGGGCGAGCAGGATGCCGCCCACCACCACCAGCGCCAGGGGCTTCTGCACCTGCGAGCCGATGCCGGTGGAGATCGCCGCCGGCAGGAGGCCGACGCAGGCCGCCACGCAGGTCATCATCACCGGGCGCATCCGCACGTCGGCGGCGTGGTGGATGGCCTCCGCCCGCGCCCAGCCCTCGTCCATCAGCTGGTTGCAGTAGGAGAGCAGGATCACGCCCTCCATGGTCGAGATGCCGAACAGCGCGATGAAGCCGATCGCCGCCGAGACCGAGAACGGCGTGCCGGTCAGCACCAGGGCGAAGATGCCGCCGATCAGCGCCATCGGGATGACGCTCAAGGTCAGCAGCGTGTCGGTGAGCGAGGCGAAGTTGACGTAGAGCAGGAGCGCGATCAGCCCGATCGTCAGCGGCACCACGAGCTTCAGCCGCGCGATGGCGCCCTGCAGGTTGGTGAACTCGCCGACCCATTCGAGGTGGTAGCCGGCCGGCAGCTCGACCTGCTCGGCGACGCGCCGTTGCGCCTCGATCACCGCGCCGCCGAGGTCGCGCCCGCGCACGCTGAACTTGACCGGGATGTAGCGCTCCTGGTTCTCGCGGTAGATGAAGGCCGCGCCCGATACGAGCTGGACCTGGGCGATCTCCGAGAGCGGCACCTGGATCACGCCGTTGGGCGCGTTCGCCCCCACCGTGATGTTGCGGATGGTCTCCAGCGAGCGGCGGTACTCGGGCGCCAGCCGCACCCGCATCGGGAAGTGGCGGTCGCTGCCGTACTCGTAGAGGTCGCCGGCGGTCTGGCCGCCGATCGCCGCCGAGATCGTGGTGGCGATGTCGCCGGGCGCCAGGCCGTAGCGGGCCGCCCGCGCCCGGTCGATGTCGATGCGCACCGTCGGCTGGCCGAGCGAGGTGAAGACCGCGAGGTCGGTCACCCCCGGCACCGTCGCGAGCGCCGCCTTCACGTCGTTGGCGGTGCGGGTGATCTGCTCGAGGTCGGTGCCGTAGATCTTGACCGAGTTCTCGCCCTTCACGCCGGAGGCCGCCTCCTGGACGTTGTCCTGGATGTATTGCGAGAAGTTGAACTCGATGCCGGGCAGCTCCTCGCGCAGGCGGCCCGAGACCTCCTCGATCAGCTTCTCCTTGGTGAGGCCCGGCCGCCACTGGTCGGCGGGCTTCAGGGGGGCGAAGAACTCGACGTTGAAGAACCCGGTGGCGTCGGTGCCGTCGTCGGGCCGGCCCTGGTGCGAGACGACCGTGGTCACCTCCGGGTAGGAGCCGATGATCTTGCGCATCCGCTCGACGTAGGGGTTGCCGGCCTCCAGCGAGATCGAGGCCGGCATCGTGCCGCGGATGTAGAGGTTGCCCTCCTCCAGGGTGGGGAGGAACTCGAGGCCGAGGGTGCGCATCGCCAGCCCGGTGCAGCCGAGCATCGCCACCGTCACCAGGATGGTGAGGATCCGGTTGCCGAGGGTGAAGCCCTGGAGCGGCCGGAAGAGCGCCCGCAGGATCTTCACCACGATGGTGTCGCGCTCCTCGACGTGGTTGGGCAGGATCAGCGCCGAGAGCGCCGGGGAGACCGTGTAGGTGGCGATGAGACCGCCGACGAGCGCGTAGGCGTAGGTCTTCGCCATCGGCCCGAAGATGTGGCCCTCGACGCCCGTCAGGGTGAAGAGTGGCAGGAAGCCCACGATGATGATCGAGGCGGAGAAGAAGATCGCCCGGTTCACCTCGCGCGCCGCCGACGCGATCAGCCCGAGCTTGAGCCCGCTGCCGGCTTTCGCCGGTCCCTTATGCTCGGCGAGGTGGCGGAAGATGTTCTCCACCATGATCACCGTCGCGTCGACGATGAGGCCGAAATCGATCGCGCCGAGCGACAGGAGGTTCGCCGATTCGCCCCGCGCCACCATGATGGCGATGGCGAAGCCCAGCGCGAAGGGAATCGTCGCCGCGACGATGATCGCGCTCTTCAGGCTGCCGAGGAAGAGCCACTGCACCAGGAACACCAGCACCACGCCGAAGACGAGGTTGTGCATCACCGTGTGGGTGGTGGTGTGGATGAGCGCGCTGCGGTCGTAGAGCGGCACCACCTGCACGCCGGGCGGCAGGATGCCGGACGCGTTGATCTTCTCGATCTCGGCCTCGACCCGCTGGATCGTCGGCAGGCTCTTGCCGCCGCGGCTGAGCAGCACGATGCCCTCGACGATGTCGCCGTTGTTCTCGTGCCCGACGATGCCGAGCCGCGGCGCGTTGCTGACCTGGACCTCCGCCACGTCCTTGATCAGCACCGGTACGCCGCCGACCTGGGTGATCATGGTGTTGCGGACGTCGTCCATGTCGCGGATGAGGCCGACCCCGCGCACCACCGCCGATTGCTCGCCGACATTGAGGGTCTGGCCGCCGACATTGGTGCTGGAATTGTTGAGCGCGGAGACGACCTGGACCAGGGTCAGCCCTTGGGCCTGGAGCTTGTGCAGGTCGACCGCAACCTCGAATTCCTTGGTCTTGCCGCCGAAGGCCGAGACGTCGACGACGCCGGGAATCGCCTTGAAGCGGCGCTGCAGCACCCAGTCCTGCAGGGTCTTCAGGTCGGTCGAGGAGAAGCCCGGCGGGCCGACCACCTGGTAGCGCATGATCTCGCCGATCGGGCTCGTCGGCGAGATCTGCGGCTGGGCGTTGTTGGGCAGGGGCGGCAGCTGCGACAGCCGGTTGAGCACCCGCTGCAGCGCCTCCTGGTAGGTGAAGTCGTAGGTGAACTGGATCTTCACGTCCGAGAGGCCGAACAGCGAGATCGTCCGCGTCACCGTGGCGTTGGGAATGCCGGCGAGCTGCACCTCGAGCGGGATGGTGATGTAGCGCTCGATCTCCTCGGCCGACTGGCCGGGATTCTGGGTGATGACGTCGACGAGCGGCGGCACCGGGTCCGGGTAGGCCTCGATGTTGAGCTGCTGGAAGCTCGCGTAGCCGATTCCGAGCATCGCCAGGAACAGGAGCAGCACCAGCACCCGCTGGCGCAGGGCGAAGTCGATCAGGCGGTTCATGCGCGGCTCGGGGTCGGGAGGCCGGGTATCGGAGTGCCGGGTTTCAGGACGCTTTGTCGCCGGAGGCGGCCCGGTCGATGAACAGGCTGCCGCGGGTCACGACGCGCTCGCCGAGGCTGAGGCCGTCCGTCACCTGCACGAGGCCGCCGCCGGAGAGCCCCAGGGTGACGGCGCGCGACACGATGGTGCCGTCCGGCCGCTCGACCCAGATCCGGGCGCGGGCGCCCTCGTAGACGATCGCCCCCGCCGGCACCGCCGGGGCGCGCTCGTCGCGCCCGGTGAGGATCGTGAAGGTCGCGAACATCTCGGGCCGGAGCAGGCCCTCGGCGTTGTCGATCTCGGCCCGGACCGGCAGGCGGCGCGTCGTCGGGTCGAGGGCGGCGGCCATGTAGCTGATCTTCGCCTTGAACACCCGGTCGGGGAAGCCGATCACGCTCGCCTCCAGCTCCTGGCCGAGCTTGATCCGCGGCACCTCGCTCTCGCGCACGTTGGCGACGAGCCACACGGTCGAGAGGTCGCCGATGACGAAAGCCGGGTCGCTGCCCGCGGCGAGGTACTGGCCGAGGCCGATCTTGCGCTGCACGATGGTGCCGCCGATCGGCGCGCGGATCTCGGTCTCCGGGCTCATCACGCCACTCTTGGCGAAGGCGTCGATCTCCGCGTCGGACTTGCCGAGGATGCGCAGACGGTTGCGCACCGCCTGGAGCGAGGCTTCGGCCGAGCGCTGGTCGCTCTGGGCCGCGATCACGTCGTTCTGCGCCTGCTGCCAGTCCTTCAGGGCCACCGCCTTGGCCTGGAACAGCTCCTGGAGCCGGGCCGCCACGGTCTGGTTGAGCTTGAGCAGGGCGGAGTTCTTGGCGAGCGCGTTCGTCGCCGCCTGGTAGTCGTTGAGGGCCGAGACCATGTCGGCGGCCTCCAGGGTGAACAGCACCTGGTTGGCCTTCACCCGGTCGCCGGCCCGGACCATCACCTTGGTCACCCGGCCCGCATAGGGCGTGTAGACCGGGACGTTGTCGTCCTCGTTGACGCCGATCCGCCCCTCGGCGAAGCCCTCGGGCCGGAAGTCGCGGGCCTGCACGGTCTCGATGCCGAAGCTCGCGAGCTGCTGCTTCGTCGGCCGGAAGACCGGGGCCGCGGTCTCGCCGGCTTCCGGCGCCTGTCCCTCGATCCCCTCGCGCGGCGCCAGGAGCGCGGCGATGCGCTCGCGCACGGGCTCGAGGGCGGGCACGCGCCAGACTGCCACGGCGGCGCCCGCCACCAGCAGAAGCGCCAGGAGCCGGACCACGCGCCGGCCGCGCGGCCGCGCCGACGTGCTCAGGGGAGTTTGGGTGTCCATCGCGCGCCGACCATCCGCCCGGGGGAACGGCCGGCCCCCGGATGCCCCGGCGCCGCCCGCGGGGAGCGTCCGAGTCGATCCCGGGTCGGTCGGCCCCTGTCCTTCGTGCCTCATTACCGGATCTCACCGGCGTCCTGCCGTGCCGTTGCGTCAGTGCGATGACGGTGCAGGATCCGGGCCGAGGCGCCACGCCCAGCGGGGCGGCGTTCGGTGGTGGTGTCTTGGCGAGCAAATCGCGGCCGAGTCAAGGACGGGCGGGCCGACCCGTCCCCGTGCCGCGGGGGCCGGACGGAGGGCTGCCGCGACGGTCGAAAACCGATGGAAACCCTTGTGATCGCAAGAGGATGAGGGATATCTAAAAAATAGTCGGAGCACCATGGATTAAGTCGTCAGAGCTTGGTCGAACGGCCGGTTTCGACCATACGGCACCGGCTTGGCGGCTTGACGCAAGGGAGGGTGTGGCCAATTTCCATCGCTTCGGCGCGGATGTCCCGCGCCCAGCAGGGACCATGGCCTCGATGTCCGTCCGCGATCCGATCCTCCACAGCGTGCCGATCGCCGAGTTGCGGCCGACCCAGATGACGGTCGGCTACCGGGAGGTGGCGGCCAAGCGCAAGCGCTGGCGCGAGGTGGCGGACAAGGACCGGGAGGCCTTCCTCGGCTCGCACATGATCCCGGTCCTGCTCGGGCCGAAGAAGCGCCGCTACGTCATCGACCACCACCACCTCACCCGCGCGCTGCAGGAGGAGGGGGTCGAGAGCGTCTTCACCACCGTGGTGGCCGACCTGCACCACCTCGAGAAGGACGCGTTCTGGGTCGTGGCCGACCACCGGGCCTGGGTCCATCCCTACGATGCCCACGGCGTGCGCCGCGACGTCGGCGACATGCCCAAGCGCATCGAGGATCTCGGCGACGATCCCTTCCGCAGCCTCGCCGGCGAGCTGCGCCGGGCCGGGGGCTTTGCCAAGGACACGACGCCGTTCAGCGAGTTCCTGTGGGCCGACTTCCTGCGCCGCCACATCAAGCGCAAGGATGTGAAGGACGATTTCTCCGACGCCCTCGACGAGGCGATGGAGCTCGCCCGCTCCAAGGACGCGTCGTACCTGCCGGGCTGGAGCGGGCCGCACGAGGGGTAGGGCGCATCCCGGAGGAATGACGGGATCCGGCTCGCCGAAAGCATGATGCGGTCACGGCCCGCGGAATGAGCCTCCCTGGGCGGGCGGTGACGCAACGAAGCCCCCCTCCCATCAAGTTTATTTGCCGCACTCCCCCATCCGGCCTAGCCTCCCGGACGGCGCGCGACGCGCCGCAGACGGGGGGACGTTCGCGATGTTCGATTCGCTCCTGAAGAGCATCGGCGCCGAGCCGGTCGACAACGAGACCCACTTCTACCGCTTCGAGCCCAAGCCCGACATCACCGCCTACGAGCTCGCCCTGATCCTGCGGCGCTTCGGGGCGCTCACGGCCGGGGCGGCGCCCCTGCACGGGGTGATGCTGATGCCCTGGGAGACCCTGGACGACGCCTACGCCCGGCATTTCGAGCCGGCGCCCCACGGCATGTTCCAGGGCTGACGAGCTCCAGGGCCGACGGGCACCGGCCGACGTCCCGGGGGCGTCCCGGCTTTCCCGGTCGCTGCGGCGAGGCGGCAACACTCGGTTTACCATTCCGTCCGATGGTCGCGACTGGTGAACGAGGGGCCTACGCAAGCCATGATGTCCCGCGCGGAACGCTCGCATCTGGGCGACTGGTGGTGGACGGTCGACCGGGCGCTGCTCGCCGGCCTCGGCGTTCTGATGACGGCCGGGCTGGTCTTCCTGATGGCCGGCGGTCCGCCCGTGGCCGAGCGCCTCGGCCTGCCGACCTTCCACTTCCTCAACCGGCAGGTGATGTACCTGCTGCCGACCATCGCCCTGATCCTGGCGGTGTCGTTCCTGTCCCTGCGCCACATCCGGCGCATGGCCTTGGTCACCTACGGCCTCGGCATCGTGCTGTGCATCGCGGCCACCAAGTACGGGCCGGAGATCAAGGGCGCGCATCGTTGGATCCAGTTCGGCTCGATCGGCGTCCAGCCCTCCGAGTTCGTGAAGCCCGCCTTCGTGATCCTGGCCGCCTGGGCCTTCGCGGAGGGCGCGCGCCGGCGCGACATGCCGGGCGGCACGCTCGCCGTCCTGCTCCTGCCGATGACCATCGTGCCGCTGATCCTGCAGCCGGATTTCGGCCAGACCATGCTGGTGACGATGGTGTGGTGCTCGATGGTGTTCGTCGCCGGGCTGCACTGGTTCTGGGTCGCGGGCCTCGGCGGCGCCGGCCTCCTCGGCGTGGCGGCGGCCTACGAGTTCCTGCCCCACGTCCGGGCCCGCATCCAGCGCTTCATGGACAAGGATTCGGGCGACAACTTCCAGACCTTCTGGTCGCAGGAATCCTTCAATTCGGGCGGCTGGTTCGGCACCGGCCCGGGCGAGGGCGTGGCCAAGCGCCACCTGCCCGACGCCCATACCGACTTCATCTTCTCGGTGGCGGGCGAGGAGTTCGGCGTCATCATCTGCATCGCCATCGTGCTGCTGTTCGCCTTCATCGTGATGCGCGGCCTGGTGCTCGCGCGGCGCAGCGACGACATCTTCTGCCGGCTCGCCATCACGGGGCTCACCGCCCTGTTCGGCCTCCAGGCCTGCATCAACATGGCGGTGAACACCCGGCTGATGCCCGCCAAGGGCATGACCCTGCCGTTCATCTCCTATGGCGGCTCGTCGCTGATCTCGCTCGCCCTCGGGATGGGCTTCCTCGTCGCCCTCACCCGGCGCCGGCCGCGCACGACGCTCCTCAACCGCGACGAGGGCCAAGCGCACTAGGGCCAAGCGCACTAGGGCCAAGCGCACTAGGGCCAAGTGCACTAGGACCAAGCGCACTAGGACCAGGCGCACTGATCCCGACCCCGCGACGTCCGCACCGATCCCCGCGGGGACGCCTCGAGGGGTGACCTCGCCGCCCCGCCGTGACACACGGGGGGGCTACTCGACCCGACCGGAGACCGCATGTTCCTCCTCCGCTCCGCCCCGGCCGCCCGATGACGGTCGCCCAACCCCTCGTCCTGCTCGCGGCGGGCGGCACCGGCGGCCACCTGTTTCCGGCCGAGGCCCTGGCCTTGCGCCTGCGCGAGCGCGGCATCCGGGTCGCGCTCGCCACCGACAGCCGGGTCGCGGCCCTGTCGGGCGAGTTCCCGGCCTCGGAGATCGTGGCGGTGCCCTCCGCCACCCCGTCGAGCGGGCGCTCGCCGTTGCGCCGCCTCACCGCCTTCGCGACCCTCGGGCGCGGCTTCGCGGCGGCGCTCCGCGAGATCCGCCGCCTCAACCCCGCGGTCGTCGTCGGCTTCGGCGGCTACCCGACCGTGCCGCCGCTGCTGGCCGCCCAGATGCTGCGGGTGCCGACCCTGCTGCACGAGCAGAACGCCGTGATGGGCCGGGCCAACGGCTTCCTCGCCCGCGCCGCCACCGTCATCGCCACCGGCTTCCCCGAGGTGCGGGGCGTGCCCGCCAAGGCCACGGCGCGGCGCGTCCATACCGGCAACCCGGTGCGCCCGGCGGTGCTGGCGGCGAGCGAGATGCCCTACCCGGCGCTCGGCGCGGAGGCGCCGCTTCAGCTCCTCGCCTTCGGCGGCAGCCAGGGCGCCCGGGTGATGAGCGACGTGGTGCCGGACGCCGTGGTGCGGCTGCCGGCGCCCCTGCGCGCCCGCCTCACCGTGATCCAGCAGGCCCGCGCGGAGGATCTCGCCCGGGTCCAGGCGCTCTACGAGGCCGCGGGGCTCGCCGCCTTCACGGTGGCGCCGTTCTTCAAGGACCTGCCGGCCAAGATGGCGACCTCCCACCTCGTGGTGGCGCGCTCGGGCGCCTCCACGGTGGCGGAACTCGCGGTGATCGGCCGCCCGTCGATCCTGGTGCCGCTGCCCGGCGCCCTCGACCAGGACCAGGCGGCCAACGCCGCGGTGCTGGGGCGGATCGGCGCCGCCTTTCCCACACCACAAACGGACTTCACCCCTGAGCGGCTCGCCGCCGACCTCGGCGCGCTGCTCGGCGATCCGGCCCGGCTCGCCACGGCGGCGGCGGCCGCCAAGGGCGCCGGCCTGCCCGACGCCGCCGAGCGCCTCGCCGCCCTGGTGGTCGAGACCGCCCTCTCGGCCCGCTGACGGCCGTTCGAACAAGAAGACACGCGAAGGACTCCGACTTCCATGAAGCTGCCGAACAAGCTCGGACCCATCCACTTCATCGGCATCGGCGGCATCGGCATGTCCGGCATCGCCGAGGTGATGCACAATCTCGGCTACACGGTGCAGGGCTCGGACGCCTCCGACAACGCCAACGTGCGCCGGCTCTCCGAGCAGGGCATCCGCACCTTCGTGGGCCACCGGGCCGAGAACCTGGCCGATGCCGCCCTCGTCGTGGTCTCGACCGCGATCCGCCGCGACAACCCGGAGCTGGTCTCCGCCCGCGAGCGCCGCCTGCCCGTGGTGCGCCGGGCCGAGATGCTGGCCGAGCTGATGCGCTTCAAGTCCTGCGTGGCGGTGGCCGGCACCCACGGCAAGACCACCACGACCTCCCTCGTCGCCACCCTGCTCGATGCCGGCGGCCTCGATCCCACCGTCATCAACGGCGGCATCATCAACGCCTACGGCACCAATGCCCGCATGGGTGAGGGCGACTGGATGGTGGTCGAGGCCGACGAATCCGACGGCACCTTCCTGAAGCTGCCGGCCGACATCGCGATCGTCACCAACATCGATCCCGAGCACCTCGACCATTTCGGCTCGTTCGACGCGATCAAGGACGCCTTCCGGGCCTTCATCGACAACATCCCGTTCTACGGCTTTGCCGTGATGTGCATCGACCACCCGACGGTGCAGGACCTCGTCGGGCGCATCGAGGACCGGCGCATCGTCACCTACGGCGAGAACCCCCAGGCCGACGTCCGCCTGCTCGACGTCGACCTGAAGGGCGGCCAGAGCCGGTTCCGGGTCATGATCCGCGACCGCCGCCCCGGCTTCCGGATGGAGATGGAAGAGCTCGTCCTGCCGATGCCGGGCAAGCACAACGCGCTCAACGCCACCGCGGCGCTCGCGGTCGCGCACGAGCTCGGCGTGTCGCCCGACGCGATCCGCAAGGCGCTGGCGAATTTCGGCGGCGTCAAGCGGCGCTTCACCCGCACCGGCGAGTGGAACGGCGTCCAGATCTTCGACGATTACGGCCACCACCCGGTCGAGATCCGGGCGGTGCTCAAGGCCGCCCGCGCCTCGACCGACGGCGGCGTGATCGCGGTGGTGCAGCCCCACCGCTACTCGCGGCTGGCCTCGCTGTTCGACGATTTCTGCACCTGCTTCAACGACGCCGACACGGTGATCGTCGCCCCCGTCTACGCCGCCGGCGAGGCGCCGATCGAGGGCATCGACCGCGACACCCTGGTGGCGGGCCTCACCTCCCGCGGCCACCGCAACGCCATCGCGCTCGAGCGCACCGAGGACCTCGCCGGCATCGTCGGCGGGCTCGCGCGCCCGGGCGACTACGTGGTGTGCCTGGGCGCCGGCAACATCACGCAATGGGCCTACGCGCTGCCGGGCGAACTCGCCTCGACCGGCGAGAAGGCGGCGTGAGGCTCTGACACTCGGATGCGCGGCCCCGACGATCCCGGTACGGCGCGGGCCCGCACCCTGAGGCGGACCCAGACCGACGCCGAGCGGGCGCTCTGGTCGCGGCTCCGCGACCGTCGTTTGGCCGAGGCCAAGTTCGTGCGCCAACTGGCAGTCGGGCGCTACTTCGCCGACTTCGCCTGCCGCGAGGCGAAGCTCGTTGTCGAGCTTGATGGAAGCCAGCATGCCGAGAGCGTCTACGACCGCGAGCGCGACGCCTGGCTGACCTCGCAGGGCTGGCGCGTGCTCCGGTTCTGGAACGGCGAGGTCGCGCGCAACATCACCGGCGTCCTTGAGACCATCCTGGCCTCCCTCATGGAGGGTCGCCTATCCTCGCCCATGCCGGTGTTCCGGGAGACGGACGAAGCGCGGGTATCCCCTCTCCCCGCGGGCGGGGAGAGGGCCGTGTCACCGTCCAGGGGACACGGCAAGCGGAGGCGAAGCCGAAGCGAGGGTGAGGGGGGCTCGACGAGCGAGGCTCTTCCGGAGACACCCCCTCACCCCCGCCCTGCGGGCTCGCTGCATCCCCTGAACGGGGACGCAGCCCTCTCCCCGCCCGCGGGGAGAGGGGAGAACCCGCGCATTTTCCTGGCCCCGGACAGCTCCGCCGTCAGCGGGGAGGGGCATCCTGCATCATCCCGAACGGATCCATGACGACCTCCGCCGCCATCCTCGCCGCCCTGGCCCCCGCCGCCCTGCGCGGGCGCCTCCTGCCCGACCACCCCCTCGCCGACCTGACCTGGTTCCGGGTCGGGGGGCCGGCCGACGTGCTGTTCACCCCGGCCGACGAGGACGACCTCGCCGCGGCGCTCGCCGCCCTGCCGCCCGAGGTGCCCGTGACGGTGATCGGGCTCGGCTCGAACCTGATCGTGCGCGACGGCGGCGTGCCGGGGCTCGTCATCCGCCTCGGCGGCAAGGCCTTCGGGTCGATTCACGTCGAGGGCGAGACGATCCGGGCCGGCACGGCCGTGCCCGACATGAAGCTCGCCCGCGCGGCGGCGGAGGCCGGGCTCGACGGCCTCGCCTTCTACCGCGGCATCCCGGGCTCGATCGGCGGCGCGCTCAGGATGAATGCCGGGGCGCATGGCGGCGAGACCACCGACGTCCTGGTCGAGGCCCGCGCGGTCGACCGGAGCGGCACCCTGCACGTCCTGTCCCACGCCGAGATGGGCTTTGCCTATCGCCACTGCTCGGCCCCCGCCGACCTGATCTTCACCCAGGCGACCTATCGCGGAAAGCCCGGCGACCGGGCCGCGATCGAGGCTGAGATGGACCGGGTGACGGCGGCCCGGGAGGCGGCGCAGCCGATCCGCGAGCGCACCGGCGGCTCGACCTTCAAGAACCCGCCCGGGGCCAAGGCCTGGCAGCTCGTCGACGCCGCGGGCTGCCGCGGGCTGACCCGGGGCGGCGCCCAGGTCTCGGAGATGCATTGCAACTTCCTGATCAACCGCGGCGGCGCCACCGCGGCCGACATTGAGGGGCTGGGCGAGGAGGTGCGCGCCCGCGTCCGCGAGACCTCCGGGATCGACCTGCACTGGGAGATCAAGCGCATCGGCGTGCCCGCCCGCTGATTCGCGAATCGGCCCGCGGGTTAACCAACCGGGCGGGTCCGGCCGACGATCGACCCTGTGGCGGATGAGCCGCACCCGCGGCGGCGGGGCGCCCCCCGCCGCTCACGATCCCGGCCCCGTCCGAGCCCGGACGGTGCCGCCGGCCCCGCAGCGGCGGGCCGCCCGGTCCGCCCGCAAGTGTTTGTAAGCGCATGACGATCCGGGGCCGTGCGAGGCGCTGACAGGCCGGCCCGGGACCCCGCCGAGGGACGGATCGAGGCCCGCCGCCGGGGCTCGCCGCGCGGCCACACCGGGGGCCGGGAGGCACGCGATTCCCGTGCCCGGGCCGGAAATTTTACCGGATATTTACCAGCGAGTTCGAGAGTTGGCGTTAACGGCGCATCAAGCACTTGGACGCCGGGACGCCAGCCGCACCGACCCTTCACGCCACGACGACCACCGGGCTCTCCGCCCCGGTGAGCCCGTGGTCCCCGGGGCCGGACGACAGGCCCCGGACGATTCGAGGCCGCTTCCCGCGCCGGAGATCGCAGCCCGTGCCGGGTCCAGTTTCGGTGAACTCGTCCAATGGATGGTGGAGGACGCTTCCCTGAGCCGCCGATCGCCGCCGGTTACGCCGGCGGGGATGCCGGCACGCCCGCTCCCCCTCCGGGGACGGCGCCGGCCTGGGGCGGCCCTGCGCGCGAATCGCGCCTGGCCCGCTCCCTGCCGCGGTTCCTCCGCCCGCGCCGCTCGTCGGTGGCGGTGCCGATCGAGCGGCGGATGCCGCGCCACCTCGGGATGGGCCTGGCCTTCGGGTTCTTCGGCCTCGTCGCGGGAGCCGGCTTCGTGTCCGGCGGAGGGTATGCCGAGTTGGCGGCCCGCTCCGGCACGCCCCTCGACATGGCGGCCCGGGCGCTCGGCTTCGGCCTCGACAAGGTGACGATCTCGGGGCTGGTGCAGCTGCGCTCGGCCGAGATCCTGCAGGCCGCCGGCATCGACCAGCGCAATTCGCTGCCCTTCCTCAGCGTGGTCGACGTGCGCGACCGGCTGTCCACCGTGCCGCTGATCGGCGCGGTCTCGGTGCGCAAGATTTACCCGCGCGAGCTCCTGATCACGCTCACCGAGCGCGAGCCGAGCGCCCTGTGGCAGCGCAACGGCGAGATCGCCGTGATCGCCGCCGACGGCACGGTGATCGACCAGATGCGCGACGGCCGCTTCTCCGACCTGCCGCTGGTGGTGGGCGAGGAGGCGAACCTGCGCACCAAGGAATACCTCGCGCTCCTTGAGGCCGCGGGCCCGCTCAAGGACCGGATCCGCGCCGGCACCCTGGTGTCCGGCCGGCGCTGGACCCTCAAGCTCGACGGCATCGACGTGCGCCTGCCCGAGACCGGCGCCCGCGAGGCGGTGGCCCGTCTCGTCAAGCTCGAGGCCGAGTCGAGCCTGCTCGAGAAGGACATCATCGCGGTCGACCTGCGGCTGCCCGACCGGGTGGTGGTGCGGCTGACCGAGGAGGGCGCGGCGGCGCGCCTGGAGGCCCAGAAGAAGCAGCAGAAGAAGCCGAAGGGGACCGAGACATGACCCGCGCGCGAGACGTGACGCCCGCCGGTCTTCCCCGCCCCTCCGTTCCCGTGTCCCAGCCCTCCGTGAGCGTCGCGTCATGAGTCTCCTCCAGCACGGTCTCACGCCGCGCTTAAAGCCGCTCTCGGCGCGCCGGAGCGCGACCCTGTCGGTGCTCGATATCGGCACCAGCAAGATCGTCTGCCTCGTCGCCGAGCTGCAGCCGGTCGAGACGCTGGCGACCCTGCGCGGCCGCACCCACCTCGCCCGCATCATCGGCATCGGCCACCAGCGCTCGCTCGGGCTCAAGGGCGGCGCCGTGGTCGACCTGGAGGCGGCGGAGACCTCGATCCGCCAGGCGGTCCACGCCGCCGAGCGCATGGCCCGGGTCGAGGTCCAGTCGGTCATCGTCAGCCTGTCGGGCGGTCGCCTCGGCTCGCAGCATTTCGACGCCAAGGTCCCGGTGCGCACCGGCGCCGTCACCGGCACGGACGTGCAGCGGGTGCTGGAGGCGGCGAGCACCCACAGCATCAGCCCGGGGCGCGCCGTGCTGCACGCCCTGCCGACCGGCTACTCCCTCGACCAGCAGAGCGCGGTGGTCGACCCGTCGGGCATGCTCGGCGAGCGGCTGGGCGTCGACCTCCACGTCGTCACCGCGGAGATCGCGGCGGCCCGCAACCTGATGCTGGCGGTGGAAAACACCCACCTGCGCGTCGAGGCGGTGATCGCGACACCCTACGCCTCGGGTCTCTCGGCGCTGGTCGACGACGAGGCCGAGATGGGCGTCGCCGTCGTCGACATGGGCGGCGGCACCACCAGCGTCGGCGTGTTCTCGGGCGGCCACCTCGTCCATTGCGACGCGCTGGCGGTCGGCGGGCACCACGTCACCATGGACATCGCCCGCGGGCTCTCGACCCGGGTGGCGGCGGCCGAGCGGCTGAAGACCCTGTACGGCGCCGCCATGGCGACGGCGTCCGACGAGCGCGACATGATCGCGGTCCACGGCGTCGACGAGGACGAGCGCGACCTGCCCCACCACATCCCGAAATCGCACCTCGTGCGGATCATCCGCCCGCGGGTCGAGGAGGTGCTGGAGCTGGTGCGCGACCGCCTGCGCAACGCGGGCTTCGCCGCCCAGGCCGGGCGCCGGGTGGTTCTGACGGGCGGCGCGAGCCAGCTCGTCGGCCTGCCGGAGGTCGCCCGCCGCATCCTGCAGGGGCAGGTCCGGATCGGCCGGCCGCTCGGCATCAAGGGATTGCCCGAGGCCGCCAAGGGCCCGGCCTTCTCGGCCGCCGTCGGGCTCCTGGTCTACCCCCAGGTCTCGCACGTCGAGCATTTCGAGCCGCGCGGCCAGTCCGGCCATGCGGGCCTCGGTTCCGATACGTACCTCTCCAAGGTCGGACGCTGGATCCGGGAGAGCTTCTAACGGGATCGCCTCCCGGCGCGGGCCCCGGAAACGGGCCGCGCCGGAGGGGCGGGACGGCAAACGGCGCCGCTCGAGGCGCCACCAGAAACGAAACGATCATCAGAGGCTCGCGCATCATGGCCATCTCCCTGCAAGCTCCGGACATCCGCGAACTGAAGCCCCGCATCACCGTGTTCGGCGTCGGCGGCGCCGGCGGCAACGCCGTCAACAACATGATCGAGTCGGGCCTGCTCGGCTGCGAGTTCGTGGTCGCCAACACCGACGCCCAGGCGCTGACCTCCTCGAAGGCCGAGCGCGTGATCCAGATGGGCATCGGGGTGACGCAAGGGCTCGGCGCCGGCTCGCAGCCCGAGGTCGGCCGCGCCGCCGCCGAGGAGGTGATCGACGAGATCCGCGATCAGCTCTCGGGCGCCCACATGTGCTTCATCACCGCCGGCATGGGCGGCGGCACCGGCACCGGCGCGGCCCCGGTCATCGCCCGCACCGCCCGCGACATGGGCATCCTGACCGTCGGCGTCGTCACCAAGCCGTTCCAGTTCGAGGGCGTGCGCCGCATGCGCACCGCCGAGTCGGGCATCAACGAGCTGCAGCAGGCCGTCGACACCCTGATCGTGATCCCCAACCAGAACCTGTTCCGGGTCGCCAACGAGAAGACCACCTTCGCGGACGCCTTCGCGATGGCCGACCAGGTGCTCTATTCGGGCGTCGCCTGCATCACCGACCTGATGGTGAAGGAGGGTCTCATCAACCTCGACTTCGCCGACGTGCGGGCGATCATGCGCGGCATGGGCAAGGCGATGATGGGCACCGGCGAGGCGTCCGGCGAGAAGCGCGCCAACCGCGCCGCGGAAGCCGCGATCGCCAACCCGCTCCTCGACGACGTCTCGATGAAGGGCGCCCGCGGCCTGCTGATCTCGATCACCGGCGGCAACGACCTGACCCTCTACGAGCTCGACGAGGCCGCCACCCGCATCCGCGAGGAGGTCGATTCCGACGCCAACATCATCCTGGGCGCCACCTTCGACGAGAGCCTCGACGGCATCATCCGGGTGTCGGTGGTCGCCACCGGCATCGAGCCGGCCCTGATCAACGCCAACGCGATCGGCTCGCCGGAGATCGCCCAGACCGAGCAGCGCATCGCCGAGGTCGCCGAGCGTCTGCGGGCCGAGGCGCGGGCCCGGGCCGCCGCCCCGGCGGCGCCCGCCCCCTCCTTTCGTCCCGCCGAGGCCCCGGTAGCGCGGGCCCCGGCGCCGGAGCCGGTGGCGCATGCCCCGATGCACGCGCCGCTCCATGCGCCGATGCACGCCCAGGCCCCGGCTCCCGAGCCGGTGCGCATGGAGATGCCGGTCGCCCACCAGGCCGCCAGCCTGATGCGCGACGAGGTGCAGATCACCCCGGCCCAGCCGCGGAACCCGGTCTACGAGCCGGCCCCGGCCCCGGTCGCGGCGTCCGAGCCGCAGATGCCGATGGCCTCCGGCCCGTTCATCCCGCCGTCCCCGGCGGTGGTGCGCGCCCCCCGGATGCCGCGGGTCCAGGACCTGCCGATGCCGGCCCAGAACCAGATCCGCGCCAGCCGCGGCGAGGAGCCGGTCCAGCAGGTGAGCCCCGACGCCAAGCGCACCTCGCTGCTGCGCCGCCTCGCCACCGTCGGCTTCGGCGGCCGGCGCGAGGACGAGGCCGGCCAGCCGGCCCAGGCCCCCGCGCCGCAGGCTCACGCGGCCCCGCAGCCGGCGCCCCGGCCGATGCCCCAAGTTCCGGTGCATCAGGCTCCGGTGCATCAGGCTCCGGTCCAGCACGCCCCGGCCGCCCCGCGCCAGCCGGCGCCCCAATACGCCCCGCAGGCCGGCTACCCGGCCCAGCCCCAGGGCTACCGTCCGGCGCAGGGCAACCTCGACGCGCAGGGCCGCACGGTGCCGGCCGGCACCCGCATGATGGACGACGATCAGCTCGAGATCCCGGCCTTCCTGCGCCGCCAGGCGAACTGACCGCGGGAGCCTCGGGGAGCATCCCGCCCGGGGGTATCGCCGGCAGGCGGTGCCCAAGGGTGCCCCTGGTGCCCCGATCCGGCCACGCGGGGCCCGCAGTGCCGCCCAAATGACACACCCCGAGGCCCCCCGGCCTCGGGGTCGTCGCGTTTTTTAAACTCTTGAAGGGTAAGGGCTTTTCGAGTCCGATGCGGGTCCCCGGAGTTGTTACAGAGCGTAAGAATCCGTGATTTGGCCGTGCTTCGGAGCGCGACTATAGGTTTTCTACGCACAAGGGCGAAGGCCAGGCGATTGCCGGCACCGACACCCACAGGGGCTTCAAGCAACGGACGGATCGCCTCGAAACGTGGCCTGGGCAACAGGACATGATGGTGAGTCGCGGCCGAGGGCTGAGGTAATGAGAACAAGTCAGCAGACGACCCTACGCTCCGCCGCGAGCCTCTCCGGCATCGGCGTCCACTCCGGTAACCCCGTCTCGATCACCCTTCATCCCGCGGAGGCGCATCACGGCATCGCCTTCCTGCGCACCGGCCTCCCCGACGACCGCGACCGCCTGATCCAGGCCCACCACGCCCAGGTCAGCGCCACCGAACTCTGCACCGTCATCGGCAGCCGCGAGACCGGCGCCGTCGCCACCATCGAGCACCTGATGTCCGCCCTCTACGGGCTCGGCATCGACAATTGCCTCGTCGAGATCGACGGGCCCGAGATGCCGATCCTCGACGGCAGCGCCGGCCCCTTCGTGGCGGCGATCGAGGCGGCCGGCACCACCTCCTGCGGCACGCCCCGCCGCTTCATCAAGGTGCTGAAGACCGTCCGGACCGAGAAGGGCCGCGCCTATTCGGAGCTGCGCCCGTTCGAGCGCGGCTTCCACCTCGACGTCGAGATCGATTTCGAGAGCCCGGTCATCGGCCGCAGCCGCAAGGCGCTGACCCTCACCCCCGCCGCCTACCGCCGCGAGATCGCCCGCGCCCGCACCTTCGGGATGATGCGCGACGTCGAGCGCTACTGGAAGGCCGGCTTCGCGCTGGGCGCCTCGCTGGAGAACACCGTCGCGGTCGGCGACGGCGGCGTGGTCAACCCGGAGGGCCTGCGCTACCCGGACGAGTTCGTCCGCCACAAGATCCTCGACGCGGTCGGCGACCTGGCGCTGGCCGGCCTGCCGATCCTCGGCGCCTACCAGTCCTTCTGCGGCGGCCACGGCCTCAACGTCGCGGTGCTGACCGCCCTCTTCGCCGATCGGTCGAACTACGCCATCGTCGAGGGCAGCCCCGCCCGCCGCGAGCCCGTCTTCGCCGAGTTCGGCGTCGGCCTCGGCGCCGCCGTCTACGCGCCGGAACTCTGAGCGCGCGACCGTTGCGGCCGGGCCACATCCGGCGGCTTTCGGCACGGAATGCCGGTCTTTCGCAGATCTCGCGCCTCTCCGCGCCGTCTTGGCGCCCTATTCGCCCCACAGGGTTAAAGAAGTCCCCGACCGATGGCCGCTTGCTTCCGCGCTGTGGCCCTCACGGGCTTGGCGCGCCGCGCCGGCCTGGGCTAAGGGGCTCGTGGATCAGCGGCACGACAAGCCGCCTGCTTGGGGAAGAACCCGAATGCCGTTCGCCCACCCGCTTCGCGCCGCGAAGGTGACCGTCCTGCGGACCGCGCTGCTCGCGGCATGCGGCCTGGGACTTGCCGGCTGCGACGCGATCGATTCGATCAATCCGTTCGCCAACGAGAAGTACAAGACCGAGGTCGTCCCCGACGTCCCGGCCGACAAGATCTACAGCCAGGGCCTCGCCAAGCTGGAGGATCGCGACTACGAGGGCGCCACGAAGAAGTTCGAGGACCTCGACAAGCAATACGCCTATTCCGACTGGTCGCGGAAGGCCGTGCTGATGACCGCCTACTCGAACTACGAGGGCGGCCGCTACGAGGACGCGATCACCGCCTCGAAGCGCTACCTGCAGCGCCATCCGGGCTCGAAGGACGCGGCCTACGCCCAGTACCTACTGGCGATGTCGCACTACAAGCAGATCCCGGACGTGACCCGCGACCAGGACCGCTCCGAGAAGGCCCTCGTGGCGCTGACCGAGCTGGTGCAGAAGTACCCGACCTCGGAATACGCCGCCGACGCCAAGGCCAAGATCCAGATCACCCGCGACCAGCTCGCCGGCAAGGAGATGGAGATCGGCCGCTACTACCTCGAGCGGCGCAACTTCCCGGCCGCGATCAATCGTTTTCGCGATGTGGTGAGCAAGTACCAGACGACCCGCCACGTCGAGGAGGCGCTGGAGCGCCTGGCCGAGGCCTACATGGCGCTCGGCATCACCGGCGAGGCGCAGACCGCCGCGGCGGTGCTCGGCCACAACTTCCCCGATTCGCCCTGGTACAAGGACGCCTACAACCTGCTCCAGAGCGGCGGCCTGCAGCCGCGCGAGGAGAAGGCCTCCTGGATCAGCAAGGCGTTCCGCGGCGTGATCGGGATGGACACCCGCACCGCCGAGGCGCAGTAAGAGCCTCGCGGCGTCCCGTCGGACATGCGGCCGTGGCGCGCACTCGCGCCGCGGCCCGTTCGGCTGTAGATACCCGCCCGTCCCTCCTCGTCCCTTCCTCCTCCACGTCCCGGCAAGGGTGGCATGCTGGTTCAGCTCGCGATCCGCGACATCGTCCTGATCGATAAGCTCGAGCTGAACTTTCGCGAAGGCCTGAGCGTCCTGACCGGGGAGACCGGCGCCGGCAAGTCGATCCTCCTCGATGCCTTCACGCTGGCGCTCGGCGGCCGCGGCGACGGGCGCCTGGTGCGCCAGGGCGAGGCGCAGGGCCAGGTGACGGCGGTGTTCGACGTCGCCCCCGACCATCCGGCCCGGACCATCGCGGCCGCCTCCGACATCGATACCGAGGGCGACCTGATCCTGCGCCGCATCCAGGTCGCGGACGGGCGCACCCGCGCTTTCGTCAACGACCAGCCGGTCGGCGTGCAGGTGCTGCGCGCCATCGGGGCGGCGCTCGTCGAGATCCACGGCCAGCACGACGACCGGGCCCTGTCGGATTCCACCACCCACCGGGCGATCCTCGACGCCTTCGGGGGCCTCGGCACCCGCCAGGCCGCGGTGGCGGAGGCCGCGCGCCGGGTGCGCCAGGCCCGTACGGCGCTCGCCGAGCACCGCGCCCGGGTCGAGGCCGCCCGCAAGGAGGTCGATTTCCTGCGCCACGCCGTCGAGGAGCTCGCCGCCCTCGATCCGAAGCCCGGCGAGGAGACCGAGCTCGCCGAGCGCCGCACCCTGATGCAGCAGGGCGAGAAGGTCGCCCGCGAGCTCAACGAGGCCCTCGACGCCGTCGCCGGCCAGGGCTCGCCGACCGCCCATCTCTCGGCGGCGCTACGCAAGCTCGAGCGCCGCGCCGCCCAGGCGCCGGGGCTCGTCGAGCCGAGCATCAACGCCCTCGACAACGCGCTCGTCGCTCTCGACGAGGCCCGCACCAGCCTGGAGGACGCGCTCCAGGCGGCGGAGTTCGACCCGCGCGAGCTGGAGCGGGTCGAGGAGCGGCTGTTCGGCCTGCGGGCGGCCGCCCGCAAGTACAACGTCGCGGTCGACGACCTCGCGGCGCTCCGCGGGCGCTACGAAGGCGACGTCGCGGTGATCGATGCCGGCGAGGAGGCGCTCGGCCGCCTCGAGGCGACGCTGGCCACCGCCGACGCGGCCTATCTCGAGAAGGCCGAGGCGCTGAGCAAGGGCCGGCGCAAGGCGGCCTCCGCCCTCGACAAGGCGGTGCAGGCCGAATTGCCGCCGCTGAAGCTGGAGCGCGCCCGCTTCATCACCGAGATCGCCACCGATCCGGAGGCCCGCGATCCCGCCGGCCTCGACCGGGTCGAGTTCTGGGCCCAGACCAACCCGGGCACCCGTCCCGGCCCAATGATGAAGGTGGCGTCGGGCGGCGAGCTGTCGCGGTTCATGCTCGCCCTCAAGGTGGTGCTGGCCGACAAGGGCTCGGCCCCAACCCTGATCTTCGACGAGATCGATACCGGCGTCGGCGGCGCGGTGGCCGACGCGATCGGCGCCCGCCTCGCCCGGCTCTCGGCGCGGGTCCAGACCGTCGCGGTCACCCACGCGCCGCAGGTCGCGGCCCGGGCCTCGACGCATTTCCTGATCGCCAAGGAGGCGGTGAAGGGCTCCGACCGGGTCGCCACGCGGGTGAAGCCGCTCGCGGCGATGCCGCGCCAGGAGGAGATCGCCCGGATGCTCGCCGGCGCCACGGTCACCGAGGAAGCCCGGGCCGCCGCCGCCCGCCTGCTGCAGGCCGCCGAGGCCTGACCCGAGCGGCGAAGCCGTCAAGCCTGCCGCGACGGCCGATCTTGCTGTATGGTCAAGCTCAGGCGACGATTCGCCATGGTGGCGATCTGGCAGCGCTGCCGCGATCGGCATGGTGAACAAAGATAAAATTTTAACGAATTCTTTACCATGTCGGCCGAGAGTCCTTCGTCTCGGCGCGGGTCAGCCTTCCCTCGGATCCGCGCGACGGCACGGGGCCAGTGGTCCGATGAATCAGGAAGTGAGTGCGTCCCGGGATTGCGTCGAGGAGACGGGCCTGCCGGCGCTCGGCGCCGAGGCGCAACGGCGGCTCGGTCGGACGCTGCGCTCGCTCTACGAGCGGACCGTGGACCGGCAGCCGATCCCGCTCGACCAGGTCGACCTGCTGCTGCGGCTGCGGCACCGCGAGCGCGAGTTGCAGCGGCTTCGCTGACCGCCCGCTGCGAAGCGGGCGCACGTTGATGAGGGAAGACGGCGGGACGAGGGCCCGCCGTGTTCGCGAGAGGGGAGGGCGCGTCTCAGCGCCGCCGACGGTCGCGCACGCGAACCGGCACGAGAGCCGGGGCCTGTGCCCGGGCACCGGCCGCCGCCAGCGCCCCCGCGAGGCCGAGCGCCGCGAGTATGCCGGTGATCACCATCGGCGAGGCCGTGAGGAGACCCGCCAGCAGGGCGAGCAGCACGAAGCCGGCACGCAGGGCATTGGAACGGATCATCATCAAGCCTCCATCCAGACGCCGGTGAGAACGTATGGCGCGAAACCCGAGTTCCGCGCCGCCCCCGCCGACCACGCCATTCCAATGTGGGGTGTCCGAGGCGATTGCGCCACCTGCGACAGATCGGAACCTATAGTCAGGCTTGCCGTTATCTTGCCATGATCGGCCGTCGGCCGAGAGATCTGACAAGAGGGGTCGCGCCATGCTGGGTTGGGCTGTCACTTTCCTCGTCGTGGCCCTGGTGGCCGCGCTGTTCGGCTTCGGCGGCATCGCCGGCACGGCGGTCGAGGCTGCCAAGCTTATCTTCTTCGTCGCCGTCGTCCTGTTCGCCATCTCGGCCGTGGTCGGCCTGATGCGCGGGCGCTCGCCGACGCTCTGACCGGCGGGATACCGCCGGGTCGGCATCGAGACCTGAACGTTGCAACACCCACGCCGTCCCTCCCCGCGAGGGGCGGCGCGCTTGTATCGGGCGCATGCGAAGGGCGCTTCGCGTCGAGCGACCCTGCACGGATCACTCGTCGGTCGTCTCGGGCGGCGGCGCGGCGGCGCCTCGTTCCAGATTGGCGAGGAGATCGAGGAAGCGGTCGGGAATCGGCTGCTGCATCATCTCGTCGTACATGGCACGCAAATGCGAGCCGATGCGCCCCTGGACGCCGCGATCGAGCGTGGGTTCGCCGGACCCGGCGGCGGGATCGTCCCCGTTCTCCGGGGACTGATGGGACGATCGCGGACCCCCTGATCCCGGGTCCTGCATCCCCTTGCCATCGTTCATACCATTCCCCTTCGCCCGTCCTGGACACGCGGACAGAGCGATGCCATGGCGCCCGGTATGCCGGGTCGCGCGCTTGCGGCGACAACGCGTTCCCGGGGAATCAGTTCCGCGCCGCATCGGAACGAATGCGGCGGCGCGGCGTTGAAGGGCACGAGGTCCGACGAACCCAACGATAAGACCCGAGCGGAACGAGAAGACCAAGGGGATCTGAATGTCGACAGCACAACTCGTGGTGCAGCACCTGCCTTACCTGCGTCGCTACGCGCGCGCCCTCACGGGCAGCCAGGTGGCCGGCGATGCCTACGTGGCCGCGACGCTCGAGACGCTCGTGAACGAGCCCGAGACCCTCGGGCGCAGCACCAACGTCAAGGCCGACCTGTTCCGCGTCTTCACCCGGATCTGGAACTCGCTGTCGGTCAACGGCCAGACCGAGCAGACCCAGCACGATCTGCCGGCCGAGGTGCGGCTGGGCCAGATCACCCCGCTGCCGCGGCAGGCCTTCCTGCTCTCCTGCCTCGAAGGCTTCTCCGAGGAGGACGCCGCGACCATCCTGGGCGTCGACGTCTCGGAGGTCCGCGACCTCGTCGACGAGGCCGGCCGCGAGCTCGCCGCCGACATGGCGACCGAGATCCTCATCATCGAGGATGAGCCGCTGATCGCCATGGACCTCGAGGCCTTGGTGGAAGGTCTCGGCCACAACGTCACCGGCGTCGCCCGCACCCGCACCGAGGCGGTCAAGCTCGCCTCGACCAAGCGCCCCGGCCTGATCCTCGCCGACATCCAGCTCGCCGACGGCTCCTCGGGCCTCGACGCGGTGAACGATCTCCTGAAGTCGTTCGAGGTGCCGGTGATCTTCATCACCGCCTATCCCGAGCGCTTCCTCACCGGCGAGCGGCCGGAGCCGGCCTTCCTCATCGCCAAGCCGTTCCAGCCCGCCAACGTCTCGGCGGTGATCAGCCAGGCGCTGTTCTTCCAGCAGAGCGCCCGCCGCCGCGAGGCCCGCGCGAGCGCCTGACGGCCCGGCGTGCCGCTCCCCGCGGCGCGCGTCTCGACACATCGCAGTCCCGGACCCGCCGTGAGGCGGGGGCCGGGACTTCGTCGTTTCAGGGGGGGGCGTCGCGACGGTGAATGACAGGCGGGGCGGCGTCCCGCGCGATGCCCCGCATCCCGCCTTCACCAAGGGGGCCCGCTGGAGCGGACAGGCTGAACGGGCTCCGGCTGGTGAGGGCGGGCCCCGACCCTCGGGGCCATGAGAAACGGCCGGGTCGGGTGTGAGGCCGAATGCCCCGAGACGACCCCGATTCGATGCCGGACCGTCATCGGCGCGCCGCAGCCAGCCTGTGTCCGGTCGCTGCGGCGGCGCGTCGCGGTTAACGGTCAGCTAACGGTCTCGCAGCGCACGGAGAGGCCATCGCGCCGACAGGCGTCGGGACGTAGAGCGCATCCTGCATTGCCGATAGACTTTGCCGTGTCTGTGAACAGCGCCCCAATACAAAAGAACGGGCCGGATCAGGATCCGGCCCGTTGGAAGAGTTTCCGGCCAATGCACAAGGGGAATGCGGGGAGGACCAGGTGGCCGGGTTGCCATATCAACGGGAATCCCACCGGAAAGGTTCCGCATCGCTGCAAGATCGCGCGTTTGTCGTTGCATGTGGCGAAAAAGCCGCGCTTGTAGAGCGCGGGCCGGGGCCACGACCCGGTTAACGAGCGGTTGCCACGATGCCTCGCATTGCCGGCACGAACTGTCCCAGTCAGGCACGGAGGCGGGAACTACTACCGACGGGCGCGCGTTAAGAAAGCATAATCAAGCTTCGCCGCGAGGGCCACGCGTATGCTCCGCCCCCAGTTCTTCTTCGGAATTACGGTTCCTGCCGCGTTCGTCGCGCTGGTCGGCCAGCCGCTGGTCCAGCACTCCGTCGAGGCCTTCGCCCGCCCGGCCGTCGAGCAGGCGGCCATCAAGGGCGACCGCCTCGGGCCGGTCCGTCCGGCCGCGAAGGCGCAGGTGCCGGTGGCGGTCGAGATCACCGGGCTCGGTGCCGCCAAGGTCACCCTGCGCAACGCGGCGGGTGACGTCGTCTACCAGGCCGACGCCCACAGCAACACGACGCTCGTCGCCCGCGACACCAGCATTCCCCAGGTCACCGTCCGCGAGCGTGCAGGTGCACCGGTGGCGCAGCGCGACGTCGGTCAGGCCGGGCAGGCCGTACGCCGGATGCCGGAGGGCTGCGAGGGGGCGATCAGCGGTCTTGCCGGGCACGAGGCCCGCCGCCTGCTGCCGAGCCGCTGCCTCGCCGATGCCGGCGACAGCCTTCCCTCCCGCATCGCGACCCTCTGACACTTCGCAGAACCGAACGCTTGCCGAGCTTTCCCCCGGTTCCTTGCCGGGTTCTTGTCACGAGACCGCCCGCCATGACCGATCCCCGCGACTACGAGCTTCCTTCCCCCGAGCCGCTGCGTCTGGAACGGGTCCATCGCGACGGGCAGGTCGAGCCGGACATCGATCGGCTCGCGAGCCTGCTGGCCGGCCTCACGGCGGTGAGGCCCGTCGACGACGTGATCTGTGCCGCGATGGCCAAGCGCAACCTCGTGGTGACGACACGCGCCCGCGCCGCCTGACCGGCGCACCCTTCAGAGCGACGACGACCCCGGAGGCCGAGGGCCTCCGGGGTCGTCGTCGTGTGCCGGCATGCCGTCTGCGGCCCATGCCGATGCGCCGGAGGGGCATCGAGGCTCCCTCCGGCGCATGAGGATGGGTCTCAAACCGTTCGCCCCGGTCTCGCGGGGCCGGTCCGTGGATCGACGCGAGGGGCCGGCCCTGCCGGATCCCGCCCTCACTCGTCCGTGGCGCGCCCGCTGCCCGAGGCCTGCCCGCCCTTGCGGCCGGCCGACGAGGCCAGTTCGCGGTCCTGCGAGAAGGAGCGCTTCTCGGCCGGCACGCTGCGGCCGCCCTTGCTGGCAATCTCGCGCTGCCGCTCCAGATCCATGGAAGCGAAGCCGCGCTTCGAAGTCGAATTTCCGGTAGCCATGAGTGCCTCCTTGGCCGGTGTTCTCAGACCGAACAACCTTCAGCGGAAATGATGGTTCCTGCCACGCATGCAGGCTGAGCCGGGCAGACGGTCCCGAATCGGGCCAGTACAGGCGGGCCGGCGACTTGAGTCACGCCGCCGCAGGTATGCTGCGAACCGGCCGGAAGCTTGGCCGTAAGCGGCCCGGAGCGGTGGGAACCCCGCGGGCGGGCCGGCGTTCGCCCCGGACTTTGCGGCAGACGGGCGAGATTTCGCTCGCCCGTTTCATGTCGCGGAAAGCGGGCCGGCGCCCGCCCGTTTCGGAGCGATCCCGATGACCAACAGGACCATGGTGACCCGCGAGGCGGCGCAGCATCCCGAGACCGCCCCGGCGCCGAACCGCGACGCCCCTCCCGCGATGCCGGCCGAGGAGGGCAGCCCGCGCCCGACCACGACGGAGGAGCCGGGTGATTCCCCCCAGCCCAACCGCCAGTTCGGCGACCGGCCGATCGGCGGCCTGACCACGCGAAAGGAGCAGCCGCGCAAGGAGTGACGCACGGCCGGCCGGTGCCGGTGCGGCAGCGGTTCCCAGCCCCGCTCCGCCCCTCTACACAGGCAGGCGGGATCTGGGGCGGCGGACCATGAGCGGCGGGGCGGGAGCGGCGGAACGGACGGGCGGCGGTATGGCCCGGGAGGCGGGCGACCGCCCGGCCGACGGCCGCAGCGGGGAGCAGGTCGCGGGCCGGGAGGCGGTGCCCGCCCGGGCCGGCAACGACCGGGAGGCGGGCGACGCCTCCGGCGGCCTCGACCGCAGCCTGTTTCGCTACATCTGGCGCCACTCGAAGCGCGACCAGATCCTGATCTGCGGCGTCGTGCTCGCCTCGCTGCCGCTTTACTTCGCCTCGCTCGACCTGCCGCGGCGCATCGTCAACGAGGCGATCCAGGGCCACGCCTTCGAGAAGGGCAACGAGACCGCCAAGTTCCTGATCCTGCGCCTGCAGGTGCCGGACTGGTTTGGTGGCGAGCGGCTGCTGTTCTCCGGCTTCGACGTCGACCGGTTCGAGCTGCTGTTCGGCCTCTCCTCGATGTTCCTGCTGCTGGTGCTGATCAACGGCGCCTTCAAGTACTGGATCAACGTGGCCAAGGGGGCGCTCGGCGAGCGGATGCTGCGGCGCCTGCGCTTCCAGCTCTTCTCGCTGATCATGCGCTTCTCGCCGGACGCGCTGCGCCACACCAAGGCCTCCGAGGTCGCCACCATCATCCGCGACGAGGTCGAGCCGATCGGCGGCTTCATCGGCGACGCCTACATCCTGCCGGCCTTCCTGGGCACCCAGGCCGCCACCGCGATGGCGTTCATCCTGATTCAGAACGTCTGGCTCGGGCTGCTCGCCGCCGGGGTGGTGGGGGTGCAGTTCGTGGTCATCCCGCGCCTGCGGCGCGAGCTGCTGCGCCTTGGGCGCCAGCGCCAGCTCGCCTCGCGCCGCCTCGCCGGCCGGGTCGGCGAGGTGGTGGACGGCATCGCGGCGGTGCATTCCAACGGGGCCGAGGCCTGGGAGCGGGCCGAGATCGGCCACCGCCTCGGCGGGTTGTTCGACCTGCGCCTGCGCATCTACCGGCGCAAGTTCATGGTCAAGTTCCTGAACAACCTGCTCGCCCAGATGACGCCGTTCCTGTTCTACTGCATCGGCGGTTATTTCGCTCTCAAGGGCCAGCTCAGCATCGGCCAGCTGGTGGCGGTGATCGCCGCCTATCGCGATCTGCCGCCGCCCCTGAAGGAGCTGATCGACTGGGACCAGCAGCGCCTCGACGTGCAGGTGAAGTACGAGCAGGTCTTGCAGCAGTTCCTGCCCGACCGGCTTCTCGGGCTCGACGCGCCCGGCCGCGACGACTCGCTCTGCGGGCGGCTGGCCGCCGAGGGCGTCGGCGTGCAGGAGCCGCACGGGCCGGTCCTCTCCAACGTCTCCCTGTCCTTGCCCCTGCCGGCCATCGTCGCCATCGTCAGCGACGGCGGTCCCGCCGCCTCGACCTTCGCGCGGGTGCTGGCGCGCCGGGTCGTGCCGACCTCCGGCCGGGTCACCCTCGAGGGGCACGACCTCGCGGACTGGGCGGGCGCCGCGCTCACCCGGCGCATCGCCTTCGCGGGCGTCGACCCGATCCTGTTCCCGGGGTCCTTGCGCGACAACATCGTGTACGGCCTCAACCGCCGCCCGCCGGCCTCCGGCACTCATTCGGCCGACGCCAAGCTGCTGGCCGAGGCCCACCGCACCGGCAACCCGGTCGAGCCGTTCCCGGCGGACTGGATCGACTACGCCCAGGCCGGCGTCGCCGACGCGCGCGAGCTCGACGCCCTGATCCTCGACTGGCTCACCCGCATCGGCATGGGCGAGGAGGTCTACCGTTTCGGTCTCCTCGGCCAGGTCGATCCCGAGCGCCACCCCGATCTCGCTGCCCGGCTGATCGAGGCCCGGATCGCCTTCCGCGAGCGCCTCGCCGCGGAGGGGCACGCCCACCTCGTCGAGCCGTTCGACCCCGCCCGCTACAACCGTCAGGCGACGGTGGCGGAGAACCTGCTGTTCGGCGTGCCGACCACCACGGCGCTCACCGGACGGGCGCTCGCCGAGCACGCGGTGGTGCGCCTCGTCCTCGACCGCACCGGTCTCGCCGACGACCTCGTCACCATGGGCGAGCGGATTGCCGCCACCATGCTGGAGATCTTCCGCGGCCTGCCGAGCGGGCACCCGCTGTTCGAGCAGTTCTCGTTCCTCTCCGCCGACGAGCTGCCGGAATTCGAGGCGATCCTCGCCCGCCGCACCGCCACCGAGGCCTCGGCCGAGCGCCACGGCGGCGGGATGCTCAACCGGATCCGGCGGCGCTGGATCGGGCTCGGCCGCTACGGCTCGGCCGACGCGACGCGGCTCATCGCCCTGCCGCTGGCCTATATCGAGCCGCGTCACCGCCTCGGCCTGATCGACGACGCCTTCCGCGACCGGCTGGTCGAGGCGCGAGGCCAGCTGCGCACCGCCCTCGACGAGGCGGGTCTCGGCGGCGTCGACTTCTACGATCCCGACCAGGTCTGCGCCGCCGCCCCCTTGCGCGACAACCTGCTGTTCGGCCGCATCAACCAGTCGGTCGCCGACGCCGTCGAGACCGTGACGGCGACCGGCACCGCCCTCGTCCAGGAGATGCGGCTCGCCCCCGCCATCACCCGGGTCGGCCTCGACCACCAGGTCGGTCCCGAGGGGCGCTTCCTGTCGGGGGGACAGCGGGCGGTGGTGAGCCTGGTCCGCGCCCTGATCCGCCGGCCCGACCTCCTCGTCCTGGACGGCGCCCTCTCGCCGATGGGCGAGAACCGGGCCCGCACGGTGCTCGGACTCCTGCTGGAGCGGTTCGGCCGCGAGAACAGCCTCGTGGCGGTGCTCCCCAACGACCGCGTCGCCGACCGATTCGAGGTGGTGCTGCGGGCCGCCGGCACGCAGATCCACGGGCCGGACGCGAAGGCGGCGCCCCCGGCACCCGCCGCGGGCGAAGCCTCCGGCGGAGAGGTGCCGGCGGGGGCTGGCGTTGCGGCGCCGGCTGCGGCAGTCTCCGGGCGCGCCGACAACGAGACGGGGCCGGAACCGGCGCGCGTCGAGCAGGATGTAAGGGCATGACGCTAGAGACCGAGGTGCAGTCGCTGCGCCAAGTGCCGATGTTCCGCGAGGTGGATCCGGCTCGCCTGAAGCTGCTCGCCTTCACCAGCGAGCGGGTGCATTTCGCCGACGGACAGCGCTTCTTCGACCGGGGCGATGCGGCGGATGCGGCCTACCTGATCCTGGAGGGCGAGGCGGCCGTCACCCTGGACGGGCCGCAGGGGCCGATCCGCCTGGCCCTGCTCGGCGCCAACGCGCTCGTCGGCGAGATGGGCATCCTGGCCGACCAGCCGCGCTCCGCCACCGTGACCGCTGCCGTGCCGACGACGGCGCTCCGCATCGACCGGCGGGTCTTTCTCGAGCTTCTGAGCCAGTTCCCGCAGATCGCCATCGCGGTGATGCGCGAGCTCGCCCATCGCCTTGAGATGACCAACCAGCAGCTGGCCCAGACGCGGGCCAGCTGAGAACCAGCATCGGCGAGGCTCGCCGATGGAACGAGGCTTGCCCGCGAACGAGGCAGGCCCGAGACACGATCCCGGGGGGAGACCATGGACCTCGCAGCCGGCCTGAAGGGCCGCCACGTCCTCGTGACCGGGGCCTCGGGCGGCCTCGGCGAGCATTTCGCCCGGCTCTGCGCCCGGTGCGGCGCCGCCGTCACGGTGGCGGCGCGGCGCAAGGAGAAGCTCGACGCCCTGGTGCGCGATCTCCTGGCCGCCGGCGCCCCGGAGGCCCGGGCGGTCTCCCTCGACGTCGCCGATGCGGACTCGGTGACCGCCGCCTTCGCGGCCCTGCACGCCCTGCACGCCCTGCCGGACGTGGTGGTCAACAATGCCGGCATCGCCGAGGGCGGGGCGGCGATCGACGTCGACATCGCGACGTTCGACCGGGTGATCGACACCAACCTGCGCGGCGTCTGGGCGATGTCCACCACGGCGGCGCGCGCCTGGCGCGACGCGGGGCGCGGCGGCGTGATCGTCAACGTCGCGTCGATCCTCGGCCTCCGGGTCGCCGGCGGGGTCGGGCCCTACACGGTCTCGAAGGCCGGCGTGGTGCAGATGACCCAGGCGCTCGGCCTCGAATGGGCGCGCTACGGCATCCGGGTCAACGCGCTGGCGCCGGGCTATATCGGCACCGACATCAACCGCGAGTTCTTCGAGACGGCTCCCGGCCAGGCGATGCTCAAGCGCATCCCGATGCGCCGCCTCGGCCGTCCGGAGGACCTCGACGGCGCCTTCCTGCTGCTGGCCGGCGACGCCTCCGGCTGGATGACCGGCGCGACCCTGCCGGTCGATGGCGGCCATCTCGTCTCGGGGCTCTGACCGGAGGCTCTCAGTTCGTCAGCCGGACCTGCGCGAAGGTGTTGAACAGCTTCCTCATCGCGTCGCCGATCGCGCCGGTCTTGCCCGCCTCCATGTAGAAGTCCCCGCTGGTCGCGCAGGCGGCGAGCTGGGACGGGATGTCGTCGAGGCGCGTGCCCCGGCCGCGGATCTGGCTCGGCTGGCCGAGGGTGGCGTTGTAGCCCCAGTCCCAGGTCATCGGCAGGTAGGGCGTGTAGATCACCCCGACCCAGACCGGCAGCTTGGCGCTGCCGCCCGGCGCCTTGAGGGCGGCGCATTGCGCCGGATCGAAGGGCGCGACGAGGGCGCGCTTCGGCACGTCCCAGGTCCAGGACCGGCCCGGATCGGCGACGCCGTCGGTCGCCAGGATCACGAGCTTCTTCGGCGTGGTGATGCCGTCGCCGCTCGGGCCCACCGCCTTGGTGAAGGCCGGCATGATGGTCGAGAACAGCGTCGCCCCGTCGCTCTCGCCCGAGGCGCTCGGCGCCTTGGGCAGGTTGCCCGCCACCTTCGACAGGTCGCTCGTCGGATCGAGCACCTTGGTGAGCTGGGTGCTGAACGCGTAGATGGCGATCCGCACCCGCTTGCTCGCCGCCTCCTGCTGGCGCAGCGAGGCGACGAAATCCAGGATGCCCTGGTTCATCTCGTCGAGGCGCAGGGTGATGCCGTTCGCCTTGGCCCACTGGTAGCTGTCCAAATTGGTATTCTTCACCGGCTGGCCGTCGTGGCAGGCGAAGGCGCATCCGTTCAGGTTGGCCTGGAGCGCCGCGATGTCGGCGCTCGTCGCCCCCAGCGCCATCGAGCCCGAGACGTCGATCAGCAGGTAGACGTCGATCAGGGGCGACAGGTCGGCGCTGGCCTGCGAGACCCCGTCATAGGGCATCGCCGTGGTGCCGATGATCCCCATCAGGGTCGTCTTCGTCGAGGCCGTGTAGGTGCCCGAGACCGTGACGCTGCGGCCCGTCAGGGCGACGGTGAACGTCGCCTGGGGCGCCGTGGCCGTGGCCGCCTTCGGCGCCAGGGTGGCGAAGAGCTGGGTGGCCGCGTCGCTGCCGGCTTGGCGGATCGCCACGTCGGACAGGCCCTTGGCATCCGCCGCCCGCACCGCCTGGGCGCCGGCCAGCACCGCGGCGTCGAGGGCGGCGTCGAGGCGCGACCGATCCTGGCGCGAGCGGGCGAAGTCGACCCCGGCCCCGGCCAGGATCACCAGCATCAGGGCGGTCAGGCCGACGATCAGCGCGACGCTGCCGCGCCGGTCGTGCCCGAAGGCCCGGATCCGCGTCGTCGGGGGGAGCAGGAAGAGAGGCAGGGGCATGACGGACCGACCGGGGGGCGTCCGTCATCCTGCCCCGGCGGGCGTTTCCCCGCCGTGAATGCGATCGGCGAAACCCGCGGCCGCGCGGTCGCGGCGGCGGACTCGTCTCGACCCGGAATCCGTCCCGTCGGCGGCGATCCTCGGCGCCGCCCGGCGTCACGTCGTCGGATAGGTGATGAACTCCATCAGCGATCCGTCGGGATCGCGGAAGTAGACGCTGATGCCCTCGCCGACCGCGCCGTGCCGCGGCACCGGGCCGAGCTCGACCGGCACGCCGTGACGCTCGAGGTGGACGATCGCCTCCTCGATCGGGCCGTGCCAGCGGAAGCAGAGGTCGCTGTTGCCGGGCGCCACCGGCAGCCGGGCCCGCGGCTCGCCGATCTGGCCCGGCCCGTGGCAGTTCAGCTGCACGCCGCCGAAGCGGTAGGCGTAGCCCCGCCCGACCGGAACGACCTCCGCGCCGAGCACGTCCCGGTAGAAGGCGGTGGAGCGCTCCCAGTCCGAGACGTGGATGACGCAGTGATCGAGGTGGATCGCCGGACGGACGACCGTCTCGGGCACCGCACCGACGAGGTCGGGAAGGGTCTCGGTCTCCGGCATCGCGCGCCTCCGATCTTGCCACCTCCAAGGTAACGCGGCGGCGGCACCGGTGACCAGCGGGCCGGCGGGAAATGTCGCGCCGCCGCGCGGCCTGTCGCGGTCAGGCGCGCCAGAACGGCTTGCGGCTCTCCCGCCGCACCGTATCGGGATCGAGCCCGGTATCCAGCATCTGCGCCGGTGTCAGCTCGGCGAGGACCCGGCGGTCCCGGGCGCGACGCCACCAGAGGCGCAGGAGGGCGGGACGAGGCGGGGAGGTGTCGGGGACATGAC
>NZ_JTHF01000156.1 GCF_001043895.1 Methylobacterium indicum
GACCCCGACCGGCCCGACCGGCAACGACACCCTGGTGTTCAATTCCAGGCTCGCCGATACCACCGTCACCCGCGACGGCGCCTACACCCTCATCACCGGACCCGAGGGCCAGGACCGCGTCACCGGCTTCGAGCGCTACCTGTTCGGCGATGCCACCGTCGTCACCGGCGACGGCGCACCCCTCGTCGACGACCTGTTCTACCTCGCCGCCAACAAGGACGTGCTCGCCGCCGGCCAGGACGCCGACGCCCACTACGCCCAGTACGGCTGGATGGAGGGCCGCGACCCCAACGCGCTGTTCTCCACCGCCGGCTATCTCGCCGCCAACGCGGATGTCCGCGCCGCGGGCCGCAACCCGCTGGAGCAGTACGACCAGGCCGGCTGGAAGGAGGGCCGCGACCCCTCCGCCGCCTTCGACAACGAGCTGTATCTGGCCCGCAACCCGGACGTGAAGGCGGCCGGCCTCGACCCGCTCAAGCACTATATCGAGTACGGCCAGGGCGAGGGCCGCGGGATCTACGCCGCCATCGGCCGGACCGCCGACCTCGCGGTGCATCCGGGCTTCGACGCCGAGTACTATCTTCTCGCCAACGCCGACGTGGCGCGGGCCGCGACGGGGTCGGGCAAGGACCCGTTCGCCTACGCCTACGAGCACTACCAGACCTATGGCTGGAAGGAGGGGCGCAACCCGAACGCGGTGTTCGACACCCGCGGCTACCTGGCGGCCTATGGCGACGTGAAGGCGGCGGGGATCGATCCCCTGATGCATTACGACCAGTACGGCTGGAAGGAAGGCCGCGACCCGTCGAAGGGGTTCGACACGACGGCGTATCTGGCGGCGAACGGCGACGTGGCGCAGGCGAAGATCGACCCGATGCAGCACTACCTGCAATACGGCGCGGTCGAGGGCCGGGCGGCCCCCGGCGACGCGACCTTCGGCTACGGCACCGTCGGGTAGTCTCGCGAGCGCGCCGATCCACGGAAAAGTCCCGCGCGACGAACGCCGCGCGGGCCCTCCTCGTCGCCGGAACGACGGTTACGCCGCCGCGCGGTCGTGGCGGCCTTCCTGGACCTCCTCGATGATCTTGGCCGAGAAGGCGTCGAGGTCGCCCGGGTTGCGGCTCGTCACGATGCCCTTGTCGGTGACCACCGGCTCGTCGCGCCACTCGGCGCCGGCATTGATCACGTCGGTCTTGATCGAGGAGAACGAGGTCATCTTGCGGCCCTTGGCGGCGCCGGCCTCGACCAGGAGCCAGGGCGCGTGGCAGATCGCGGCGACGACCTTGCCGCTCGCCACGAAGCTCCGCACGATCTCGAGCGCCTTCGGCTCGAGCCGCAGCTTGTCCGGGTTGATCTGGCCGCCCGGGAGCACCAGGGCGTCGTAGGCCGAGATGTCGAGGCTCTCGATGTCGGCATCGACCTTGACCGGGCGGCCCCAGTCGGTCTCGTCCCAGCCGCGGATGCTGTCCGGCGTCTGGCGGGACTTCGGCGCGGCCACGGTCACCTGGGCGCCGGCCTGCGCGAGCTTGGCCTTCGGCACTTCGAGCTCGCTCTGCTCGAAGCCGTCGGTCGCCATGATGAGGATCTTCGCCTGCGTGATGCTCGGCATCGGGGTGTCTCCGGGATGATGCGGGATCCCCGTGCAACATCTCGGCCCCGGGCCGGTTCCGGCCCCCGCCCGCCGTCTGCCGCCGCGGAACCCCGCCTGCCCGGGCCGGTTGACCCGCATACCCAGACGGACAGGAGGAACGACCATGGCCAATCCAGGCCTGCCCGGCCACGAGCCGGTTCCCGGCGGCATCCCGGGCGATATCCCGCCGCCGATCGCCCCCGACGAGGTGCCGGATACGGGCCCGACCGGGCCGCGCTCGCCCTACCCCGTCAACGATCCGGGCATCACCGACCCGAAGGGTCCCGGCTCCGAGCCCGATTACCTTCCGGGCGGGCCGAGCAATCCCGGCACGCGGTTCTGAACAAACACGAAGGGCGCCCGTCGGGCGCCCTTTTCGTTTCAGCCGTCGGCTCCGGCCGATCGCCGTCGATGCCCGCGGTCAATGCCCGCCATGCGAGCTGCGCACGTCCCGCGGCGCGTTCAGGATCTCGTTGAGGGAGGTGGCGACGTGCCGCGCCTCCTCGTCGGTGAGGCGAAGCTGGAACGGCGGCAGGCCGCCTGCCTGGAGCGCCACCACCGCCTGGCCCTGCTCGTCGGTGCCGACCTCGATCGCCGGCGAGGTCACGTCGAGCATCGCCGCCTCGTCCTCGCCGAGGTCGTCCATCTCGGCCTCGTCCGGCTCGTGCATGACCGTGAGAAGCTGACCCACCGCGCGCACGAGGGCGCGGGCCGCGCTGGCATCCATGATGACCGCGGTCGACTGGTCGTCCTTCTGGAACGAGAGCTGGATGTTAGAGCCTTCGAGGGAAACCGAGATACCCGCCATTGAGAGTCCGACACCGTAGAACGTCGCCGGTATATGGGAGCCCTCCGCCCGAGGCGACAGGGAATTGTGCGCAGGGCCGGCCTGCATCGCTCGAAACACCCCGACATCGACCGCGTTGATCGATCGCAAGGGGCGCCTCCGCGCCCGGACGAGCGGATGACGATCATGGCCGCACGCAAGACGTCTGACGGCAAGACCACCGACGGCAAGACCACCGATGCCCAGAAGGGCACGATCGCCCGGGTGATGCACGAGTTCAAGGAAGGCGAACTGGAGCGCAACGACGGCGAGCCGGTCACCGACCGGCGCCAGGCCATCGCCATCGCGCTGCGGGAGGCCGGCGCCTCGAACCAGGAGAGCCCGTCCGACAACCGGGCGAATTTTCGCAGCACCCGGGCCAAGGAGCGCGACACGCGGTCCCACGCCACCCGCGCAGCCCTCTACGACGAGGCGAAGCGCCGCGACATCAAGGGCCGCTCGCGCATGACCCGCGGCGAACTCGAGCGGGCGCTCAACCGTTAGGCGCGCTCATCGACAGGAGTCCCGCATGACCTCGAAGCAGTCGAAGACCACGACCCCGACCGATGCCGACCTGAAGGGCAATCCCGGCATCGGCACCTCGAAGGGGATGACCATGTCCGGCGGCGATCCGGAGGATCTCGCCGGGGCCAACACCGACGAGGGCGACGTCGCCAACGACACCACGCCTCAGGGCGGCGTCGACCCCAACCAGCGCGGGCGCACCAACCGCTGACACGCGGCGTGCGCGTTGTCGCGGCCGTCCTGCCTTGTTCCGGACAGACTGCGCCCCTACATGGGGATCAGCGGCAACGGGCGGGCGGCCTCGGGCATCGTGCCCGGCAGGGACCCTACGGGCCCCGGCCATCGAAGCTCCCACCCGGACAATTGGCGCTGTCGCACTGTTACGCTCTCATGCGAGGGCGGAACGTGACGGCTTCTAACGAGACGAGGACGACCGCGTGAATACTGGTACTGTGAAGTGGTTCAACGACCAGAAGGGCTTCGGCTTCATCCAGCCGGATAACGGGGGCAAGGACGTGTTCGTCCACATCTCCGCGGTGGAGCGGGCTGGCCTGCGCGGCCTCGTCGAGGGCCAGAAGGTCTCCTACGAGCTGCAGGCCGACCGGCGCGACAGCACCAAGATGTCGGCCGTGAACCTGCAGGTCGCCTAAAGGCGGCCCTCGGCCCGGGTTAACGTGATCTTAACGCTAATTCCGTTAAGGTTACGGAACCTAGGCCGCACTGGAGCGTTGAGAGCCTGCGGGCTCTTCACGCGCTCCGCCGGCGGCCCTCTGGCCGCCCGCCACGCACAGTCGCTCCCTCGCGGAGCGCCGAAAAGATAGAAGAAAAGACATCCATGTTGTTCGAGTTCATCCGGCGCGACGGCGCGCCCACCGTCTTCAACGACGGCCATACTTTCCATGTCGACCGGATCAATCGCTTCGGCGAGGGCGGCTCCACCGATGTGAGCCACCTGATCGACAAGAGTTACGGTTATCATTCGTCCCGCGAGCTGCGCTGGCACCTCGCCGAGCGGTTCGGCCTCGTGCCGAGCGCCGTGGCCCTGCGCGAAGCTCACTGAGGTTTCGCGGGTCTCAACCCAGACCGCCGTCAATCGTACGAGGCGGGCCGCGCGCGAGCGCGGGCCCGCCTTTGTCGTGTCCAAGGGCCGCTCGCTCTCGTCGGTCTCCGCCCGCTCCGGATCCGGAGCGGGGTTCGACGGAGGGACCGTCTCCCTCACCCCAGCGGCAGCAGCCTCGCCAGCGCCGCCACGTCTCCCGGATTGTCCGACAGGAGCGCATCGATCTCCCCGGCGGCGAGGGCCCGCACGTGCCGGCAATCCGGCCGGAACCGCGCCCCGGCGCAGGAGCAGCGCAGCCGCAGCCCGTCGCGGCCCTCGATCAGCCGCACGTCGTAGGGCGTGCCGCTGCTGCCGCGGACGACGAAGTGCAGCAGCGGCGCGCGGGTCTGCCGCGGCGCCCCGATGCCGCGCAGCGCCCGCGCCGCGATGCCGTCGGGCGCCCGCGCGCCCTCCCCGGCCCGCTCCCGGGCGAGCCCCATGCGCCGGGCGAGGCTCGCGACGTCCGGCGCGCCGGCCTCCCGCATCACCGCGAGCGCGATCTCCGCACAGGCATAGGCGTCCTCGCCGGCATCGTGGTGGCGAAACGTCACGCCGACCCGCGCGGCCAGCGACGACAGCCGATAGGTCCCCTGCCCCTGGCCGCCCTCGCCCGGCCAGTGCCGGCGGGCGAGCTGCACCGTGCAGAGCGAGGTATAGTCCGGCTGCGGCAGGCCGTAGGCCCGCAGGGTGGCCGCCAGCACCCCGACGTCGAAGCTCGCGTTGTGGGCGAGCACCAGGCTGCCGGCGATCTCCGGCAGGAACGGCGCCATCGCCTCGGGGAAGGACGGCGCCCCCTCGACGTCCCGCGGCCGGATGCCGTGGACCCGGATGTTGCCCGGCGAGAAGCGCATCTCGGCCGGGCGGATCAGCCGCGCCTCGCGCCGCACCACCCGGCCGCCCTCGATCCAGGCGAGGCCGACGGCGCAGGGGCTGTCGCGGCGCTCGTTGGCGGTCTCGAAATCGATCGCGAGGGTGCGGGGAAAGCTCATCCCCGCGCTCTTCCCGGCGAAGACGCCGATTTTCAGGCGGAGGCCACCATCGCCAGCCACTCGTCCTCCGAGATCACCTTGACCCCGTGCTTCTCGGCATCCTTGAGCTTGCTGCCCGCGCCCGGCCCCGCCACCACGAGGTCGGTCTTGGCCGAGACCGAGCCCGAGACCTTGGCGCCCAGGCGCTCGGCCGTCGCCTTGGCCTCGCTGCGGGTCATCTTCTCCAGGGTGCCGGTGAACACCACGGTCTTGCCGGCAAAGGCCGCGGCCTGCGCCACCGGGGCCGCCCGCTCGGTCTCGACCTCGGCGAGCAGGGCCTCCACCGCCGCGACGTTGTGCGCCTCGGAGAAGAACTGGATCAGCGAGGCGGTGGTCACCGCGCCGACCTCGCCGTCGTCGGCGAGCGCCCGGTAGGCGTCGCCGGGCACCTGCCCCGCCGCCCGCTCCACCGCCGCCCGCACCCCGGCCGCGTCGCCGTAGGCCTCGGCCAGGGCGGCGCGCTGCGGCGCGGAGAGCCGCGCCACCGCGCCGCCGGCCAGGAGGTCGGCGTCGGGGGATTCGGCCGCCGCGGCGAGCAGCCGGTCGCGGGTGGTGGCCCCGACCCGGTCGAGGCTCGCGAGCGCGATCCAGTCCGGCCCGGGCTGGCAGGCGGCGGCCGCCGCCACCCCCGCCATCAGGGCCGGCATATCCGAAAAATGCTTGGCCAGCGCCTTGGCGGTCGCCTCGCCGACCTGCTCGATGCCGAGCCCGAAGATGAACCGGTTGAGCGGGATTCTTCGGCGCGCCTCGACCCCGGCGAGCAGGTTCTTGATCGCCTTGTCCTCGTCGTCCTTCTTCTTTGCCGCCTTCTTGACCTCCTTGCCGGCAGCCGCGGCGCGCTCGGCCGAGAGCGCCTGGCGCCGCGCCACCACGGCGGCCTTCAGGGGCTCGAAATCGAGGCGGAAGAGGTCGGCGGGCTGGCGCACCAGGCCGGCCTCGAACAGGGTCTCGATATAGGTCTCGCCGAACCCCTCGATGTCGAAGGCGTTGCGCGAGACGAAGTGCTTCAGCCGCTCCTGGCCTTGCGCCGGGCAGATCAGGCCGCCGGTGCAGCGGCGCACCGCGTCGAGCTTGCCGGTGCGCGGGTTGAGGCCCCGCACCGCGTGGCTGCCGCAGGCCGGGCAGGTCTCGGGGAAGCGGTAGGGCACGGCGTCCGCGGGGCGGCGCTCCAGCACCACGTCGGCGACCTTCGGGATCACGTCGCCGGCGCGCAAGACCACCACGGTGTCGCCGACGCGCACGTCCGACCCTTGCGCGAGGTCGGCATCGTCCCGCAGGGATTGCCCCTGCCAGATCGCCACGCCGCTCCGGATCGGCTGCCCGTCGGCATCGACGCCGTGGACGTAATCCTCGTTGTGGAGCGTCGCGTTCGACACCACCACGCCGCCCACCGTGACGGGCTTCAGGCGCGCCAGCGGGTTGAGCGAGCCGGTGCGCCCGACATTGATGTCGATCGCCTCGACCACCGTGGTGGCGCGCTGGGCCGGGAACTTGTGGGCGAGCGCCCAGCGCGGGGCGCGGGCGACGAAGCCGAGGCGGCGCTGGAGCGCGAAGTCGTCGACCTTGTAGACGACGCCGTCGATGTCGTAGCCGAGATCGGCGCGCCTGGCCTCGATCATCCGGTAATGCGCCAGCATCGCGGCCGCGTCGGCGCACAGCACCGTCAGCGGGTTCACGGGCAGGCCCCAGCCCTTGAAGGCCTCGATCATCTCGAACTGCGACTCGGCCGGCTGGTCCGACATCTCGCCGGCCGCGTAGGCGAAGAAGCGCAAGGGCCGCGAGGCGGTGATGCCGGCATCGAGCTGGCGCAGCGAGCCGGCGGCGGCGTTGCGCGGATTGGCGAAGAGCGGCTTGCCGGCCGCCTCCTGGCGGGCGTTGATGCCGGCGAAGTCCGTATGCGACAGGTAGACCTCGCCGCGCACCTCGCACACGTCGGGCCAGTCCGCGCCGGCCAGCTCTTCCGGAATCTCCCGGATCGTCCGCACGTTGGCGGTCACGTCCTCGCCGACCTCGCCGTCGCCGCGCGTCGCCGCGGTGACGAGGCGCCCGTTCTCGTAGCGCAGCGACAGGGACAGGCCGTCGATCTTCGGCTCCGCCGTGAAGGCGACGGGCTCCCCGCCCAAGAGACCGAGGAAGCGGCGCACCCGCTCGACGAAGTCGCCGATCTCCTCGTCCGAGAAGGCGTTGCCGAGGGAGAGCATCGGCACCGCGTGCCGCACCTTGGCGAACTTGTCCGACGCCTTGGCGCCGACGCTGGCCGAGGCCTCGCCGGTGCCGGCGAGATCGGGAAACCGCGCCTCGATGCTCTCGAGCCGGCGGCGCAGGGCGTCGTACTCGGCATCCGAGATCGTCGGCGCATCCTCGCCGTGGTAGCGCCGGTCGTGCTCCGCGATCTCCGCCGAGAGGGCGGCGTGGAGGCTCTGCGCGCTCTTGGGGTCGAGGTCGTCGAGGGCGGGGTCGCGGGTGG
>NZ_JTHF01000157.1 GCF_001043895.1 Methylobacterium indicum
AGACCGTTAAATCGAGCCGGCCCGAATCCGGATACCGAGCCGGCTCGATTTAACGGTCTGGAAGTCGCGGGCCCGCTACTGCTCGGACGGTTGCGGGTTCGGATCGGACGGGATGAGCGGGAACGCGACGCGCGACGGCACCGAGGGGCTGCTGCACCGCTGGCACGCCGCGAAGGCCGCCATCCGCGGATTGCCGGCCTACGAGGACCTGGTCCTGGGCAATCTCGGCCGCATGGCGAGCCGGTCCGCCCTGGTGGACGCGTCGTTCGCCAGCCCCCGCCTCCTCTGGGTCGGCGAGACCTTCGAGGAGTGGCTCGGACGCTCCGAACCGGGAGCGGCACCGGGCTCCGCCTGGGCCGACCGCGCCCTCGACGAGGTGACCGGCGGGCTCTCGTACGCCCTGCGCGAGATCGTCGCCGAGGCCCTCGCCGGCGGGGAGCCGGTCCGCACGCCCTGCGCCCGGGTGGCGGGCGGCGTCGCCTACACCACCGAGATGGTCGGCCTGCCGATGGCCGGCCGGTCCGGGGGGCTGGTGCTTCTGTGCCTCGCCGGCAGGACGACGCGGACGAACCTCCTCAAGACCCTGTTTCGCTCCACCCGGCAGGGCATGGCGGCTATCACGACCGTGCGGGACGGCGCCGGAGCGGTCACGGATTTCCGCATCCTGTCCCTCAACGACGCCGCCGCCGCGATGATGCGCACCACCGTCGAGCGGGCGCAGTGGCGGCGCCTGTCGACGTTTCTCCCGGCCGCGACGGTCGCGCCGATGCTCGCGCGCCTGAGCGCCGCCTTGTCCGGCGACAAGCGCCATTACGAGACCTCCTACACCCGGGCGGATGGCAGCCTGCTGCATCTCCGCGTCGAGATCGCGGCGATCGGCGATCTCCTCGGCGTGACCCTCACGGATATCGGCGACCTGAAGGCGCGGGAGGCCTCGGCGCGCCTCCTGTTCGAGCACAACCCGGTGCCGATGTGGCTCTCGGGCGAGGACGGGGCCGTGCTGGCGGTCAACGACGCCGCCACCGGCCATTACGGCTTCCCGCGCGAGGACTTCCTGCACCTGTCGGCCGGCGACCTCGTGGCCCCGGGCGCGGGCGGGCCGTCCCAGCGCCACCGCCGCCGGGACGGCAGCGTCATCGACGTCGAGGTGTTTTCCGGGCCGATCCCGTTCGAGGGCGTGAGCGCCACCCTGAACGCCTGCGTCGACGTGACCGAGCAGCGCCGGGCCGAGCGGCGCATCGCCCACATGGCCCATCACGATGCCCTCACGGGCCTGCCGAACCGCGTGCTGTTCCACGACCGGCTGGCCGAGGCGGTGGCGGCAGAGGTCCCGGTCGGGCTGCTCTGCCTCGATCTCGACCACTTCAAGCTCGTCAACGACACCCTCGGCCACCCGGCGGGCGACGCGCTGCTGCGCCAGGTCGCCGAGCGCCTGCGCGCCTGCCTGACGGCCGACGGGCTGGTGGCACGGCTCGGCGGCGACGAGTTCGCGATCCTGCACCGGGCCGAGCGGCCGGCCCTTCTGGCCCTCGCCGACCGGATCATCGCTGCCCTCTGCCGGCCCTTCGCGCTCGACGGCCAGGACGTCACGGTCGGGGTCAGCATCGGCCTCGCCCACGCGCCCGAGCATGGCCGGGATCCCGACGGGCTCCTGCGCAAGGCCGATACCGCCCTCTACGCCGCCAAGGCCGACGGCCGGCGCACCCGGCGCCTGTTCGAGCCCGCCATGGACGCGGCGCTCCAGGGCCGCCGCTCCCTCGAACGCGACCTGCGGGCGGCGATGGCCGCGGAGGCGCTGGAGGTCCACTACCAGCCCCTCGTCGACGCGCGCAGCCTCGCGGTGACGGGCTGCGAGGCGCTGCTGCGCTGGCGCCACCCCGAGCGCGGCTTCGTCTCGCCGGCGGATTTCATCCCGGTGGCCGAGGAGACCGGGCTGATCGCGCCCTTGGGCGAGTGGGTGCTGGCCCGGGCCTGCCGCGAGGCCGCCGCCTGGCCGCGCCCGGTGCGGATCGCCGTCAACCTCTCGCCGGCCCAGTTCCGCACCCCCGACCTCGTCGGCACCGTGGCCCGGGCGCTCGCCGAATCGGGCCTCGACCCGGTGCGGCTCGAGCTCGAGATCACCGAGCAGGTGATGCTGGAGGAAAGCGCCGCCAACATCGCGGTGCTGCACCGCCTGCGCGGCCTCGGGGTGCGCATCGCCATCGACGATTTCGGCACCGGCTACGCCTCGCTGAGCTACCTGCGTGCCTTTCCGTTCGACAAGATCAAGATCGACCGCTCGTTCACCGCGGCGCTCGGCCACGAGGCCGCGGCTCTGGCGGTGGTGCAGGCGGTGATCGGGCTCGGCGCCAGCCTCGGCATCACCACGGTCGCGGAGGGCGTCGAGACCGAGGCGCAGCTCTCCGTCCTGCGGCGCAGCGGCTGCGACGAGGTGCAGGGCTTCCTGTTCAGCCGCCCGGTCCCGGCGGCGGACCTGCGCGCCCTCGTCGCCGCGTCCGCGGGGCCCTGGATGGCGGCGGCGGCCTGAGGCGGAGGCTCCGACTTTCCCGGCCTCCTGAGTCCGGCGGGACACAACCTGGGGCGGCGAGAGCGGCTAGGCATGGGCCCCTGTCCAGCGACGGGCCGCCGATCCGCCCGTCCCGCCGAAAGGTCGCTTTCCGATGCCGCCGCGCCGCCTCGTCCTCGCCCTCCTCGCCGGGCTGCCGCTCGCGGCCTGCAACGCCCGCGGTCCCGCCCAGGTGGCGGCCGTCGATCCGGATGCGGCCTGGTACATCGGCACCATGCCCGACCAGCCCTACGACGTGCCGCTGGTCGACCGTAGCCGGATGGACCCGAAATACCGGCCCCAGACCGTCGCCTATACCGGTCTGGAGAAGCCCGGCACCGTCGTGGTCGATATCGACGAGCGCTTCCTCTACCTCGTCCAGGAGGGCGGCCAGGCGCGCCGCTACGGCGTCGGCGTCGGCAAGCTCGGCTTCTCCTGGAAGGGGACCGCCACGGTCGGCCGCAAGGGCGTCTGGCCCGATTGGGGGCCGACCGCCAAGATGGTCAGCCTCAACCCCGACCTGCCGCGTAACCGCAAAGGCGGCATCGACAACCCGCTGGGCGCCCGCGCCCTCTACCTCTACCAGGGCGGCCGCGACATCCTCTTTCGCATCCACGGCACCAACGAGCCCTGGAGCATCGGCGAGCAGATGTCCTCGGGCTGCGTGCGCATGCTGAACGAGGACGTGGTCGACCTCTACAACCGCGTCCCGGTCGGCACGACCGTGATGGTGAAGCGGAACGGGAAGTATCGGGTCTAGGAGAGATCGTCGGGCCACGGGCTCGCGCCTCAACCCTCCCCCCATTGCGGGGGAGGGGGCCCCGCGGCGAGTGCGAAGCACTCGTGCGCGGGGCGGGAGAGGGGACGCCGCTTCCGGATATGGTGGCACCGTTCTGGCGGGCGCCTCCTGAACCAGCGTCGCGCTGCCCCTCTCCCGGCCCACGGAGCAGGCCACCCTCCCCCGCACAGGGGGGAGGGTTCGGCGGGAGCGCTCCTCACACCGGCGGGGGCATCCAGAACTGGGCGATCAGGGCCGCGCCCAGGAACGTGCCGGCATTGGCCATGAACGACACCACCACGATGCGCCAGCCGAGGCGGCGGAAGGCCGGAAAGTCCTTGGCGAGCGACAGGCCCGCGAAGGCGAGGATCGGGGTGGCGAGCGCCAGGAAGTTGATCCGGCCCGTCGCTGCCGCGATCTCGGCCGAGAACGGCGTGCCCGGATAGGTGAGAGCCATGCCGATCAGCGACACCCAGACTACCGCCGGCAGCCGGCGTCCGGCGAGGCGGTAGAGCACCTCGCCGACGATCACCGCACCCACGATGATGGCTGCACCGATCAGCACCTGACCGTCGATCGCCGTGCCGTAGGTGAGCCGGTTGCCGATGAGGCCGAACGCCGCCGTGGCGAGCCAGATCAGCACCAGCGCCGGCAGCCCGAAGGCCGGGGCGGCATGGGCCGCGACCGCGGTGGCCGGTTCGGGTGCGGCCTCGGTCCGGCCGCGGCCCCGGCCGAGGATCGGCTCCAGCACGCCGTAGGCCCAGATCGTGAACGGAAGCGACAGGAACAGCGTGAAATAGGTGCCGATGGTGGTGGTGATGAGGTTGCTCGCCGCCGCGAAGGTGGCGACCTCCTTGGCCATCTCGGGCGTCTGCTGCGCCGCGATGGCGCCGGCCGCCGCGGCCATCATGCTGCCCGAGCCGACGCCGGCGCCCATGGCGAGCGCCAGCGGGTTGAAGATGCCGAGGCTCGCGATCAGCCCGGCCAGCACCGCGATGAACACCGCCCCGAACACCGTGCCGGTGAGGTACTCGGCCAGCACGCCGCGGCCTTCCGGCGAATCCATGCCGAAGCGCTCGCCGATAATCGCGAGGCTCGGCTCGCGCCCGACCGAGAAGGTGGCGCCGATCGCCTCGCGCTTGAGGCCGAGCAAGAGCGCCACGGGCAGGCCGAACACCATCGTGCCGAAGAAGTGGCCGAATTCCTGGAAGGCGAGGGCCCAGCCGGCGCTCAGGATCTTCGGCAGCGAGCCGCCGACGAGGAGGCCGAGCTTGGCGACGAAGAGCAGCAGGGCCGGCTGCAGGATCGCGCCCGCGGCGTGCTGGAGCGCCACGGGCAGCCGTAAGGAGCGGGGCAGGCGCGGCGCGGCCAGCCCGAGGCCCCCGCCCATCAGCAGGGCCCAGAGCAGCGGCAGCAGGATGATCTTGCCGTGCCCGAGCGGGATGGCGACGTTGCCGATCGCCTCCGCGATGGTCACCACCACGAGGGCGACGAGGAAGAGCGTCAGGATGCCGGCGCGGCCGGCATCGGTCGGGGGCGCGACGGCCGTGCCGCCGCTCGCGAGGGTACCGCTGGTCATGGGGGACGTCTCCGGTGCGGGGGGGCGGTC
>NZ_JTHF01000158.1 GCF_001043895.1 Methylobacterium indicum
CGGGGTGATGGGGCTGTCGCTCGCCTCGATCTTCCTGGTCTTCACCGGCACCAGCATCGCCCGCACCTTCTTCATCACCGCGGCGATGTTCGGGGCGACCAGCCTCTACGGCTACACCACCAAGCGCGACCTCTCGAAGATGGGCTCGTTCCTGGTGATGGGCCTGATCGGCCTCGTCATCGCCAGCCTGGTCAACATCGTCCTGGCCTCGAGCGCGCTGCAATTCGCGATCTCGCTTATCGGCGTCGTGATCTTCACCGGGCTGACCGCCTACGACACCCAGTCGATCAAGGAGCAATATGCCGAGAACTGGGGTGAGGAAGCCAAGTCCAAGCTCGCGGTGTTCGGCGCCCTGTCGCTCTACCTGAACTTCATCAACCTGTTCCAGATGCTGCTGAGCCTGACCGGCGAGCGGGAATAGGCCACGAGCCGCCCAACAGGGACGGACCCTCGACTTGACGCCCGCCAGCCTCGCGAGAGGTGGGCGGGTTTTTTTCTGATGGTGGCAAATTTGCTTTAAAATCTTGATCCCACCCTCGATCTCATCCTGAGGTGCCGGCGATCGGAGATCGCAGACTGAAAGGAGCCTCGAAGGAGGGCTCCAGATGCCGCTGCGTTCTCTTGACCCCTCCTTCGAGGTCAGTCGATCTTCGATCGACTGCGATCTCCGATCGCCGACACCTCAGGATGAGGTCGAGAGTGGGAGGCAGCATTCCTCGGCGCCCGGCCAGGGATCGTCCTCGATCGAGCGCCGTCACCCCGTACGTATTTGAGGCGCCGCGCCCCGCCCCCTTGACCTCGCGCCGCCCCAAGCCCCACACCGCGCCGCGAGAGGCGCCTCCCATGTCCGACATCCTGGTCATCGACAACTACGATTCCTTCACCTGGAATCTCGTCCACCTGATCGGGCCGCTCGCCGGCGCGATCGAGGTCGTGCGCAACGACGCGATCACCGTGGAGGACATCCGCCGGCGCGCCCCCGACGCCCTGGTGCTGTCGCCCGGGCCGTGCACGCCGAGCGAGGCCGGAGTGTGCCTCGACGTGGTGCGGGAGTTGAGCGACGAGATCCCGATGCTCGGCGTCTGCCTCGGCCTCCAGGCGATCGGCCAGGCCTTCGGGGGCGACGTGGTGCGGGCCCCGGCCCCGATGCACGGCAAGGTGTCGCGCGTGCAGCACCGGGCCACGGGGCTGTTTCGCGGCATCAACGGGCCGTTCGCCGCGACGCGCTACCACTCCCTCGTCGTCGAGCGCACGACGTGCCCGGCGAACCTCGTCGTGACCGCGGAGGCGGACGGGCTGATCATGGCGCTCGAACACGCCGAGCGGCCGGTCCACGGGGTGCAGTTCCACCCCGAGAGCATCCTGTCGCAGCACGGCGAGACGATGGTGCGCAATTTCCTCGACCTCGCCTCCGTCTGGAATGCCGGGGCCCGGAATGTCGGCGCCCGGGGTGACAAGCGCGGCCGAGATGTGCATTGACGGGACCGGCCCTTTAAGCCCGCGCTGAGATCAGGCTCGTTATCGTCATGGACTCGTTCAAGCCCTACCTGGCGAAGGTCGCCACGGGCGCCGCGCTGACGCGCGAGGAGGCGCGTCGCGCCTTCGACCACCTGCTCTCCGGCGAGGTGACCCACGCCCAGGCCGGCGCCTTCCTGATGGCGCTGCACGTCCGCGGCGAGGCTCTGGACGAGATCACCGGCGCGGCCGCGGCGCTGCGCGAGCGCATGACCCGCGTGGTCGCGCCCGAGGGCGCGGTCGACATCGTCGGCACCGGCGGCGATCACTCGGGCAGCTACAACGTCTCGACCCTGGCCTCGATCGTCACCGCCGCCTGCGGCGTGCCGGTGGCCAAGCACGGCAACCGCGCCGCCTCGTCCCGCTCCGGCGCCGCCGACGTCCTGTCGGCCCTCGGCGTCGGCATCGGCCTGACGCCGGACCATCTCGCCCGCTGCCTCGCCGAGGCGGGCCTGTGCTTCATGTTCGCCCAGGCGCATCATGCCTCGATGCGCCACGTCGCGCCGGTGCGGGTCGAGATCGGCACCCGCACGCTGTTCAACGTGCTCGGCCCCCTGTGCAATCCGGCCGGCGTGCCGGCGCAGCTGCTCGGCGTCTACGCCCCCTCGCTCGCCGAGCCGATGACCCGGGTGCTGGCCGAGCTCGGCAGCCGCCGGGTCTGGACCGTGCACGGCTCCGACGGCCTCGACGAGATCACCACCACCGGCCCGACCGCCGTGGTGGCGCTCGAGGACGGCGCGATCCGCCGCTTCACCCTCGATCCGCGGGAGGTGGGCCTGCGCCTCGCCCAGCCCGAGGAGCTGCGCGGCGGCGATCCGGCCCACAACGCGGCGGCCCTGCGCGCCGTGCTCGACGGCGCCCGCACCCCCTACCGCGACATCGGCGTCCTGAACGCCGCGGCCGCCCTGGTGGTCGCCGGCCGGGTCGAGAGCCTGCAGGACGGCGTCGCCCGGGCCGCGCAGGCGATCGATACCGGCGCGGCCCGCGCGGTGCTGGAGCGCCTGGCGGCCGTCTCCACCACGTGATCGGATCCGGGCCGTCCGCCCGGGCCGCTTTCCTGCTATACCCGATCGACCCCCGACATCCCCGAGGGGAGGCACGGCCTTGTCCGACATCGACACGACGCACCCGGAGGACGAGGCCCGGCCGCGCCCGGCCGACGTCCTCGCCCATATCGAGGCCTACAAGCGGCGCGAGATCGCGGCGGCGAAGCTGCGCGTGCCGCTGGCCGAACTCGAGAAGCGCGTCGCCAAGGTGGATCCGCCCCGGGGCTTCGCCGACGCGATCGCCGCGCATGTCGCGCAGGACCGCTTCGCGCTGATCGCCGAGATCAAGAAGGCCTCGCCGTCCCGCGGCCTGATCCGCGAGGATTTCGATCCTCCGGCGCTCGCCCGCGCCTACGAGGCGGGCGGGGCCACCTGCCTGTCGGTGCTCACCGACGAGCCCTCGTTCAAGGGCAAGCCCGAATACCTCACGGCGGCCCGCGCCGCCTGCTCCCTGCCGGTCCTGCGCAAGGACTTCCTGTTCGAGCCCTACCAGGTGGTGGAGGCCCGGGCCTGGGGGGCCGACTGCATCCTGGTCATCATGGCGAGCCTCGACGACGAGGAGGCCGCGGCCCTGGTCGAGACCGCCCATGACCTCGGCATGGACGTGCTGGTCGAGGTGCACGACGAGGCCGAGCTGGCACGCGCCATCCCCCTCGGCACGCGGCTTATCGGCGTGAACAACCGGTCCCTGCGCACCTTCGAGGTTTCCCTCGACAACGCGGTGCGCCTGAGCCCGCTGGTGCCGGCCGACCGGATCCTGGTCGGCGAGAGCGGCATCGGCGGCCATGCGGACGCGCAGGTGCTGGGCCGGGCGGGGATCCGCACGCTGCTCGTCGGCGAGAGCCTGATGCGCCAGGACGACGTGACGGCGGCGACGCAACGGTTGCTGTTCGGCGATCAGACCTGATCCGATGGAGCGGCTCGGATCTCCGCGGTCAGGAACCCGATCAGGGCGTCGTTGACCGCCTCCGGCTCCTCGTGCTGGAGCCAATGGGTCGCCTCCGGGACGTACCGCACGGCGCCCTGCGCGCAGAGGCGCAGGCTCTCGGCGGCGAGGCCGCGCTCGAGCGCCGTGTCGCGCTCGCCCCACAGCACCAGGACCGGCGGCCGGATCGGCCCGGGGGCGGGCTCCCGCGGCAGGCGCAGGGCCCGGTACCAGTTCAGCATCGCAGTGATCGCGCCTGGCCTGCGCCAGGCGGCGGAGTAGGCCGCCAGATCGTCCGGCCCGAAGGTGCCGGGGCGGCTCGACGCGGTGAGGGCCCGTTTCAGGGCGGCGCAGTCTCCGGCCCGCAGCAGGGCCTCCGGCAAGCCGGGCAGCTGGAAGAACCCCACGTAAAAGCTGCGAAGGGCCTGGCTCGGGTGGCGGCGGGCATAGGCGCCGAAGACGTCCGGGTGCGGCGCGTTCAGGATCGCCACCCTGTCGATCCGGTCGGGGAAGCGGGCCGCCGCCCACCATGCGACGAGGCCGCCCCAATCGTGCCCGACGAGACGCAGGCGCTCCTGCCCGAAGGCGTCGGCGAGGCCGATGACGTCGCCGGCGAGCCGGTCGAGGTGATAGGCGGCGAGGTCCCCGGGCCGGCTCGACTCGCCGTAGCCGCGCTGGTCCGGCGCCACCACCCGCAGGCCGGCGTCCGCGAGCGGGCCGATCTGGCGCTTCCAGCTCCGCCGCGTCTCGGGAAAGCCGTGCAGCAGCACCGTGAGCGGTCCGTCGGCGGGACCGGCCTCGGTGACGGCGAGGGTGAGGCCGCGAACCGGGATGGACCGGGTGATGTGGGCCGGGTTCACGGGATCGGGGGACGTCGTCACGGCACTCTCCCCAGGGGCGGCGGACGAGAGCGAAACGCCGGGGGGCGACACGGGGTCCCCGATCGGGGTCCGTGATGGAAGCGTTGCCACGACGCATCACCTGCGTCGTCAATGCCACGAAACGCCCAGCGGGCCCTTGCCAGCGATGCCGGCAGGGCCTAGCTTGGTTGGGCAACGCGGCGATGGCGTCGCGGCGTTGCTGCCCTCTTTGGGCGTTTCCTCCCTAGACTTGGGCCACACTTCGGTGTGGCCCTTTTTCTTAGGTGCGAGGCCTCCTGTCAACGGCCAAGCCGGCCCTGACGGCATTGATTTCACGTCGTTTCACGCATCGCCCCAGTTGCTTGGCATCGGCTTGCCCGAGCCGCGGCATTGCCGGCCGGCGATGTTCACCGTTCATCAAGCACGGGTGCGAATGCACACTGCACGGCCGCGCGTCAGGCCCTACACGGCAGCCAGTTACAGGACGGCGGAGGCTCGGCGATGATCAGGGAAAAACTCGACGACATCCGTTTCATCGCGACGCTCGCGGTCGTCGCGGTGGCCGGCAGCCTGATCGCCGGCCTGTTCGGCTGAACCGCATTTCGCGAGATCTGCCGGTCTGCTGTTCAGGCGCATCGCCGGCCTTGTCCGGCGTGCCGATTCATGACCCTGAGACGCCCGGGCGACCGCCGATCCGCTGACGGGAGCCGGTGCGCCTCGACCGCGAGGATGGCGGGCCCGCCGGGGCCAGATCAGGCGGCCGAGCGCCGTACCGGCCCGGCGGCAAAAAAGGGCGGCGGCGAGAAACCAGGCGAGGCCGAGCCAGAGCCCCTGGAGCACCGCGAGCAAGCCCGATCCGAGCACCAGGGCGCCGCGACCGAGGAGCGCGAGGACCGCGCGGGTGCGCCCACCCATCCCTTCCGACAGGCGGGCGACGCGGCGCAGGTCGTCGGCGTTCTCCGCCACCGACAGGGCCTGGAGAGTGCCGCGCGTTCCGAGCCGCGCCTGGATCCGGGCCGATTGCTCGCCGACGGTGCGCAGCTCGCGGAACGGTCCGGGGCGCAGCACCCCCGTGGCGCCCCGGCGCAGGGCCGTGAGATCGAGCCGGCCGGCCGCCGCGGCGGTCAATCCCAGAGCTTCCCGGTCGACGGCGGCGGCAGCAGCGCGGCCGAGCCGGGCCGCGAGCGGCCGCGACAGCTTGCCGGTGCGGGCCGCGAGCTTCAGCGTCGTGGTGCCGGCATGGACCGGCACGCTGGTGCCGAGGGACAGGACGGTCGCCCCGGTCAGCGCCAGCCCGGCGGCGGCGAGGCCGAGGATCAGCGGGTCGTAGGCTTCGCCGCGCGAGAAGCGCCCGCCCTCGCGCCACAGGTCGCGCAGGTCGCCATAGCCGACGAGATCCCCCGCCACCGCTCCGGCGAGGCCGGCCGGCCCGGCCCCCTCCCCGCTGACGAAGCCGGCGGCGGCCTCCGACAGCGCCCGGCGCGGGGCATCCGCGGCGAGCGCCGCCACCCGCGCCCGGCGGTCGGGCGAGACCGCCACGCCGCGCTCGTCCGCGAGTGCCAGAAAGCTGCGGGCGAGGTCGTCGTCGCCGGACGCCATCGCGGCGTCGAGCCCGGCCCCGATCCGTTCCGCATCGGCCATAGCGGGCAGTCGGAGCGCCGCCAGCGTCTCCGGGTCGTCGGCCGCCTCGCGCAGGTGCCAGGCCCGGTCGGCGGCCGGAAGCAGCACCGGGGCGGCCGCGGCGAGGCCGGCGGCCCCGAGGAGTAGGAGAGCCGCGGCCGTCGGGCGACGAGGCGGGTTCGGGGCATCGGTGTCCATCGCCCCGGTCCCGTCAATCCTGCTGCCGCGGTCGCCGCGGCGGGCGGGCCGCCATCGCGGCGGATGCGAGGGCATCCGCGGGTGCGGCCGGGGATGCCGCGGTCGGGCCCTCGGCGGAGGCGGCGGCCGGCTCGGCGGCGGGACCGGCCGCGGACTTGGCCGCTGACTTCGCACCGGCCCTGGGCCGTGCCGGCGCCTTGGCCTTCGGCTTCGCCGCCGGTGCGGAGACGGGCGCGAGAGTGCCGGCGAGCGCCATCAGGTGACGGCGATGGGTCACCGCCGGCGCGTCCTTGAGGTCCGGGTGGTGCTTGTCGAGGCGGGTCGCCAGGGCCTTCACCTCGGCATCCTTCAGCCCGTCGACGATCAGCGCCAGGGGCTGCGGGCCCAGGGCTTCGCGCACGGCGCGCAGGCCCGGGAGATCGAGGGTCTTGGCCTTCAGCTGCTTGGTCACCAGGGCGTGGGCGGCCTTGGTCACGTCGCTGCGGATCGCCGGGAAGGCCTCGGGTGCCTCCGCGATCGCGCACAAAACCGCGAGGCCGTCGATCTCAAGCGCCATCCAGGGCCTCCTTCAGCTCGGCCACCACGGGCGTGATCACCTCGCCGATCAGGTCGCGGGTGGCGTCGCGATACTTGTTGGCAAAGGTCTGATACTCGAGGGTCAGCGCGTTCGCCAGGGCGGCCGATTGCGGCACGCGGGTCCGGAACAGGCGGAAGCGCGCGTCGTCCGCCGCGGCGCTCGCCTGCAGGGTGGCGTAGGTGGTGGCCTGCTGCTTGGTGTTCTGCCAGCGGGTGATCAGGACATGCGGGGGCTTCTTGGGGGCCAGCATGCTCTCCGAGGCGCTGCCGACGCCCCAGATCGTCTCGTAGAACGCCTTCAGCCCGTAGGTGGACAGGAAATCCGAGATGCAGGCGACCACCACGAGGTCGCTCGCCCGGATCGCCACCTCGGTCATCGGCGAGATGCCGGGCGCGCAGTCGAACAGCACGTAGTCGTACTGTTCGCGCAAGGGTGCGAAGTCTTCCTGAAACAACTTCCACAGGTGGCCCTCGATGGCGTGCATCGAGTATTTGCGCTTGGTGAGCGCATAGATGATCTCGCGCTCGACGATGCGCAGCGACGGGCCGGAGGCGAGGAGCGAGATCGGCAGCGGCTCGCCGAGATGCGTGGTGCTCGAGACGTGATCGCGGATGAAGTCCGGCAAGGTGGCCTTGTCGCGGTCGACGATGCGCAGGCCGAGATAGTAGTCGAGGGTGCGTCCCCCGGTGATCATCTCGGCGAGGACGGCATCGCCGGCAAAGCAGACCGAGGCGCTCGCCTGCGGGTCGAGGTCGATCACCAGCACCGAGGCGCCGCCGGCGGCG